>DATFRN010000124.1:0-10056 GCA_035263165.1 Acidimicrobiales bacterium | reverse complement strand
TTCCCGCTTGCGCAGGCTGTGGCGGCGGGCGTCGGCGATCTGGGTCGCCCAGGTGCGCAGGCGCGCGTCGTCGGGGATGAAGAGGTACGCCTTCTGGCGGGGCACGCCCGGCGTCCAGCGGACGAACCGGCCGACGGCCTGGCGGAAGAACAGCTCGGTCGTGGTGGTGGTGGCGTAGACGCCGACTCGCAGCCGGGGGATGTCGACGCCCTCGGACACCATGCGCACGGCCACGATCCAGGGGTCGGACGAGCCGGCGAAGCGGGCGATGCGGGTGGACGATCGGGGGTCGTCGGACACGGCCACCGCCGCCCGCACCCCGCACCGGTAGCGCAGGAGGTCGGCGATGCCCTGGGCGTGGTCCTGGTCGGCGGCGATGACCAGCCCGCCGGCGTCGGGCTGGCGGCGGCGCAGGGCGCCCAGGCGCTCGTTGGCCTGGAGCAGCACGGTGGCCAGCCAGTCGCCCTCCAGGCTGAGCGCGGTGCGCAGCCGCTGGGCGGCCCGGGCCCGGTCGAGCGGATCGTCGAAGGCGGCGGCCTGGGCGGCGCCGTCGGGGGCGATCCACTCCATGAACCCGTTGATGCGGGGGAAGTAGACCGGCCGCACCACCCGGCCGTCGCCCAGGGCGTCGGCGTAGCCGTACTCGTAGTCGGGCACGGCCTCGTCGCCGACGTAGCGCACGAACGGGATCGCCAGCGTGTCGGACCGGAACGGCGTGCCCGACAGGCTGAGCCGGCGGGGGGCGACCTCGAAGGCCCGGCGGACCGACTCGCCCCAGGCCCGCTCGTCGCCGGCGTGGTGGACCTCGTCCAGCACGACCAGCGACCCCGCCGCCGGGGGCCGCAGGGCCTCGGGGTTGCTGGCCACCTGTTGGTAGGTGGTGACCAGGCCGTGGACGTCGGCCGGCAGCCGGCCGCCGGCGGGCGACCAACGGGGCTCGAGGTGGAGGCCGAGGCGGGCGGCGGCGTCGGCCCACTGGAGCTTGAGGTGGGCCGTCGGGGCGACGACGATCAGCCTGCGGCCGGGGTTGGCCGCCAGATCGTGGACCGCGGCGCACAGGGCGAAGGTGGTCTTGCCGGCGCCGGGCGTGGCGACGGCCAGGAAGTCGGGCGCGCCCGTGCCGGCGAGCCGTTCGAGGGCGCGCAGTTGCCAGGGGCGGAGCCGGACCGTGCGGGACATGGGGGCGACGATCTTCTCACGGATGCGCGGGCGCCAGGACACGCTCGAGGACGAGCGCGGCGCCGTCGTCGGCGCACCCCGGCGTGACCTCGGCCGCGGCCGCCAGGGCGGCCGGGTGGCCGTCCGCCATGGCCACCGACCGGCCCGCCCACCGCAGCAGGGCGACGTCGTTGAGGTGGTCGCCGATGGCGAGCACCTCCCGGCGGTCGATCCCCAGCCGCTCGCACACCCGGGCCACGCCGAACGCCTTGTCGACCCCGGCGCCGGTGACCTCGACGAAGCCGGCGCCCGAGCAGGTGACCACCAGCCCGTCCACCATCAGCGGGCCGACCAGCGCCAGCAGGTCCTCGCGCACGATGTCGCGGTGGCCGACGAACAGCTTGGTCACCACCGGCCAGGGCGGGCCCAGCGCGTCGAGCACCTCGCCCGCGGTGACGTCGGCCGGCGGGCGCATGTCGAGGAAGCCGGCCTCGTAGCCGAAGCCGTCGAGCCCCTCCCAGCCGAACCCGGCGCCGGGCAGCCCGTCCCGCACGGCCGCCACCAGGGCGGGCAGGGCGTCGGCGGCCACCGGGTGGCGGTCGACCACCCGGTCCTCCGCCCGGTCGTAGAGGATGGCGCCGTTGGAGCAGACCAGCCAGCGCAGGCCCGCGCTGCCGGCCAGGCGGGGCAGGGCCGTGTAGTGGCTGCGGCCGGTGGCGGGGACGACGGTGACGCCGGCGCCGTCGGCGGCGGCCAGGGCGGCGAGGGTCCGGGGCGACAGCCGGCCGCCGGGGGCGAACAGGGTGCCGTCGAGGTCGCAGGCCACCAGGCGCACCGGGGTCGGGGTCATGACCGATCGTCGGCGACCCCGGCGGTGGGCCGCAAACTGGTTACGGCCGGCGGGCGTGCTTGAGGCCGGTCACCAGCTTGCTCGTGACCTCCCGGCGGACCCGGGCGGGGACGGCCGGGCCGTGGCGGTCGAGAAAGGCCCGCACGGCCGCCGGGTCCCACTCGACCAGCTCGCGCAGTGCCCACGAGAGGGCCTTGACCACCATGTCGTCGCGGTCGGCCACCAGGCGCTCGCAGATGTCGATGGTGCGGGCGGTGTCGCCGGTCCCGCCCGCGGCGCGGAGGTTGAGCGGCACGGTCGAGACGAGGGCGGCCCGGCGCCACCAGCGGTCGGGCGAGGTGGTCCAGGCCTGGATGAGGTCGTCGCCCACCCGTCCCCGGCCCCAGGCGGGGCCCGAGATGTAGCGGCCGAAGCCGTCGACATCCGCCCAGCTTCCGAGCCCGGCGCCCAGCGTCTCGACGGTGGCGGCGTCCAGCGCGTCGAGGCCGCCGGGATGGGCGTAGACCAGCTCGTAGGCGACCCAGCGGTGGCGGTCGCGCAGGGCGAGGGCCACGGCCACCACGTCGCCGGGCGTCCGGTCCCGCAGCCGGCGCGACCAACCCCGCCGCACCTGGCGGATGGGCGCGGCCGCCGGCGGGTCGACCGCCGCCACGTCGGCGGCGATGGCGTCCGCCGCTGCCCAAGTGTCGTCGCCCGCCATGTCGGTCACCGGTCCGTCGGGGGCGGAGGCGGAGGCGCGGCCTGCTGCGGGGCCTGCTGGCGGGGCGGGCCGGCGGGCGGGCCGGGGCGTCCCCACTCGCTGATGCTGGTGGCGTAGGCCTGCTGCTGCGGCGCCTGGCCGGCCCGCATGATGGCGTCGTACTGCTGGCGGGCGTAGTCCGTGACCGGGTTGGCCCACACCGCGGTCCCGTAGGCGCAGATCTCGCTCCACTGGCCGATGGCGCCGGAGTCGAAGCGCATGGCGACGATGGCGTTCCCGCCCAGTTGGCGGGCCTGCTCGACCATCCGGGCCATGGCCTCGTTGCGGCTCTGGGTGAGGAGCTTGGTGAACTCGGGGATCTCGCCGCCGCCGATGGAGCGCAGCCCGGCCAGGCAGCCGGCCCCGATGTTGCGGGACCGCACGGTGAGCCCGAACACCTCCCCCTGCACGGCCGCGATGTCGTACCCGGGGAGGTCGAAGGAGGTGGTGATCAGCACCCTGGGAGGTTACGACCGGTGGCACACTCGGCGGATGCGGCTGGGCCCGGTGCCGGACGTCGGGGAGCCGGCGGCGTGAGCGGCGGGCGGGCCGTGATCGTGCTGCTCGGAGCGCCGGGGAGCGGGAAGTCGGCCGTGGGGGCCGCGCTGGGGGCGCTCGGCTTCCGGTGGCGGGAGTGGGAGCCCGAGATCGTGGCCCGCTGGGGCTCCCGGGAGGCCTTCCTCGCCCGCAAGGACGAGGCGCTGCCCGCCCTCCACGCCGAGATCGGCCGGTGGGTCGCCGCGCCCGGGGGGCCGGCGGTCGTCGAGAGCACCGGGTTGTCGGACGCGCCGTTGCTCGACACCCTCGCCCGCGACCACGCCTGCTTCACGGTGCGGCTCGACGTGTCGGAGCCCGAGGCCCAGCGCCGGGTGGCCGCCCGTGAGCGGGGGCGCCACCTCAGCGACGACGCCGACGGCGCCCGGGCCGTCTGGCGGGCCTTCGCCGACCGGGTGGCCGGCGTGCGGCCGTGCGACCTGGTGGTCGACACCGAGTCCGCCGGCCACCCGGCCGCCATCGCCGCCACGATCGAACGGGCCTGGCGACTCAGCCGGGCGTGACCGGCTTGGGGGCGGGCCCGGGGACCGTGCCGCCGCCGCCCGACGCTGGACGGGTGTCGAGGTAGACGTCGAGCGATGCGGCGAACATCTGCCCCCGGGCGGCGCGGAGGGGCTTCAGCCGGGCCACGGCCGCGTAGACCTGGGCCGGGCTGAGGCTGGGGTCGGAGACGATGCGGTCCATCTGGCGCGCGAGCCGGTCGCGGCCCTCGAACGCCGACCGGGCGAGGTGGCGGACGCCGGGGACGCGGTCCAGGGCGGCGCCGCTGCCGTCCCGGAACACCAGCAGGCGGGCCTGCACCGGCCCCGGGTCGGAGGCGAGGTGGCGGGTGAACTCGGGCGCCATGTCGGCCGGGACCCGGGCGTCGAACCCCCGCCGCTCGAGCTGGAGCACCAGCGCCCGGCCGTACCACGAGCCCGGGGTCCAGGGGTCGGACACGAGCACCGCGCCGCCGGCGGGGTCGAGGCTGGCGGTGATCGGGGGCATCAGGTCCCGGACCAGGGCGCTGTCGTCGGGGTGGGGCGTGCCGGCGCCGGCCGCGGTCACGACGTTGACCGCCGTCACCGCCACCAGCACGGCGGTGGCCGTCACGGTCAGCACCCGCTCCGCCCGGGCGCCCCACCGGTCGACCAGGGCCAGCCACACCGCCCAGGCGACGGCGACGAAGGCCAGCAGCGGCGCCATCCAGGTCCACAGCAGCCGGTAGTTGAGGATCATCCCCACGGTCCGGGCCACGGCCACCACCCCGAGCACCAGCGTGACCCCCAGCACGGCCGCCAGGGCCCGGCCGTCGGCCCGGCGGCGGGCCAGGAACACCAGGGCGGCGGCGACGGGGACGAGCAGCACCGGCAGCGCGGGGTCGTGCAGGAACGGCGAGTCCCCCCGGGGCGCCGCCAGCCGGGACGTGAGCCACTCGGGCGGCAGGCCGAACTGGCCGGTGACCACCGTCCACCCGTCGCCCAGGCTGTGGACGCCCCCGTCCCCGGCCTTGAACCACTCGTAGGTGAGCCGGGCGTTGTTGGGCGAGTGGAGCAGCACGTCGAGGGCCGGCGGGGCCCACACGAGGGCCAGCAGGGCGGCGGTGGCCAGCGCCGCGGTGCGCAGCGAGCGGCGGGCCGGCGCCCGGTCGTCGCCCTCGGCCCGCAGGGTGCCGGCCACCAGCCAGGCGGCGCCCAGGCCGGCGAGGGGCAGCGCCAGCACCAGGAACCCGATGTGGGTCTGGGCCAGGTACGACGCCACCAGCGCCCCGGCGGGCAGCGCCCACGCCTCGCGGCAGGCCATCGCCCAGGTGAGGAACAGCAGCAGGCCGTACGGCAGCACGACGATGTTGAGGTTGGACGAGTCGTGGACCAGCTCGGGGCCCAGCGTGCGCACCACCAGCGCGCAGGCGACCAGGGTGCAGAGCAGCAGCGGGCGGCCGCCCCGGCGCCAGGCCACGACCGCCATCCCGCCGATGGCGGCGGCGTTGATCGCCAGGGCCCCCACGTTCAGCCCGATCGACTCCCGGCCGGCCAGCCAGTAGAAGGGGGCGAGCAGGTAGAAGGACAGGGGGCCGGGGTGGCTCCAGTGCTCGTGGGACCACAGGCCGGTGAGCACCTCGTGGTGGCCGAGGCTGCGGACCGCGATCTCGGTGCCGGCCTGGTCGCCGGTGGGCAGGTAGCGCCCGCCGACCGCGTACACCAGGGCGAGCGCGGAGACGGCGAGCGGCAGGAGGGCGAGCGCCACGAGCCATCCGGGGCGACCGGCGGCGTCGGCCGCCACCGTGCGGGCACGGCGGGGCGCGGCGGTGGCGCGGGCCATCACGCTCGTCCCCCGCTCACCCATGTCCGCCGACGCTACCGGCCCGGGGGCCTCAGCGGGGATCCGGCCGGTCGATGTTCCAGTAGCGGGACGACGAGCAGAGGTAGCCGTCGGCGCCGTCACCGAGTGGGCTGAGGGCCAGCCGCACGATCGCCAGCTGGCCGCCCTCGTGGTCGCCGTAGAGGACGTCGACGGTGAGGCGCTCGCGCTCCTCGATGGCCTTGGCCATGCGGTCCCACAGGGGATCGGCGGGGTCGCGCACCGTGCCCTGCCAGAAGCCGGGCTCGCCCGAGGCGATGAAGATGTCCCGGCTGAGGCGGCGGAAGTCGTCGAGGGGGACGTGGTCCTCCTGGCCCGGGCGCCACTCGGGGTGGGCGTACCAGCCGTGGAGGACGGCGACGCCGTTGCCGGCGTTGCGGACGGAGGCGGCCAGGTAGACAGCCTCGTCGGTGGCGTGGGCGACGGCCCGGCCGCCCTCGAGGCGCTCGACGTGGCCTTCCTGCCAGAGCACCTTCTGGGCCGGGTCCTGGAGCCGGCTGGGGACCAGCAGCGGCCGGACCCCGATGAGCAGGGCCATCTCGGCCACCCGGGCGGCCCGGTTGGCCGACCGCACGGACGCGAACGTGGCCGCGGCCAGCACGAGCGTGCCGGCGGCGGTGGCGAGCGAGGCGATGGTGGGCCAGTCGGCCATCCCGGCAGGCTACGGGGTGCGGGCGACCGTCCCGCCCGCTAGGCGCACACCAGGATGCGGGCGCGGAGGGCCGGGGACCAGTGGGAGCCGTAGCGGGCCCAGAGGTCGGGGCGGCGCCAGTCGTCGCCGGTGACCTCGTGGCGGCAGGTCGGGGCGCCGCAGGCGCACGGCATCCGCACCGCGGGGTCGCCGGTGTGGGTGCCGTAGTCGAGGGTCAGCTCCCCGCCGGCGGCGACGTCCCGCCGGGCGGTCAGCGCGTAGGGGCCGTCGTGCCACAGCGTGGGGGCGCAGCTGTGGTTGCCCCAGTGGGCGGTCGTGCCCGGCGGCAGCACCAGGTGGCGGTCCTCGGCGACGGTGATCGTGTCGACGAACTCGGGCCCGGCCAGCAGCCGGCCCAGGTCCGCCGTCGACACCAGCCGCCCCCCGAGCCGCATCACCGTCGTCCCGGCGGCCACGGGGCGGGCGGCGAACAGGCCGCGGCCGTGGATGGGCGACGCCCCCACCGCCACGTCCGGGTGCACCCAGACGCCCGCTGGCGGATCCTCCACCGCCCGCGGCCGCGACGCCCGCTCAGTCCCGCCGGTCCTCGCGGCGTGCCTTGCGCCGGCGGTGGCGGCGCAGGACGCCGAGCCCGAACCACACGAGCGCGCCGAACACCGCCGACACGAGGATGAGCAGCCACACCGGCCACGTGAACTCCCACACGAGGAACTTCACGGTCACGTCACGGGTGTTCTGGACCATGAAGATGACGAGCGCCCCGACGCCGCTCAGCGCCGCGATCGCCCCACCCCCGATCCGTGCCCCCTGCCGCTCGGTCTCGGGCGTGGCGCCCGCATCGTCACTCCGCTGCACCATCGCTGCCTCCCCCCGGGCCCAGACGCTAATCGCCGGGACCCGGGCGCGGCGGGCATCCCGACGCCTACGGTTCCGCTCCTGTCGGGCGCTCCGCATCCCGCCGCCAGGGACCCCGGCCGCCACGAGCGCCCACCGCCCGACGGCTGGCGGGACAGGATCACGGTGACCGGCGCCGACTACCAGGCGCCGCGGGCGGGTGCCCTGCCGGCCAAGGGCGTGACGCAGGTCGGCGGCGTCGCCCTCGCCGGGCCACCTCGCGTCGCCGGCCAAGGCGCCGCGAGGCCCGGTGGCCTGGGTGTCCGACGCGCCCGTCGCGGGGCTCGGCGCGCTGTGGAGCAGGCTGGCGGCGCTGTTCCCCGAGACCGGGCTGTGGCCGCCGGCCCTCGAGAGCTCCCCGTCCGACCCGGGCGGGTGGGCGGCGAACATGCCGTCGGCTGGTCGCTGGCCCCCTTCGGGCGGGCGTTCCCCGGTCTCGCGCCGGCACCGGCGCCGGCCGGGACCGGTCGGGTCAACGACTACAACGACATCGGCCCGCTCACCGTCGTGCTGCGGTCGTGGGAGCGCCGGTACGCCGCCGTGCTGGTCGGGCTGGGCAGCGACACGCTCACGCTGGCGGTCCGCCGGCCGCCCCGGACCGGGACGGAGGCGCTCGCCCTCGCCGCCGAGCGCCGACCGGTCGAACCTCGGCGAGCCGCCTGGCCGAGTACTCGTCGTCCCAGCAGACGGCGGCCTCCCATGCGGCCGACGCCTGCGCGGCGATGTCGTGCGCGCCCTCGTCGAGACCGGCGGCGTTGTGGGGCAGCACCAGGTCGAGATCGGCGACGTCGACGTGCGACTCGTCCCAGTCGATTAGCCCGACCCGATCCGCGGTCAGGCGGATGTTGCCGAGGTTGTTGGGGTCGCCGTGGACGACGCATGTCGGACGCCCGACGAGCCGCGCCCACGCTGCTCGGCATCGGGCCACGCCCTCCGGCGGCATCGCGCCGAGGTCGACCTTCGTCCCGGTCTCGGCGTGGAGGAGGTCGGTCGACGATCGCCAGCCCGGGCGCTGGGGCCAACCCCGCGTCAGCCGGTGCAGCCGGCGGAGCGTCTCGGCCACGCGTCGCCAGTCGGCCTCGGTCTGAGGCGGTCCGCCCTCCACGTAGGTCATCACCACCAGACCGTCGGCGAACAGCCGGCCGTCCATGCTCGGGATCGGCACCTGCACCGTCAGGCCTTCACGATCGAGGTGGCTGAGGAGCTGGGTCTCCCAGGCCAGATCGGCGTCGCTCCTGGCGCCGAGACGACCGACCGCGGGGCGCCCGTCGACACGCACGCTCCGCACGTCGTTGGCGACTCCGCCGGCGAGGGGTTCGAGGCGAGCGACGTCGTCACCCCACCGCCCGAGTGCCTCCCATCCCACCGCGCACATCGTCGCGGGAATTCCAGAGAACCGCGAGCGGCCCGGCAGACGTACTAGTTCGGGCGTCTTCTTTCGGAGACGTCTCTGTCGAGTCGAGGAGAACCACATTGACACGACTGTTTGCCGCCCTCGCGGCGATGGCGGTCCTGGCCACGGGCTGCCAGGCGGCCACCAACGAGCTCCATCCGAGCCGGGAGGAGCTGAAGGCGGGCGCGAGGGGGTCTCTGGGCCAGGTCCTCGTCGACGACGAAGGCCACACCGTGTATCTGTTCGAGAAGGACGACGAGCCCGACGAGTCCTACTGCCACGACGCCTGCGCCAGCGTCTGGCCGCCCCTCACGACCAGCCGGGCCCCGGTGGTCGAGGCACCGCTCGACAGTTCCAAGGTGACGCTGCTCGAGCGCGGAGGCGGGCTGAAGCAGGTCGTCTACGCCGGTCACCCCTTGTACTACTACCAGGGCGACACCAGCCCCAAGGACACCAACGGCCAGGAGAAGGACCAGTTCGGCGCCCATTGGTACACGCTCCACCCGTCCGGTCAGAAGGCGGAGGCCGAGGGTGAAGGTGGTGAGAGCGATGATTCCTGAGCCTGAGACGACCAGCAGCCACTCCGGCGCAGCGACGTTCGCCCGTTACGTGGGTGCGCTGGCGCTCATCGTCACCGGCGTCATGCACCTGCAGCAGTACTACGGCGTGTACTACCGCGTCATCCCGACGATCGGGCCGCTGTTCCTCGTCAACTTCGTCGTCGGCGTGGCCCTCGGCCTCGTGCTGCTCGCACCGCTCGGGCAGCGAGCGCCCGAGGTGCACCACCTGGCGGCGATCGGCGGGATCGTGTTCGCCGCCGGGACGATCATCGCTCTCGCCGTCAGCGAGAACCGCACCCTGTTCGGATTCCACGAACACGGCTATCGAGCGGCCATCGTCATCTCCCTGGCCGCCGAGGCCGTCGCCATCGTGAGCCTGGCGGCGTACCTGGTCGCCAGCCGTCGGGCCGCCCCCACGCCGGCGCGTCTCCGTCCCAGCGGGGCGTCTCCGGCGTGATCGTCCGGTCGGTTCAGCGGTTGACGTAGCCGCGCTCGACGATGGTCTCCGCCATCTCGTCGTAGGCCTCGCGCGCATCGGGTGCCCAGGTGGCCAGCCCGTCGACATAGCGGTTGTACATGCAGAAGGCCGCGGCGATCAGGACCGTGTCGTGGATCTCGACGTCCGTCGCACCCGCCGCGCGGGCCGCCTCGATCTCGGTTCCGGTCACGGCACGACCGCTCCGCTGGACGGATGCCGCGATCTCGAGCAGGGCGCGGATCCGTGGGCTCACGGGAGCCTCCCGCGGGTCCCGCTTGATGCTGTCGACGACGTCATAGCCACCCGACAGCTGACGAGCGGCGAAGGCCGAGTGCGAGAGCTCGCAGAACCGGCACTCGTTGAGAGAGGAGACGTACGCCGCGATCGACTCGCGCTCGCCGCGCGTGAGCGAGTTGTCGGCTCGAAGGAGCGTCTCG
>DATFRN010000123.1:0-10594 GCA_035263165.1 Acidimicrobiales bacterium | reverse complement strand
TGGCAGCTCGTGGGACCGGCGCGGAGGTGGGCGACGGTGGTGGCGTGGCGGCGGGTGGGACCGGCGCGGCGGGTGGGGTGGCCGCTGGCGGGGGCGTGGCGGCGGGGGACGTCGCGGGCGCGGGTGGTGCTGGCGACGGTGGTGCCGGGGCCGGGGCGGGTGGCGCTGGCGGTGGCGGGGCGGCGGGCGGTGACGCCGCGGTGGCCGTCGGCGCCGGCGGCGAGCGTGGGGACCCGCCCGCCGGGTGGCGGGGGTTGGCCGGGCGGGCGCGGCGGGTGGGGCCCGCGGCGCTGGCTTGGGTCGAGGATGCCCGGCCGCGGTTCCGGGCCGTGGATGCCGCCTGGGAGCTGTGGGACCGGGATCGGCAGAAGGCCGCCACCCTGCTCGCCGGCGCGCTCGTCTACCGGCTGTTCGTCTGGTTGCTCCCCGTGAGCCTGCTGGCCGTCAGCATGCTCGGCTTCCTCGCCGACACGGGCAAGCAGGCGCCCGAGGACCTGGCCCGGCACAGCGGGGTCGGGGCCTACATGATCGGCATCGTCGCCAGCGCCGCCGACCAGGCCCGGGCCAGCCGGTGGATCACCCTGGCGCTCGCCCTGTTCGGCATCGCCCTCGCCGGGGGCAGCACCGTGCGGGCCCTGCGGCTGTCCCACGCCCTCGTGTGGGACACGGCCCTGCCCCGGCTGAAGCGGTCCGCCGTCGCGGTCGCCGTCCTGCTCGGGGTCACCGTCCTGGCCGGCGTGCTGGCCGCCGCGTCCTGGAAGGCCCGGGCCATCAACCCCGGCCTCGGCATCGGCAGCACCGTCGCCACCGCCGTCCTGTTCGCCGGGCTCTGGCTGCTCGCCTCCTGGCTCCTGCCCCACGGCGACGCCCCCTGGTGGGCGCTCGTCCCCGGCGCCATCGTCGGCGGGGCGGGCGTGCTCGGCATGCACCTGTTCACCGTCTACTACCTGGCCAGCAAGATCGCGTCCGCCAGCCAGATGTACGGCTCGCTCGGGGCGGCCGCCGCCGTGCTGCTGTGGCTGTCCGTCTTCGCCCGGCTCCTCATCGTCGGCGCCGGGCTGAACGCCACCCTCTGGCGCCGCCGGGTCGAGCGGCGGGCACGGACGAGGCCAGGGAGACGGGACCGGGGCGCCGCGGCCCACGAGCCCCAGACGCCCGAGGCCAGGGCGGCGACCCTCACCGTCTGGCGCTTCGCCACCCCCGACGGCGCCGACGCCGCCGAGCGGACCCTGGCCAACCTGGCCAAGGAGAAGCTCATCACCATCGTCGACGCCGCCACCGTCTCCTGGCCGGCCGACCGCCCCCGTCCCCGCACCCATCAGGTGGCCAGCCAGACCGGGGCCGGCGCCCTGTCCGGCTCGTTCTGGGGCCTGCTGTTCGGCGTCCTGTTCTTCGTCCCGGTCCTCGGGGTGGCGGTCGGCGCCGCCGCCGGGGCGCTCGGCGGCTCGATGACCGACATCGGCATCGACGACGACTTCATCGCCGCCGTGCGCCGCGAGGTCACCCCCGGCACCTCGGCCCTGTTCCTCCTGTCGAGCGACGCCCGGATCGAGGCGCTGCGAGCCGCGTTCGTCGCCCACGGCCCCGAGCTGATCCACACCGACCTCGACGCCGAGGCCGAGGCACGTCTACGCGACGTCTTTGCCGACTGAGCGCGCACACCGACGCCTGAGAGTGAGGTGACCTCGTCTAACCCCCAAAGTCTCACCCCAAGTGGGTGAGGCACGACCCTCTGCCACCGGCCACACTAGCGATCGACGCCAGCGTCAGAACGCACCGCCCCTCAAAGGGGGTTGCCCGTGTCCCCGACCACGAGCCGCCCGGTCCCCACCCGCCACCGGGTGCCCGGCCTTCCGCACGCCCTCGTGCGACGAGCCCGCCTGGAGGCACAGCTCGACGACGCGGAGCGGCGCCACATCACCCTCGTGTCCGGGCTGCCCGGCGCCGGCAAGACCACCCTCGTGGCCACCTGGCTGCGCACCGCCGACCACCCGGCCGCCTGGGTCGGCCTCGATCCCCGCGACAACGAGCCCGGCCGCCTGGCCCGCTCGGTCGTCTCGGCCCTGGCCGCGGTGGCCGCCGTGCCCGACGGGCCCACCCGCCGGCGCCGGTCCGACGCCGCCCTGCTCGACGAGGCCTTCGGGGCGCTGGCGCCCGGCCCCTGGGTGCTGGTGCTCGACGACGTCCACGAGCTGCGCTCGCCCGAGGCGCTGGCCGCGCTCGCCCACATGCTCGACAGCTCGCCGCCGAACCTGGCGCTGGTCCTGTGCGCCCGGGCCGACCCGCCCGTCGCCCTCGGCCGGATGCGGCTGACCGGCCGGCTGGGCGAGATCCGCAACGCCGACCTCGAGTTCTCGGTGGACGAGACCGCCGAGCTCTTCGCCGCCAACGGCATCGACCTCCGCCGCGACGACGTCCAGGCCCTCTGGCACCGCACCCAGGGCTGGGTGGCGGGGCTGCGCCTGGCCGTGGGCGCGCTCGACGCCGCCCCCGACCGCCAGGAGCTGGTGCGCAGCGCCACCGCCACCGAGGCCGCCGTGGCCGGCTACCTGCTGGAGGAGGTCCTCGACCGCCAGGACGTGAGCACGCAGGACTTCCTGCTGCGCACGAGCGTGGTCGACCGCCTGACGCCCGGGCTGGCCGCGGTCCTGTCCGACGACGACGACGCCCGGGACCGCCTGCGGGCGCTCGAGCGCAACGGCGTCTTCATCAGCGACGTCTCCGGCGGCGAGACCTACCGCTACCACGGCCTGTTCGCCGAGCTGCTGCGGGCCACGCTGCGCCGCCGCCACCCCGAGATGGTGAGCGAGCTGCACCGCCGGGCCGCGGCCTGGAGCCTGGCCCAGGGCCAGCCCCGGGACGCCGAGCACCACGCCCGCCTGGCCGGGTCGTGGGGCCTGGTCGGCCGGCTGGCCGGCGAGCGCTGGCTCGCCGCCTGGCTCGACGACACCGAGCCCCGGCCCGACCCGCTGGCCGGCGTCCCGCCCGCCGCGGTCGGCCGCACCGCGGGCCTGGCGCTGGCGGCCGCCGCCCGGGCCTGCCTGCGCTCGGGCCGCGACGACGCCGACCTCCACCGTGACCTGGTCGACGGGCTGCTCGGCGTGCTGTCGGGGCCGTCCTCCGGCCACCTGGGCGAGCGCCGGGACGTGCCCCGCTACCTGCTCGACCTCGAGTACGGCTGGGCGTTCGGCAGCGACGCCCGGGCGCGGCGGGCCGTGCGGGCGCTGGCGTCGGCGGGCGAGCTGACCGACGATCCCGACGGCACCGCCCCCGCGCTGCGCCGCCTGGCCCGGCTGCGGCGGGCCGAGTTCGACGTCGACGACGGCAACTTCGACACCGCGGTGGCCGAGCTGCGGGTGCTGGCCGACGCCCGCGACGACGACTGGATGTGGGCCGAGGCCTCGGCGGTGCTGGCCCTGGTCAAGGCGGCCACCGGCAACCTGTCGGGCGCCGACCGGCGGGCCACGCCCGTGCTCGCCATCGACCCGGCCGAGCAGCGCCCGACCGCGCTGCTGGCCGCCCACCTGGCCCGGGCGCTGTGCAGCGCCCAGCGGGGCGAGCGCCGCAGCGCCGCCGCCCACCTCGAGGCGGCCGGAGGGGTCGCCTTCGTGGCCTCGCGGCCGCTGGCCGCCGCGCTCAGCGCCCTCCAGGCGGGACTGACCGGGCCGTCGCCTGTCACCGCCTGGCTCGACACCGCCACCGCCGCCCACCCCCTGGCCGCCCAGGCGCTGGTGGCCGCGGGCGCGCTCGAGGTCGTCGACCCCCAGCGCCGGCTGGTGGCCGTGGGCGGCGCCGGCGAGCGGGCGGTCGTGCGGGCCCGCCAGGACCTGGCCCGGGGCGCGCCCGAGGCGGCCCGAGCCGCCGTCGCCGCGCTGCTCGGGGACGCCGACCCCGCGACCAGCCTGCGCACGGTGATCGAGGCCCAGACCCTGGCCGCCGTGGCCGGCGCCGCCGGCGGCGACGAGGCCGACGCCGTCCTGCGGCTCCAGGCGGCGCTCGACCTGGTGGCGGCGTCGGGGGTCCGGGCCCCGCTGCTCGACCACGCCGCCGCCCTGACCGGCCTGCTGGAGCGGGAGACCACCGCCCCCGAGCACCGCACGCTGGTCATCGACCTGCTCGACCACCTGCGCCGGGCGCCGGCCGGCAGCCCGGTCGAGACGCTGACCGACCGCGAGACGGCCGTGCTCCAGTACCTGCCGACGCTCATGTCCAACGCCGAGATCGCCGACGGGCTGCACCTGTCGATCAACACGGTCAAGTCGCACCTCAAGGCCGTCTACCGCAAGCTCGGCGTGGAGGGCCGGCGGGACGCGGTGCTGCGGGGCCGCGAGCTGGAGCTCATCTAGACCCGGGCCGGATGGGGCTCCGCGCGATGACCGCCACGGCGCCGCCGGCGGACCGTAACCTCCCGCCCGTGGGCGAGGACGCAGTGCGGCCGCCGGTCCCGCACTCGCTGTTCGCCTCGGCCGGGCACGAGCCGCGGCGGCGTCGCTTCGACGACGTGGCGCTGTTCGGCATCGCGGTGGCGGCGGTGCTCGGCGCGGGCCTGGTCGCCGACGGCCCGAGCAAGGGCGGGGCCGAGGCCGCGGCCGCCATCGACGACCTGCTGGGCTGGCTCGACCCGTTCTGGTCGATCGTCTACGCCGCCTCCAGCGTGCTGGTCGTCCTGCTGCTGCTGGCCGCGCTGATCAGCCGGCGCTGGGCGCTGGCCCGCGACATCGTGCTGGCGGTGGCGCTGACCTACGGGCTCGGCGCCCTGCTGGCCTACCTGGTCGACGGGCACTGGCCCTCGCTGTCGGCCACCGCCTGGGGCGGCGGCCACCCCACCTACCCGGCTCTGCGGGTGGCGCTGATGACCGCCGTGGCCCTGGTCTCACTGCCCGACCTGGCCCGGCCGGTCCGATACGTGGTGCTGACGCTGGTGGGGCTGTCGCTGCCGGCGGTGCTCGTGCTCGGCAACGCCCTGCCGACCCAGGCGCTCGGCGGGCTGGGCCTCGGCGTCGGCGTCGGTGCGGCCCTGCGGCTGGCGTTCGGGTCGTCGGCCGGGTTCCCCCACGAGCGCCGGGTGCGAGCCGACCTGGCCGACCTGGGCGTGCTCGTGCCCGACGTGCGGCGCGACCTGCGCCAGCGGGGCGGCGTGGCCCGCTACCGGGCGGTGGACGGGGCGGGGGCCTCGCTGGCCGTCGCCGTCTACGGCCGGGACGCCCGCGACACCCAGATGGTGGCCCGCATGTGGCGGATGCTGTGGTATCGCGACGGCGGCCCCGAGGCGGCGCTGACCCGCCGCGGCCAGGTCGAGCACGAGGCCCTGCTGCTGTTCGCGGCGGCCCGGGCCGGGGCGCCGGTCCCGGTGGTGCTGGCCGCCGGGACGGTCGGTGGCGGCGACGCCCTGCTGGTGATCGAGCAGCCCGACGTGCCTCCCCTCGCCGAGCTGGACGGCGCCCTCGACGCCGCGCTGGTCGACCAGGCCTGGGCGGCGGCCGCCGCCCTGCGGTCCGGGCGCATCGCCCACGGCCGGCTCAACGCCTGGTCGATCCTGGCCCCCGCGGGCGGGGGCGTGGTCGTGAGCGACTTCGCCGGGGCGCGGCTCAACGCCGACGACGACATGCTCGCCACCGACCTGGTCGAGCTGCTGGTGTCGTCGGCCCTGCTGGTGGGGCCCGAGCGGGCGCTGGCCGCGGCCCGGCGGGCGATGGGCGACGACGCCGTCCGGGACGCCCTGCCGTACCTCCAGCGGGCGGCGCTCACCCCCACGCTGCGGGACCTCGTGCGCAACGGCGACCTCGACGTCAACGACCTGCGCCGGCGGGTGGTCGACGCCACCGGCGGCGAGATGCCCGAGATCGCCCCCCTGCGCCGGGTGTCGGTCCGGAACGTCGTGCTGGTGGGGCTGACCGCCTTCGCCGCCTACCTGCTCATCGGCCAGATCGCCGACATCGGCATCGCCACCATCGTCGACGAGCTCCGGGGCGCCGAGTGGGCCTGGGTGCTGTTCGCGCTGGCCCTGGCCCAGCTGACGCTCGTGACCGACGCCTGGGCGCTGCTGGCGGCGGTGGGCCGGCCGCTGCCCACGGGTCCGACGATCGTGCTCCAGTCGGCGGTGAAGTTCATCAACCTGACCGTGCCCAGCACGGCCGGCAAGATCGCGGTGACCATGCGGTACCTCGAGCGCCAGGGCGTGGCCCGGGCGGTGGCGCTCACCGTCGGGTCGATCGACGGCGTGGCCGGCTTCGTCGTCCAGGCGCTGGTGCTGCTGGTGGTCATCCCCGCGTCGGGGATCCACCTCAACCTCGACGAGCCCGACAGCGGCAAGCTGATCAAGCTCGGTCTGATCGTGGTGGCGGCGGCGGCGGTCGTCGCCGTCGTGGCGGTGGCGCTGCCGGGCCTGCGCCACAAGGTGTGGCCGTTCGTCTCGGCGGCGTGGACCAACGCCCGCGAGCTGGCCACCTCGCCCGGCCGCATGGTGCGGCTGCTGGGCGCCAACCTGGTGACGCAGATCGTCTACGCCCTGGTGCTCGGCTCCGCGGTCCACGCCTTCGGCTCGTCGGCCTCGCTCGGCGACCTGCTGCTCGTCAACACCGGCGTGTCGCTGCTGAGCGGCCTGCTGCCCGTGCCGGGCGGCATCGGCGTGGCCGAGGCGGGCTACACCGCGGGCCTGGCGGCGGTGGGCGTCCCGCAGTCGGCGGCGCTGGCGGCCACGCTGGTCCACCGGATGTGCACCTACTACCTGCCGCCCGTGTGGGGTTGGTTCGCCCTGCGCTGGCTGGGCCGGAAGGGCTTTGTCTGACCGTCGCTAGATTCGTCCCCGTGCCGCCGCGCCACCCGCTGCTCGTCGCCCTCGACCCGGTGGCCGACGCCCTCGGGGCCGAGGTGGTGCCGGCCGCCGGCGTCGGGTCGGGCGACATCCCGCTGCGGTGGGAGGGCGAGGTCGTCGGCGGGCTGCGGCTGCCGGGCGTGCACGGGGCGCTGGAGCGGATGATCGCCACCGTCGAGGCCGAGCTGGGCGGGCGGCTGGCCGACCTGTCCCGGGAGGACAAGCAGGTCGCGGTCAAGCGGCTCGACGAGCGAGGCGCGTTCCGGCTGCGCAAGTCGGTGGAGCAGGTGGCCGACGCCCTCGGGGTCAGCCGGTTCACCGTCTACAACTACCTCAACGCGGGCACGCGGTGACCCCGTGGCGCTGACGGTCGAGTTCACGGTCGAGCCGTTCGTCGAGGGCGAGCCGGGACCGCACGTGCGGGCGGCGGTGGCGGCGGCCGAGGCGTCGGGCCTGGCCGTCGAGGTGGGGCCGTTCGGCACCGCGGTGACCGGCGACGACGAGGCGCTGCTGGCCGCGCTCGACGCCATCGTGCGGGCGGCCGTGGGGGCGGGGGCGACCCGGGTGTCGCTCCAGGTGGTCCGGGCGTGAGCACTGGAACCGGCGAGCCGGTCGATCTGGTGGTCGCCGGGGCCGACCTCGTCGTCACCATGGACGACGACCGCTCCGAGCTGGCCGGCGGCTGGGTGGCCTGCGCCGGCGGGTTCGTCGCCGCCGTCGGCGGGCGGGACGAGGCGCCGCCTCCGGCCCGGCGGACGCTGCGGGCCGGCGGCTGCGTGGTCACGCCGGGCCTGGTCAACACCCACCACCACATCTACCAGAACCTCACCCGGGCCTACCGGCCCGCCACCCGCGCCTCGCTGTTCGACTGGCTCACCGCCCTGTACCCCCGGTGGGCGCTGCTCGACGAGGAGGCGGCCTACGTGTCGACCTGGGTGGGGCTGGCCGAGCTGGCGCTCGGCGGCTGCACCACCTCGACCGACCACCTCTACGTCCACCCGGCCGGTGGCGGCGACGTGCTGGGGGCGTCGATCGCCGCCGCCGGCGACCTCGGGCTGCGCTTCCACCCCACCCGGGGCTCGATGTCGCTGTCGCAGAAGGACGGCGGCCTGCCGCCCGACTCGGTGGTGCAGGACGACGACACGATCCTGGCCGCCAGCGAGGAGGCCGTCGCGCGGCACCACGACCCGGCGCCGGGGGCCATGGTCCGGGTGGCGCTGGCGCCGTGCTCGCCGTTCTCGGTCACGACCCGCCTGATGCAGCAGACCGCCGAGCTGGCCGAGCGGCTCGACGTGCGGCTGCACACCCACCTGGCCGAGGACCCCGACGAGGACGCCTTCTGCCTGGAGACCTACGGCTGCCGGCCCATCGAGCACTTCGAGGGGTGCGGCTGGGGCGGCGACCGGGCCTGGGTGGCCCACTGCATCTACCCGAACGAGGCGGAGATCGCCCGGCTGGGCGCGTGGGGGACCGGGGTGGCCCACTGCCCCAGCTCCAACATGATGATCGGGGGCGGGGGCATCGCCCCGGTGACCGACTACCGGGCCGCGGGGGTGCCGGTCGGGCTGGGCTGCGACGGCTCGGCGTCGACCGACTGCGCCTCGCTGTGGCTGGAGGCCCGGGGTGCGCTGCTGCTGGCCCGCCAGCGGGGCGGCCCGACGGCGTTCGGTGCCCGCGACGCGCTGGAGCTGGCCACCCGGGGCTCGGCCGCCTGCCTGGGCCGGTTGGGCGAGCTGGGCGTGCTGGCGCCCGGCGCGGCCGCCGACCTGGTGGCCTGGCGGCTGGGCGGCATCGCCTTCGCGGGCGCCCTCAGCGACCCGGTGGAGGCCCTGCTGCGCTGCGGACCCACCGCCGCCCACCACACGGTGGTCGCCGGGCGGCCGCTGGTCGAGGACGGCGAGCTACGGGCCGGCGGCGTCGACGGCGTGCTCGCCCGCCACCGGGTCGCGGCGGCGCGGCTCCAGGGGCTGGACTGATCGGCGCTACTCGCCGGTCACGCCGTCGACCGACTCGCGCAGGAGGTCGGCGTGGCCGTTGTGGCGGGCGCACTCCTCCAGCATGTGGAGCATGATCCAGCGCAGCGTGAAGCGCGTGCCCCGGGACGAGCGGCCGGTGCTCAGTCGGTCGATGCCGCCGTCGGCGTAGGCCTCGGCCACGTTGGCCCGGCTGCGCTCGCAGGTGGCCTCGTAGGCGGCGAGTAGGTCGGCCGGGCTGTGGTCGGCGGCCGTCGTGAACTCCCAGTCGGGGTCGGCGTCCCAGTCGACGCTGGCCCACGGCTCGGCCCGGGGCCGCCCGAGCAGGATGACGCCGAACCAGTGGTCCTCGTTGAGGGCGGCGTGGGCCAGTAGGCCGCCGAGCGTGAGCGACGAGGGGGCGACCCGGGCCGCCAGGCCGGCGGCGTCGAGGCCCGAGGCCTTGGCCACCAGGGTGGCGCGGTGGTAGTCGAGGAACTTGGCGAGCATGGTCAGCTCGTCGGTGCCGGTCGTGTCCGGATCGATGCGGGGCATGACCCGGACCGTAGCGACGACTGGTTTAGCCTTCGTGACGCGGGCGGGCGCGTTCGTCGAGCCAGGAGGACGGCATGGGCGCCGCGAAGCCCATCCCCGACGACTATCCGCAGATCACGCCCTACCTCTGCGTCGACCGCGCCGCGGAGGCCATCGAGTTCTACAGCCAGGTGTTCGGGGCCACCGAGCGCATGCGCATGGGCGGCCCCGGCGGCAAGGTCGGCCACGCCGAGCTCCAGCTCGGCGCCGGCGTGCTCATGCTGTCGGACGAGTTCCCGGACATGGGGATCCGGGGGCCGCTGACCATCGGCGGGTCGCCGGTGACGCTCAGCGTCTACGTCGAGGACGTCGACGCGGTGTACGAGCGGGCCGTCGCCGCCGGGGCCACCGGCCTGCGCCCGGTCGAGGACCAGTTCTACGGCGACCGGACCGGCCAGTTCGAGGACCCGTTCGGCCACCGCTGGAGCGTCGCCACCCACGTCGAGGACGTGCCCCCCGACGAGCTGGCCCGCCGGGCCGCGAAGCTCGACGCCGAGCAGGGCGTCACCAGCGACCCCGGCTAGCTGTAGCTCCCGGCAGGTCAGCCCGCGGGCGTGACGTCGGGCGCGCCCCGCTCGACGTAGCGGCCCCAGCCCGGCTCGCCCCGGAAGGCCCCGTCGCGGGCCACGACCCGGCCCCGGGACAGCACCAGCGCCGGCCACCCGCGGGCCACCCGGCCCTCGTAGGGCGAGTGGTCGACCCGCATGTGCAGGTCGGCGGCGGCCAGCGACTGGGGCCGGTCGGGGTCCCACACCACCACGTCGGCGTCCGCGCCCGGGCGCAGGCAGCCCTTGCGGGGGAACAGCCCGAACGTGCGGGCCGGCGCCTCGGCGCACAGCCGCACCCAGTCGGCCGCGGTGATCCTCCCCGCCCGCACGCCCTGCCACACCAGGCTGAGCCGGGTCTCCACCCCCGGCAGGCCGCCGGGGATCTCGGTGAAGTCGGCGAAGCCGCCGTCCCGCCCGGCCACGCCCCGCCGCCGGTCGGACGTCCAGAACGGGCAGTGGTCGGTCGCCACCGTCTGGACCCAGCCCCGGGCCAGCCCCTCCCACAGCTCCTCGCGGTGCCAGGGGTCGCGCAGCGGCGGGGTGCACACGAAGTTCTCGCCGCCCGGCGCCTCCAGCACGGTGGCGTCGAGGGTGAGGTACTGGGGGCAGGTCTCGGCCTGCATGGCCACGCCCCGGGCCTGGGCGGCCCGCACCTCGGCCAGCCCCGGCGCCGACGACAGGTGCAC
>DATFRN010000122.1:0-25055 GCA_035263165.1 Acidimicrobiales bacterium | reverse complement strand
CCGCCCGCTGGTGGTCGTCAACGAGCACACCGAGGACCGGGAGATCCCGGCGGTGCTGGCCCGGCTGGCCCGGGGCGAGCGGGTGGCGCTGGTGTCCGACGCCGGCATGCCCGCGGTGTCCGACCCCGGCGAGCGCCTCGTCGCCCGGGCCCTGGCCGCCGGCCATGCGGTCGAGGTCGTCCCCGGCCCCTCGGCCGCCCTCGCTGCCCTGGTGGTGAGCGGCCTGCCCGCCCGGCGCTTCGTGTTCGAGGGCTTCCTGCCCCGCAAGGGTGCCGGCCGGGGCGAGCGGCTGGCGGCGGTGGCCGCCGAGCGCCGCACGACCGTCCTCTACGAGGCCCCTCACCGCCTGGCCCGCACGCTGGCCGACCTGGTCGGGGCCTGCGGCCCCGACCGCCGGGTGGTGGTGGCCCGCGAGCTGACCAAGCTCCACGAGGAGCTGTGGCGGGGGACGCTGGGCGCCGCCGCCGCCTGGGCGGACGAGCGCGAGCCCCCGGGCGAGATGGTCCTGGTCCTGGCGGGGGCGCCCGCCCCGACCCCGCCGACCGACGCCGACGTGGTCGCCGCCCTCGAGGCCGAGCTGGCCGCCGGCGCCTCGGCCCGCGACGCCGCCCGCGCGGTGGCCGCCCGCCTCGACGTGCCCCGCCGCCGGGCCTACGACCTGGCGGTCAGCCGACCACGTTGAGGTGCTTGGCCGCGATCTCGGGGGCGACGATGTCGATCATGACCCCGGTGCCCTGCTCGAACCCGGCCACGCTGGTCACCCGGGGCAGCACGTGGACGTGCCAGTGGAACGGTCCCGCGTGGCGGTGCGGCGCGGTGTGGAACACCAGGTTGTAGGCCACGCTGCCCAGGCACCCCCGCAGCCGGAACAGGGCCGAGCGCAGCGCCCGCCCCACCGCGGCCACGTCGGCCGGCTCGGCGTCGATGACCTGGACCTCGTGCGCCCGGGGCAGCACCAGCATCTCGTAGGGCGCCCCCGACCAGAACGGGCACACCACCAGCACCCGCTCGTCGGCGTAGACGACCCGGTGGGCGGCGGCCTCCTCGGCCTCCAGCGTGGTGCACAGCAGGCACGACCCCTCGAAGCGCCGGAACCCGGCCTCCTCCTCGGCGATCTCGCCCGGCACGAACGGGATGCCGAGCAGCTGGCCGTGGGGGTGCTCCAGGCTGGCCCCGGCCTCGCGCCCGTGGTTGACGATCACCTGCGTGTAGCGGATGGACGGCCGGCGGGCGTGCTGCTCCATGCGGTCGCGGATGGCGGCCATCGTGACCGCCGCCTGGGCGTCGTCGAGGTCGGCCCAGGACGCCCCGTGGTCGGGCGAGAACACCAGCACCTCGTGGATGCCGCTGGCCACCGCCTGGGTGAAGACCGGGCCCATGTTCTGGACCCGCAGCGGCTCCTCGCCGTCGAACGCCGGGTAGCGGTTGGGCACTACCCGGACCACCCACTCACCGTGGCGGCCGTAGGTCTCCAGGGCGGGCGGGGTGGCCTCCTCGTTGCCCGGGCAGAAGGGACAGGGCCGGCCGGGGTCGGCCTCGACCGGCAGCTGGCGGGACACCAGGTCGCCGGGCCGGTCCTCGCGGCCGGTGGCGACCGCCACCCACCGCCCCGTCAGGGGGTTGAGGCGCAGCTGGCTCATGGCGCCGGGGGGCGGGCAGGAAGGGACGGCTCGGGGGCCGGGGTGCGGGCAGGAAGGGACGGCTGGGGGGACTCGGGCGGCGGCGGAACCGCACTCGTGGGCACCGCGTCAAGGTATCGCTTCGCCGCGGCCGGTCGGGGCGTGTTCGCTCCCCGCCGCCGCGTACACGGACACGTGGGTCTCTGACGACTCCGTGAACGGCTCATCCCGCCACCCTGCGTGGCGCTCGACCAGTGCCAGGCCGGCCTCGGCCGCCAGCCCGTCCAGCTCGGCCGGCGTCAGGTAGTGCAGGACCCACGGCCGCAGCCGCACGCCCGCCTCGGTGATCTGCACGTGCTGCCCCGTGACCGTGCGCCGGGCCGGGTCGAGGCGGCTGACGGTCAGCACCACCTCGTCCAGGCCGATGTGGCGGGGCTCGACCGCCCCCACCGCGGCGTCGCCCTCGCCGCCCGGCGGGGGCACGAACGCCTCGACCACCAGCCGGCCCCCCGGCGCCAGCACGTCGGCCACCCGGGCCAGGCACCGGCGCTGGGCGTCGCCGTCGGTCAGGTTGAACAGGGTGTTGAAGGCGCACAGCACGACGGCGAACCCGCCGGGCGCGCCGGCGCCGAGGTCGAGCGCCGCCATGTCGCCCAGCACCGCCCGCACCCGGTCGCCGCCCGGCTTGGCCGCCAGGCGGTCGAGCATGGCCGCCGAGGCGTCGAGCGCCCACACCTCCAGCCCCCGGGCGGCCAGCGGCAGCGCCAGCCGCCCGCTGCCCGCCCCCAGCTCGAGGACCGGGCCCGGCGGGTCGCCGGCCAGGGCCGCCACCCGGTCGGCGGTGGCGGCGGCGTCGGAGACGTCGTCGTACCAGTCGTCGTAGACGTCGGCGAAGCGATCGCCGTAGGTGCTCGGCCGGTAGCCCTCCACCGCTGACCTCCTGCGCGGCGCCTGCGCCGCGGTGGGGTCCATCTTGGGCGATGATGGCGCCCGTGGAGGACCAGACGACAGGGGGACCGGGCTGGGCCGTCCCCGGGACCCCCGCCGACCAGGCCGGGCCCGGTGGCGGGCCCGCGGCCGGGGTCGGCCTGGCGCCCGGCCCCCGGGCGTCGGACGACGGGGCCGGCGGGCCGCCGCTCGGCGCCGTGCCCCGCATCGCGCTGCGCCCCATGACCGTGGCCGACGTGCTCGACGGCGGGTTCGGCATCGTCAAGGGCCGGCCCCGCAAGATCCTCGGCATCACCGCCGCCTTCATCGTCCCGATCCAGCTCCTGGCCGCGTTCTCCCAGCGCAACGCGGCCGGCGTCGGCGTCGTGTTCTCGGCCGACCCGGCCACCGCCGACAGCTCGGGCGACGCCGGGCCGCTGATCGGCCTGCTGGTGGCGGGCCTGCTCAGCGCGGTCGCCCTGACCTGCGTGACCGCCGCCGTCGCGCACCTGGTGGGGCAGTGGACCATGGGGCGCGACGCCCCGGCCGGCGAGATCCTCGGCGTCGTCGGCCGCCGCCTCGGTGGGCTGGTCGTCGGCCTGGTGATCAGCACCGTCGTCGTCGGCGCCGGCGCCTTCGCCTGCTACATCGGCGCGATCTTCCTGGCGCCGCTGGTCGCCGTCCTCACCCCGGCGCTGATCGTCGAGGGGATCGGCCCGTTCGCCGCCTTCGCCCGGTCGGCCCGGTTGGCCCAGACGCGCTACTGGGGCGTGCTCGGCATCGGCCTGCTCGTCGTCATCGTGAGCTACCTGCTCAACAGCGCGCTGTCGGCCCTGCCCCAGGGCTTGGCCTCGGTCATCGGGCTCGACGCGGGCTGGCCCCTGCTCGCCCTCGGGGGCATCGCCGCCAACCTGGTGGTGGTGCCGTTCACGGCGTCCGCCTTCGTCCTGCTCTACCTCGACCTGCGGGTGCGCAGCGAGGGCCTCGACATCGAGATGAGCGCCCGCGACGTGCTCGACCGGGCCACCTGACGTGGTCCTCGCTCCCCAAGAGGCCACCTGACGTGGTCCTCGCCCGCCTGGTCGACCTGCCGCCGCCGACCAACGACCCCGAGCACGTGCGGCGCACCGCCCGCGAGATCCTGTCCCGGCCGCAGTACCACTGGGACCACGGCCCCAACCGCCTGGAGCGGCTGGCCGACTGGATCGCCCGCCAGCTCTCCAAGCTCGGCACGCCGTTCGGCCTGCCGACCCTGCCGACCTGGATGGGCTGGCTGGTGCTGGCCCTGGTGGCCGCCCTGGTGGTCACCGCCATCTGGCTGTCCCGGTCGCGCTGGACGGCGGCCGGGCGCCGGCCCCGGCGGGGCGGCGGGCGCGACGTGGTGGTCGAGGCGGGCGAGGAGGCGGTCGACTGGGCGGCCGAGGTCGAGCGGTGCGAGGCGGAGGGCCGCTGGCGCGACGGGCTGCGGGCCCGGTTCCGGGTGCTGGTCGGCGACCTGGCCGGGCGGGGGGTGCTCCCCGACCTGGTGGGCCGGACCACCGGTGAGCTGGCCGGCGACGTCCGCGGCCGGGCCCCGGCGGCGGCCCCGGCGTTCGACGCCGCCACCCGGCTGTTCGAGGAGGTCTGGTACGGCGGTGCCCCGGCCGGGCCGGCCGAGCGCGACCGGTTCGCCGCCCTGGCCGCCGACGTCCGGGACCGGGCGCCGGCCGTCCCCGCGCCCGCGGCCGAGGCCGAGACGGTGGGGGCGGCGTGAGCCGGCCGGGCGGTGGTGGTGGTGGTGGGGCCGCGGGCTGGCTGGCCGGCGCGCTCCTGGCCCTGGTGACCGTGGTCGCGATCCTGGCCATCGGCCGGGCCGACGACAAGACCCTCTCGCCCCGATCCGACGCCAGGCTGGGCACGAGCGCCCTGGTGATCCTCGCCCGCGAGCTGGGCGCCGACGTGCGGGTCCGCGACCGGCTGCCCGACCTCGACGGCGCCGGCTCGCCCGACGTGATGCTCGTCCTCGTCGACCGGTTCTCCGCCGGGCAGCGCCGGGAGGTCACCGACTGGGTGCGGTCCGGCGGCGTGCTGGTGGTGACCGACCCGGCGTCCCGCTTCGCCCCGACCGTCGAGGACGACTTCTTCGACGTCCTCGACCTCGGGTTCGCCGCCACGCGGCGATGCGCCATCCCGGCCCTCGCCGACCTCGACCTGGCCGACATCCGACCCCGCGGCGGCGGCGTCCTCTACCACGTCCCCGACGGGTCGGAGGGCTGCGTGCGCAACGGCTTCGGCGACGCCTTCATCGTGGCCCGCGATCGGGGCGAGGGGACCGTGGTGGCCGTCGGCGGCTCGGGCATGGCGGTCAACGTCGCCCTGGCCAAGGGCGAGAACGCCCCGATCATGGCCGCCCTGCTCGCGCCCCGGCCGGGCACCGACCTGGCCGTGCTGGAGCCCGGCGGGGTCGGCGGCGCCGCCCGGGCCGTGCCCGGCGGCCGCACGCTGGCCGACCTGGTGGCGCCCGGCATCAAGCGGGCCCTGGTCCAGCTGGGCATCGCCTTCGTGCTCTACGCGCTGTGGCGGGCCCGCCGGCTGGGCCGGCCCGTGCCCGAGCCCCAGCCCGTGTCGGTCGCCGCCTCCGAGCTGGTGGCGGCCGTCGGCAACCTGCTCGACCGGTCGGGCTCGCCCGAGCACGCCGGCGAGCTGCTGCGGGCGGACCTGCGCCGCTTCCTGGCCGACCGGGCCGGCGTGCCGGCCTCGGCCGGCGACGACGTGCTGGCCACGGTGGTCGCCGACCGCACCGGCGTGGCCGCCGACGAGCTCCGCCACGCCCTCGGGCCCGAGCCGGTGACCGACGACGCCGGGCTCATGGCGCTGGCCCGCACCATCGACCGCATCCGCGAGGAGGTCTCCACCCATGTCTGACGTTGTGCCGGCCCCTGGGGCCCCGGCCGACGCCGAGCCGACGTCCCCGTCCGACCCCGACCCGCGCACCGCCATCCTGGCGGTGCGCGACGAGGTGGCCAAGGTGGTGGTCGGCCAGGACGGCACGCTGTCCGGCCTGGTCGCCGCCCTGCTGGCTCCGGGTCACGTGCTGCTGGAGGGCGTGCCGGGGGTGGCCAAGACGCTGATCGTCAAGGCCCTGGCCGCGGCCGTCGACCTCGACGTGAAGCGCGTGCAGTTCACGCCCGACCTCATGCCCTCGGACGTGACCGGCCAGCTGATCCTCGACACCGGCGGCGGCGACGGCCGCTTCCGGTTCCGGCCCGGGCCGGTGTTCACCAACGTGCTGCTGGCCGACGAGATCAACCGCACGCCGCCCAAGACCCAGGCCGCGCTGCTGGAGGCCATGGAGGAGCACCAGGTCACCGCCGAGGGCACCGGCTACGCGCTGCCCGACCCGTTCATGGTGGTGGCCACCCAGAACCCGATCGAGTACGAGGGCACCTACCCGCTGCCCGAGGCCCAGCTCGACCGGTTCCTGTTCAAGCTGGCCGTCGCCTACCCCAGCGCCGAGCAGGAGCAGGAGGTGCTGGCCCGCCACGACCGGGGCCTCGACCCCCACGACATCGCCGCCGCCGGCATCCGCCCGGTGGCGACCAAGGCCCACGTGACCGCCGCCCGCCGCCAGATCCAGGACGTGCGGGTCGACCCGGCGGTGCTCGCCTACATCGTCGCCCTGGCCCGGGCCACCCGGACCGCGGCCGCGGTCACCCTCGGCGTGTCGCCCCGGGGGGCGGCGATGATCCTGCACGCGGCCAAGGCGTGGGCCTGGCTGGCCGGGCGGCCCTTCGTCACACCCGACGAGGTCAAGGCCGTGGTCAAGCCGTGCGTGCGCCACCGGATCCAGCTGCGGCCCGAGCTCGAGCTGGAGGGCACGACGGTCGACGGCGTGCTGGACGGCATCCTGGCCTCGGTGCCGGTGCCCCGGTGAGGTCCCGCCGCCGCGGCCTGGCGCCCACCCGGCGGCTGGCGGTCGTGGCCGCGCTGGCGGCGCTGGTGCTGCTGGCGGTGCCCGGGCCGTTCTGGGGGCCGCTGCTCGTGGTCGACGGGGCCCTGCTGATGCTGGCGCTGGTCGACGGCCTGGTGGCGCCCGATCCCGCCTCGCTGCCGGTGCGGCGCGACGCGCCGGCGGTGGTGACGCTGGGGGCGACGGCCGAGGTGGCGTGGACCGTGCGCAACACGACCCGGCGCCGGCGGCGCATCGCCCTGGCCGACGGGCTGGCCCCGTCGCTGCGGGCCGTCACCCGCCGGGCGGCGGCCCGGGTGCCCCGGGGCGGCACGCTGACCGCCCGCACCGAGATCCGCCCGGCCCGCCGGGGCCGGTTCCCCCTGCCCGAGATCGTGCTGCGGGTGGACGGCCCGCTGGGGCTGGCCGCCCGCCAGGCCGCGGTGGCGGTGCCGGGCGTGCTGCGCGTGTACCCCTCGTTCCGGTCCAAGGAGGAGGCGGAGCTGCGCATCCGCCGGGCCCGCATCCTCGAGGTCGGGCTGCGCTCGGCCCAGGGCCGGGGCGGCGGCACCGAGTTCGACCAGTTGCGGGAGTACACGGTCGACGACGAGTTCCGCCGGGTCGACTGGGCGGCCACCGCCCGGGCCGGCCGGCCCATCGTCCGGACGTTCCGGGCCGAGCGGAACCAGACGGTGCTGGTGCTGCTGGACAACGGGCGGGTCATGGCCGGGCGGGTCGACGGCGTGCCCCGGGTCGAGCACGCGGTCGACGCGGTCATGCTGCTCACCGCCCTGGCCACCGGGCTGGGCGACCGCTGCGGCGTGGTGGCCTTCGACCGGGAGGTGCGGGCGGCCGTGGCGCCCGGCGCCGGGCGCAGCCAGCTGGGGCGGGTGATCGAGGCGCTGTACGACCTGGAGCCCGTGCTGGCCGAGAGCGACTACGCCGGTGCGTTCGCCGAGACGCTGTCCCGCTTCCGGCGGCGGACGATGCTGGTCGTGCTGACCGACCTGGTGTCGGCGTCGGTCGACGAGTGGCTGGTGCCGGCGCTGCCGCTGGTGCTGCGGGACCACGTGGTGGTGGTGGCCGGGGTGAGCGACCCCGACGTGGCCCGGTGGGCCGGCGCCCCGGGCGGCGACGCCAGCGGGGTCTACCGCCGGGCCGCGGCGGTCGGCGCCCTGGAGGCCCGCCGCCGCACGGTCGCCCGCCTCCGGGGCCTGGGCGCCACGGTCATCGACGCCCGCCCGGGCCGCCTGGCACCCCTGCTGGGCGACACCTACCTCCGGGCCAAGGCCACCGGCCGGCTCTAAGCCATTCCGTGGACGGATCCGGTTGACTCCCAACCAGAGGCGTCCACGGAAGGTCGGGGTCAGCCGGCCCAGGCGCGCTCGCGGGCCTGGGCGAGGTCGTCCCAGCCGTGGTCGAGCTCGCCGAGGGCGCCGGTGACACCCCGGGCCGAGGCGGCGCGGCCCTGGATGACGATCCAGGCGATGAACGCCACCTCCACCACCACGCCGATGCCGACCCGGACGGCGGTGGGCAGGCCCCGGCCGGTGACGAAGCCCTCGATGGTGCCGGCCACCAGGAACGCCACCGCCAGCCCGAGCGCGATCACCACGGCCTGGCGGGCCTCGGCCCCCACCGCCTGGCCCCGGGTGCGGTCGCCGGGGGCGATGACCGCCCAGCCGAGCCGCAGCCCGGCGGCGCCGGCGATCGTGACCGCGGTCAGCTCGAGCAGCCCGTGCGGGAGGATCAGCCCGAAGAACTTCCCCAGCTGCCCCGCGTCGGCGAACAGCCCCGCGGCGAAGCCCAGGTTGGCCCCGTTGACGACCAGCAGGATGGCCGTGGGGACGCACAGCAGCAGGCCGGTGGCGAAGGCCAGCACCGACACCTGGATGTTGTTGACGGTGACCTTGGTGGCGAAGTCGGTCGCCGGCTCGGACGAGTAGTAGTCCTCGAAGTCGTGGGACAGGTACGCCTCCCGCACGCTCTCGGGCGCGGACGCCTCGCGGGCGGCGTCGCTGGTGCCCAGCCACACCCCGAGGGCGATGGCCGGCACCAGCAGCAGCCCGGCGCTCACGGCGACGAACCGCCGGCTCTGCCAGACGGCGGCCGGGAACCGCCAGGCGAAGAAGTCGACGACCGCCCCCAGCGTGCGGGTGCGGCTGGCGTAGATCACGCCGTTGGCCCGGCCCACCAGCCGGGTGAGCCGGCCCACCAGGGCGGGGTCGTCGTAGGCGGCGCGGGCGTGGGACAGGTGCGACGACGCCTTCTGGTACAGCTCGATGAGCTCGTCGACCTCGGGCGGGGTGAGGCCCCGCAGCCGGCGCCCCGCACGCTGGGTGAGCTCGTCGAGCCGGTCCCACGCGGGCGCGTTGCGGGCGATGAAGCGGTCGATGTCCACGGTGCGGCGACGGTAGCGGCCGCGGGCGTCCGTCCGCCGTCGGCGCACTACGGTGCGCCCGATGGCAGGGTCGGTCGTGCCGGCGCGTTCGTGGAGCTCCGGCGTGGCGCCCATCGTCACGCCCGAGGCGGTCGTGCTCGACTTCGAGCGGGCCGGGGTGGCGTCGCGCACGCTGGCCATCACGCTCGACTTCCTGGCCCTCGCCGCGGCGGTCGGCCTGGTGGCGGTCGTCGCCGCCCTGCTCGGCGCCGGCCCCGTCGGCGACGGCGCCGGCGGCGTCGTGCTGGGCGTGATCACCAGCCTGCTGGTGGTGGTCGTGTGGTTCACCGCCTTCGAGACGCTGTGGCACGGGCGCACGCTGGGCAAGGCGGCCCTCGGGCTGCGGGCGGTCAGCGCCGACGGCACGACCGTGCGGTTCCAGCAGGCGTTCCTGCGGGCCGCGGTGGGGCTGGTCGACTTCTTCCTGATACCGGTCGGGTTCGTCGCCGTGGTCAGCGCCCTGCTGTCGCCCCGCGACCAGCGGCTGGGCGACATGGCGGCGGGCACGCTGGTGGTGCGGGAGCGGTCGGCCCAGTCGTTCGTGGCCCCCGCCTGGTTCCCGCCGCCGTACGGCTACGAGCGCTACGCGGCGTCGCTCGACGTGGGCGCGCTCGACGACGAGACCTATGGGCTCATCCGCACCTACCTGCTGCGGGTGGCGACGCTGCGGCCAGAGGCCCGCGACCACCTGGCGGTGCGCATCGCCAACCCGGTGGCCGTGCGCATGGACCACCGGCCGCCGGTCTGGCTGCACCCCCAGCTGTTCCTGACCTGCGTGGCCGCCGCCTGGCAGCGGGCCCACGGCGGGCCCGCCCCGCCGCTGCCGCCGGCCCAGCCGGTGGGGCAGTGGGGCCAGCCCGTCCCGGTGGCCCCGCCGGTCCCGGCGGCTCCGGCGATGGCGCCGCCGCCCCCGCTGCCCCCGCCCCCGCCCCCGCCCCCGCCCCCACCGGCAGTGGGCTGAGCCGGGCGGGGCTGCGAGACTGGGGCGGTGCCGGACCGGCTCACCTACCTCGACCACGCGGCCACCACGCCCCTGCGCCCGGCGGCGCGCGCCGCCATGCTGCCGTGGCTGGGCGAGCGGTTCGGGAACCCGTCCGGCGCCCACCGGGTGGCGCGGGCGGCCCGCCAGGCGGTCGACGAGGCCCGCGACGTCGTGGCCGCCGCCGTCGGGTGCCGGCCCGGCGAGGTCGTGTTCACGGCGGGCGGCACCGAGGCCGACAACCTGGCGGTCCGGGGCGTGGCCGCGGCCCGGCCCGGCGAGGTCGTGGCCAGCGCCGTCGAGCACGAGGCCGTGCTCGGCCCGGTCGCCGCCGCCGGCGGCCGCACCGTGCCGGTCGACGCCGCCGGCGTGGTCGACCTCGACGCCCTGGCCGCCGCCGTCGGCCCGTCCACGACCCTGGTGTCGGTGATGCTGGCCAACAACGAGACCGGCGCGGTCCAGCCGCTGCCCGAGGTGGCCGAGGTCGTCGCCCGCCGGGCGCCGGGGGCGGCCCTGCACAGCGATGCCGTCCAGGCCGCGGCCTGGCTCGACCTGCCCGGCCGGCTGGCCGGCGCCGCCCTCGTCAGCCTCAGCTCCCACAAGGTCGGCGGCCCCCAGGGGGTCGGCGCCCTGGTCGTGCGGCGGGGCACGCCGCTGGCGGCCACGACGCTCGGCGGCGGCCAGGAGCGCGAGCTGCGCAGCGGCACCCACGACGTGGCCGGCATCGTCGGGTTCGCCGCCGCGCTCGGCGCGGTGCTGGCCGAGCGGGAGGCGACCGCCGCCCGGGTCCGGGCCCTGCGCGACCGGCTGGCCGACGGCCTGCTCGTCGCCGTCCCCGGGGCGACCGAGACCGGCCCCGGCCGGGACGGCCGCCTGCCCGGGACGCTGCACCTGTGCCTGCCCGGCGTCGAGAGCGAGGCGCTGCTGTTCCTGCTGGACGAGGCCGGGGTGTGCGCCTCGGCCGCGTCGGCCTGCGCCAGCGGGGCCCAGCAGGCGTCGCACGTGCTGGCGGCCATGGGCGTGCCCGCCGGCGCCGCCCGCGGCGCCCTGCGCCTGTCGCTCGGCTGGCCCACCACCGATGCCGACGTCGACCACGCCCTCGCCGCGGTGCCCGCCGCCGCGGCCACCCTGCGGGCGGCGGCGTGAAGATCCTGGCCGCCATGTCGGGGGGCGTCGACTCGTCGGTGGCGGCCGCCCGGCTGCTGGCCGCCGGCCACGACGTCGTGGGCGTGACCATGAAGCTGTGGGGCGGAGAGTCCGACACGGGCTGCTGCTCGGTGAGCGACGTCGACGACGCCCGCCGGGTGGCGCAGCAGCTGGGCATCGCCCACCACGTGTGGAACTTCGGCGACGAGTTCGAGCGGGACGTGGTCGCCCCCTACGTCGACGCCCACCGCCGCGGCGCCACCCCCAACCCGTGCATCGAGTGCAACCGCCGCCTCAAGTTCGACCGGCTGGTCGCCCGGGCCCGGGCCGTCGGCTTCGACGCGGTGGCCACCGGGCACCACGCCCGCATCGTGGAGCGGCCCGACGGCACCCGCCGCCTGGCCCGGGGGGCGGACGCCGCCAAGGATCAGAGCTACGTCCTCTACGTGCTGGGCCAGCCCGAGCTGGCCTACACCCGGCTGCCGGTGGGCGAGCTGACCAAGGCCGAGGTCCGGGCCGAGGCCGCGGCTCTCGGCCTGCGCACCGCCGACAAGCCCGACAGCCAGGACGTCTGCTTCGTGACCTCGGCCGCCGGCCGCCGGGGGTTCCTCGGCCGGCGCATGGACCTGCACCCGGGCCGGGTGGTCGACGGCGACGGCCGCCGGGTGGGGGCCGTGCCCGCCGTCGAGCTGGTCACGGTGGGCCAGCGCAAGGGCCTGGGCCTGCCGGGCGGGGGCGAGCCCCGCTACGCGGTCGCCGTCGACCTGGCCACCGCCACGGTCCGGGTGGGCGGCCCCGGCGAGCTGCTGCGGGACGCGGTGCGGCTCGAGCGGGTGGTCTGGGCCGGCGGGCCGGTGACCGGGGCGGTCGACGCCCAGGCCAGCGCCCACGGGGCCACCCGGCCGGCCACGGTCGAGCCCGGGGGCGGCGGCGCGGTGGTGCGCTTCGCCCGGCCCGAGCGCCGGGTGGCGCCCGGCCAGTCCGTGGTGCTCTACCAGGGCGACGAGGTGGTGGGGGGCGGCATCGCGGCCGACCCTGCGTGACCCAGTTCACGGACCGGATCGTTACGGAACGCTTGCGTTCCGTAATCAGGCGGAGCAGGCTGGGCCCCATGCAAGCAACCTCCCCCGTGGCCGAGACCCGCACGGCCGACCCCCGCCGGTGGGTCGTGCTCGGGGTCATGTGCCTCAGCCTGCTGCTGATCGTCCTCGACAACACGATCGTCAACGTGGCGCTGCCCACCATCCAGAAGGACCTGGGCGCCTCCACCAGCCAGCTCCAGTGGGTGGTCGACGCCTACATCCTGGTCTTCGCCGGGTTGCTCCTGACGATGGGCTCGCTCGGCGACCGGTTCGGCCGCCGGGGCGCCCTGGCCATCGGCCTGTCGATCATGGGCGTGGCGTCGATCCTGTCGTCGCTGGCCACCAGCGCCGACCACCTCATCGCCGCCCGCTCGGTGATGGGCGTCGGCGGGGCCCTGGTGATGCCGGCGACCCTGTCGATCATCACCAACGTCTTCACCGACCGGAAGGAGCGGGCCCAGGCCATCGCCATCTGGTCGGCCATGGCCGGCGTGGCCGTGGCCATCGGCCCGGTCACCGGCGGCTTCCTGCTCGCCCACTTCTGGTGGGGCTCGGTCTTCCTGGTCAACGTGCCCGTGGTGATCGTGGCGCTGGTGCTCGGCAAGCTGTTCGTGCCCACCTCCCGCGACCCGGCGGCGCCGCCGATCGACGTGCCCGGCGCCCTGCTGTCGATCGCCGGCCTGGTGGCGCTCGTCTGGGCCATCATCGAGGGCCCCCACGGCTGGACCGACCCGGCCGTGCTCGGCGCCTTCGCGGCCGCCGCCGTCCTGCTCGGCGCGTTCGTGCTGTGGGAGCGGCACACGCCCCACCCCATGCTCGACATCAACTTCTTCCGCAACCCCCGGTTCAGCGCGGCGAGCGGGGCGATCATGCTCACGTTCTTCGCCATGTTCGGGATGCTGTTCCTGCTGACCCAGTACCTGCAGTCGGTGCACGGCTACTCGGCTCTCGAGACCGGCGTGCGGCTGCTGCCGATGGCCGCCGTGCAGGTGGTGGTGGCGCCGCTGTCGGCCAAGATCGTCGAGCGCATCGGGTCGAAGATCGTGGTCGCCACCGGCCTGCTCATCGCGGCGGCCGGGCTGCTGCTGGCCAGCCGGCTCACCCCGGGTTCCAGCTACGGCGAGATCGCCCTCGCCCTGGTGGTCCTGTCGGCCGGCCTGGCGCTGGTCATGCCGCCCGCCACCGAGTCGATCATGGGCTCGCTGCCGCCGGCCAAGGCGGGCGTCGGCTCGGCCGTGAACGACACCACCCGCGAGGTGGGCGGGGCGCTGGGCGTGGCCGTGCTGGGCTCGATCATGAGCTCGACCTACGGCCCCCGGGTCAGCGACGCCATCGCCGGCGCCCCCATCCCCGCGTCGGCGAAGACGGCCATCACCGATCAGATCGGGGCGGCGATGGAGGCCGCCCAGCGGCTCGGCGGCGCCAGCGGCGCGGCCCTGCACGACGTGGCCGCCAACGGCTTCGTCGACGGCATGAGCATCGCCTTCGTCGTCGGCGCCGCCGCGCTGGCGCTCGGCGCGCTGATCGTCGGCCTCTACCTGCCGGCGCGGGCGCACGACCACGAGGTCGCCGAGGAACCCGGGCCCGAGCCGGCGGACGCCGGCGCCCCGGCCGACGTGGTGCCCGCCCCCGCCACCCCGCGATGACCGCCACGTCCGTCGGCGCCGAGGCGGCCCGCCGGGGCCCGGGGCGACCGCGCGACGCCTGGGTCGACGCCGCCATCATGCAGGCCGCCATCGACGTCCTGGCCGAGCGGGGGCCGCGGGGCTTCACCGTCGACCTGGTGGCGGCCCGGGCCGGGTGCGGCAAGGCCACCGTCTACCGGCGCTGGCCGTCGCGGGCCGCTCTGCTGCTCGACGCCGTGCACCGGATGGGCCTGGCCCCCGAGCCGGTCGACACCGGCACGGTGCGGGGCGACCTGGTGGCGGGGCTCACCCAGTTCGCCACCAAGCTGCGGGAGACGCCGGCCGGGCGGATCCTCCCGGCGGTCGTGGCCGACGCCGCCTTCAACACCGAGATGCGCGAGGTGCTGGCCGCCTTCCTGCGCGACCGCCGCGGCCATCCCCGCGAGGCCGTGCTGCGCGGCGTCGAGCGGGGCGAGCTGCCCCCGAGCACCGACGTGGACATGGTGCTCGACCTGCTGGGCGGTGTGGTCTTCTACCGCGAGCTGGTGAGCGGCGACCCCGCCGACCCGGACTACGTCGGCCGGGTGGTCGACCTCGTGCTGGCGGGCGTCAGCCGATCCGCCGCCGGCGGGCCTCGGCCAGTACCCGGCCCGGCCGCGACGGGGTGACGAGCAGGGCGGTCACGTCGGCCACCTCGACCGGCGCCCGCCGGGGCGCCAGCCGGGCCAGCGTGATCGGCCCCACCAGCCGGGCCTCCAGCGCCAGGCCCCAGGCGCCGCCGGTGAGGTCGAGCGCGTCGCTGCCGGCCGGCGCCGGGCCGAGCCGGCGGACCGCGGTGCGGGCCAGCAGGATCGGCTCGGCCAGCACCAGCGGGTCGTGGACCACCAGCCCCGCCGGCACGAACACCAGCCACCGCCGGGACAGCGCGTGCAGCGAGCGCACCGCCACCCGGGCCAGCGGCAGGCCCACGGCCAGCGCCACCGCGCCGGCCAGCCACTGGCGGGCGGCCAGCAGGAGCGGCCCGGCGGCCACGCCCGCCGCCACCACCGCCCAGGCCAGCTCCGCCGGCCCGGCCAGGAGCGGGGCCGGCGTGCGCAGCGGCATCCGCCGCTCGTCGCCGTAGGACGAGCCGTCCACGAACACCTCGGCGGTCTCGGGCGCCAGGCACACCAGCAACGCCACCAGTCCGGCGACCAGGCCCACCACGGTGGCCGCCGAGGCGCCCGTCGCCACCAGGGCGCCGAGCGCGGCGACGGCCGCCGCGGGCCCGCCCAGCCGCACCAGCGTGAGGCTCAGCGTGGTCGGCACCAGCGTCGCCACCAGAACGGCCAGCCAGGCCCCCCAGGCCCCGACGGCGGCCACCCACCGGACCGGCGCACTGGCGTCGTCGAGCCAGGCGGACAGGGCCGGGGCGAGGCACAGCGCCTGCGCCAGCCACACCGCGCGCACCGGCCACGGCGAGCGCACGAGCGCGGGAACGACGTCGCTGGCGGGGGTCGGCACGGGCAGGAGATTTGCCGATGGTGTGCCCGGCTCGCTATTTCAGACGGGGAACCGCCGAGTGGGGGCAGACCAAGTGACCAACATCGTGGCGCCGCGGGTGGCGGAACCATGAGGGAGGTGCTCCTCCCGATCGGGCTGGCGTCGGCCGTGGGCAGCCTGCCCCACACCGACGTCGGCGATGCGGTCGCGTTCTCGCTCGGGCACCAGCCGCGGCTGCCGGCGGCGCCCTCGCTGCCCCGACGGGCCGCGGTCGAGGGCATGATCCCGCAGGCCGCCTGGGGCATCGCCGGGGTGCTCGTGCTGCCCGACGGCTCGCTGCTGGTCGACGAGGCCATGGTCGACCCCGACTTCCCGCTGGCCGACGGGCTCGACGCCGAGCCGTTCGCCGGGCTGCGGGCGTTCCTGGCCGCCATCGCCGGGCGGGTGGCGCCGTTCAAGATCCAGCTCACCGGGCCGGTCACCCTGGGCCTGGCCCTGCACGCCGTGGGCGTGCCGGCCGACCGGGCCTTCGCCGCCGCGGCCCGGGCCGTGGCCACCCGGACCCGCCAGGTGCTGACGGCCGCCCGGGCCGCCGCCCCCGGGGCCACGCCGCTGCTGTTCCTCGACGAGCCGGGCCTGACCGCCGCGCTGGAGCCGGGCTTCCCCCTCGACGTCGACGACACGCTCGACCTCGTCTCCGCCGCGCTGGCCTCGGTCGAGGAGCGGGCCATCGCCGGCCTCCACTGCTGCGGGCGGGCCGACTGGCCGGTCGTCCTCCAGGCCGGGCCCCAGATGCTGTCGCTGCCGGTCGGCGCCGGCGCCTCCGACCACCCCGGCGCCTTCGCCGACTACCTGGAGCGGGGCGGCTGGCTGGCCTGGGGTGCGGTCCCCACCCAGCGGCCCCTGGGCGACACCGCCGAGATCCTGTGGCGCCGGCTGGTGGCCGAGTGGGACGCCCTGGCCGAGGGCGGCTGCGAGCCCCGCCGGCTGGTCGAGCAGGCGCTGATCACCCCCACCTGCGGGCTGGTCGGGCTGGACGTGGCCCAGGCCGCCCACGTGCTCGACCTCACCGAGCACGTGGCCCGGCGGGTGGAGGCCCGGGCGATCGAGCTCGGGCTGACCCTCGGGGCCTGACCTCGGGGCCTGACCCCGGGGCCTGAGGCTCGGGCCGCCTCGGTAGTGTCCGGGGCATGGCCGACCAGGAGATCGAGCAGCGCGCCGCCACGCTGCGCGCCGAGATCACCGAGCACAACCGGCGTTACCACCAGCTCGACGACCCCATCATCAGCGACGCCGAGTACGACGAACTGGTGCGCGAGCTGCGGGCGCTGGAGGAGGAGTACCCCGAGCTCATCACCCCCGAGTCGCCCACCAGCCAGGTGGGCAGCGCCCCGGCCACCACCCTGTTCGCCCCGGTGGTCCACACGGTGCCGATGATGAGCCTCGACAACGCCTTCGGCGAGGACGAGCTGCGGGCCTGGGTCGAGCGCCTGCACCGCCGCCTGGCCGGGGCGCCGGCAGGGGAGTCCCACGGGGAGGAGACCGGCCGGTCGGGCGACGAGGTCGGCTACGTGTGCGAGCTCAAGATCGACGGCCTGGCCATCTCCATCCGCTACGAGCGGGGCCGCTACGTCCGGGCCGCCACCCGGGGCGACGGCCGCACCGGCGAGGACGTCACGGAGAACGTCCGCACGATCGCCCAGATCCCGAAGTCGCTCGGCAAGGACGCCCCCGCCGTGCTGGAGGTCCGGGGCGAGATCTACATGACGCTGACCGCCTTCGCGGCGCTCAACGAGCGGCAGATGGCCGCCGACCTGCGCCCGTTCGTCAACCCCCGCAACTCGGCCGCCGGGGCGCTGCGCCAGAAGGACCCCCGGGTCACCGCCGAGCGCGAGCTCGCGCTGTGGGCCTACCAGCTGGGCGAGATCGAGGGCGGCCCCGAGTTCACCAGCCACCACGAGACGCTGGACTGGCTCACGACGCTCGGCTTCCCGGTCAACCCCGAGATCCGCCGGGTGAGCGACCCGACCGACGTGCTGGGGTTCGCCCTCCACTGGCAGGAGCACCGCCACGACCTGAACTACGAGATCGACGGGGCGGTGGTCAAGGTCGACGACCTGGACCGCCGCGAGCTGCTGGGCTCGACCTCCAAGGCGCCGCGCTGGGCCCTGGCCTACAAGTTCCCGCCCGAGGAGCGCACCACCAGGCTCGACGACATCATGGTCTCGATCGGCCGCACCGGCCGGGCCACGCCGTACGCCGTGCTGGAGCCGGTGTTCGTGGGCGGGGTCACGGTCGGCCAGGCCACGCTGCACAACGAGGACCAGGTGGCGGCCAAGGACGTGCGCCCCGGCGACCGGGTCATCGTGCGCCGGGCCGGCGACGTCATCCCCGAGGTGCTGGGGGCCGTGCTGGCCGACCGGCCCGAGGGCAGCCGGCCGTGGGCGTTCCCCACCACCTGCCCGTGCCCGGTGGGCTCGACCCTGGTGCGGCCCGAGGGCGAGGCCGAGCACCGCTGCATCCACCCCGAGTGCCCCATCCAGCGCCACGGCGCCATCGAGCACTTCGCCAGCCGGGCCGCCCTCGACATCGACGCCCTGGGCGAGAAGCGCATCTCCCAGCTCATCGCCGAGGGGATGGTCGCCAGCGTGGCCGACCTCTACGAGCTCGACTGGGACCGGGTCGAGAAGCTGGAGCGCATGGGCGCCCTGTCGGCCGCCAACCTGCGGGCGTCGGTCGAGGCGTCCCGCAGCCGGCCGCTCGCCCGGCTGCTGGTGGGGCTCAACATCCGCCACCTCGGGCCGGCCGGGGCCGAGGCGCTGGTGGCGGCGTTCGGCGACCTCGACCGCATCATGGGCGCCTCGGTCGAGGCCCTGGCCGCGGCCGACGGCGTGGGCACGGTGATCGCCGAGTCGCTGCACACCTGGTTCGCCGACCCGGCCAACCGCACGCTGGTCGAGCGGCTGCGGGCCGCCGGGCTCAACTTCCAGGGACCCGCCGGCGGCGAGGGCCGGCCCAAGGTGCTGGCCGGCATGAGCGTGGTGGTGACCGGCACGCTGGACGGCTTCTCCCGGGAGGAGGCCGAGGCCGCCATCAAGTCCCGGGGCGGCAAGTCGCCGGGCAGCGTCTCGGGCAAGACCACGGCCGTGGTGGTGGGGGAGGCGCCGGGGGCGTCCAAGGTCACCAAGGCCGAGGAGCTGGGCGTGCCGGTGCTCGACGAGGCCGGGTTCCGGTCCCTGCTGGAGACGGGCGAGTTGCCCGGCCGATGACTTCGCCGGTCCCGCCCCGTCGGAGGGGCATGACCGACGCCAAGCCAGACACGCTGGACGCCCCGGGGGCCACGATCCACTACGACGTCCGGAGCAACGACGCCGGCACCGAGCCGGTGCTGCTGCTGATCGGCTCGCCCATGGGCGCCGCCGGCTTCGTGACGCTGGCCGGGCACTTCCCCGACCGGACGGTCGTCACCTACGACCCTCGCTCGTCGGGGCGCAGCAAGCGGACGGACGGGGCCGCCGAGACCCGGGTCGAGGAGCACGCCGACGACCTCCACCGGCTGATCGACGCCCTCGACGCCGGGCCGGTCGACCTGTTCGCCACGAGCGGCGGCGCGGTGAACGCGCTGGCGCTGGTGGCCCGGCACCCGGAGGACGTCCGCACGCTGGTGGCCCACGAGCCCCCGGCCGCTCAGGAGCTGCCCGACCGCGAGCTGGTGCTGGCCGCGTGCGAGGACATCCGGGACACCTACCGGGCCGCCGGCGTCGGCCCCGCGATGGCGAAGTTCATCGCCCTGGCCGGCTACGACGGACCGCTGCCCGCGGACTACGCCGATCGGCCTGCGCCGGACCCGGCCATGTTCGGGATGCCGGCAGAGGACGACGGCTCGCGCGACGACCCCCTGGTGGGCCAGAACATGATCAGCTGCACCCACCACCGGCACGACTTCGACGCGCTACGGGCCGCCCCGACCCGCATCGTCGTGGTCGTCGGCGCGACGTCGGCCACCAACCTGGCCGGGCGCGGCGGCACGGCGGTGGCCGAGCGGCTCGGCGTCGAGCCCGTCACGTTCCCCGGCGGCCACGACGGCTTCCTCGGCGGCGAGTACGGCGGCATGGGCGAGCCCGACGCGTTCGCGGCCGCGCTGCGGGACGTGCTCGGCGGCTAGACGACCTCGAAGCACCAGGGGATGTTGCGGTCGGCCACCCCGCGGCCGTCCTTCAGCTGCCAGATGATGGCGTTCACGCAGTTCTGGCCGGTGCGGAAGCGCTCGACGGTCTTGTCGGGCCCCGGGGTGTACTCGATCACACCGATCTGGGGCGTCTTCTGCAGCTCGTCCTCGGGGATCTCGACGCCGTTGAGGACGAGCGTGCCCGTCCACCCCGGGGCCAGGTCGATGCCGATGCTCGACTGCTGGGGCACCTGGCTGTTGCGCCGGGGGATGAGGTTGTCGACGATCTTGGCCTCGCCGCTGTTGAGGACGGGGTCGTCGTTGCCGTTGCTGAGCGCGGTGCAGCCGTAGGCCAGCATGGCGATCGCGACGGCCAGCACGGCGGCCGCGATGACCTTGAACCGGGTGCTGTAGGGCGATGTCGTGGGGGCGGCCATGGCCCGTCCATGCTCCCACGGCGGTCCTCCCCGGGTCAGGTTGGGGGCGGCCGGGGCGCGGTGGGCTCCGGCCGCGCGCCGGCCAGCGGGTAGATTTCCCGCCGTGGCCATGACCCGCATGACCGAGCAGATCGGTCGTGTCCTCGGCGGGCGCTACCGGCTGCTCTCGCCGCTGGGGTCCGGAACGTCGGCACAGGTGTACCTGGCGGACGACGTGCGGCTGCGCCGGCGCGTCGCGGTCAAGCTGCTGCACGAGGCGCTGGCCGGCGACGAGTCGTTCCTCCGCCGCTTCCGGGCCGAGGCCCAGGCGGCGGCCGCGCTCAGCCACCCCCACCTGCTGGCCGTGTACGACTGGAGCGACGACGAGGCGCCCTACCTGGTGACCGAGTACCTGGGCGGCGGCAGCCTGCGCTCGCTGCTCGACGCCGGCGACCGGCTGTCGCCGGCCCAGACGCTGGTCGTCGGCCTGGAGGCGGCCCGGGCGCTCGAGTACGCCCACCGCCAGGGCTTCGTGCACCGCGACATCAAGCCGGCCAACCTGCTCTTCGGGTCCGACGGGCGGCTGCGGGTGGCCGACTTCGGCCTGGCCCGCGCCATCGCCGAGGCCGGCTGGACCGAGCCGGCGGGCGCGGTGCTGGGCACCGCCCGCTACGCCTCGCCCGAGCAGGCCCGGGGCGAGTCGCTCGACGGGCGCAGCGACGTGTACTCGCTGGCGCTGGTGCTGACCGAGGCCGTGACGGGCCAGGTGCCGTTCACCGCCGACACCACCATCGGCACGCTCATGGCCCGGCTCGACCACTCGCTCGAGGTGCCCGACGAGCTGGGCCCGCTCGGCCCGGTGCTGATCGCCGCGGGCAAGCTGGATCCCGCCGACCGGCTCGACGCCGCCGGCCTGTCGGCCGGGCTGGTGGCGGCGGCGCCCAAGCTGTCCCGGCCCGAGCCCCTGCCGCTGGTGGGCACGTCGATCCCCGAGCCGGCCCCGGCCGACGACCGCGACGCCACGCTGCTGTCGGCCACCGGGATGGCCAGGGCCGCGGGGGCCGACGCCGCGGCCACCACCGTCATGGCCGCCGGGCCCGGCGGCGCCCCCGACGACGTGGCCGCCACGGGGATCATGACCGCCGTCGGCGCCCCGCCCCCCGGTGCCGCGCCCGGCGCCCCACCCGGCGCCGGCCCGCCCCGCCCCGGCCCCCCGCGGGGCATGTCCGGGCGCCCGGGGCCCCTCGGTCCCCCCGGGTCGCCGCCCCGCACCTGGGGGCCCGGCGGCGCCCGCCCGGGGCTGACCCCGGCCGACAGGGGCGTGCGCCGGCTGATGCTCGGCGCCCTCGTCGTCGTCCTCGCCATCGGCGCGGGGGCACTCGTCGCCGGCATGTACATGAAGGCCCAGACGCCGACGCACACCATCCCCACCACGGTGATCGGCGCCACCAAGGACCAGGTCGTGTCCGGCGTGTCCCAGTACCACTGGAAGATCGTCACCAAGGAGACCCGCAAGGACGGGACCAAGGCCGGCGAGGTGCTGGCCACCGACCCGAAGCCGGGCAGCGAGCTGGCGGAGGGCAAGACGCTCACGCTCACGGTCTCGCTGGGCCCGACGCTGGTGGCCGTGCCGCCCAACATCGTGAACGCCAGCGAGCAGGACGCCCGCGCCGCCCTGGCCGCCGTCGGCCTGGGCGAGGCGTCCGTGCCCCAGCCGTCGGACACGGTGCCGCCCGGCGTGGTCATCGGCTTCGCCGGCGGCCCGCCGCCGGCGGCCGGGCTGCCCAAGGGCTCGACGGTCAAGCTCACTGTGTCCGTCGGGCAGCGGGTGGTGCTCCCCGAGCTGGCGGGCAAGACCAAGGACGAGGCGATCGCCGCCCTTCAGGGCCTCGGCCTCCAGGTCGACCTGAAGGGCCAGGCGCCCGACCAGGGCCAGGCCCCCGACACGGTGCTGCGGCTCGAGCCCGGGGCCGGGTCCGACGTCGAGCCGGGCTCGACGGTGGTGGTGGTCGTGGCCGTCGACTCGGTGCAGGTGCCGAACATCATCGGTCTGAGCCGCGACGAGGCCCAGCAGGCGCTCGAGCAGGAGGGCCTCCAACTCGGGCGGACCATCGGCAAGGGGCAGGTGGCGTTCGTGGTGCCGGGGCCGGGCAGCCAGGTCCCGCCGGGCACCCGGATCGACGTCCTCCTGCGCCGCGATCGGGGCGACTAGCTGAGGAAATTCTTCAAACTGGGTCTTGACCGGGGACCCCTGTTCGGGGGACGCTTGCGCGTGCCAGCGGCTTCCCCCACTGGCGCATCGGCCTTCTCCCCCTGCGGGCCGGATTCTCGACTGGTCTCGAGGTTTTCGTTCCGCTGTGCAGCGAATGGCTGACATAGCTGTGAGCAGCGACTAAACTACGGAGCGTGCCGGGCCCGTTGGGGCGGTATGCCGGACGCGGTGTTCCCCAGCCGCCGCGATGAGGCTGCCGCCCCAGCAGGCTCGGCACCCTCCTCTTTTTGGGCCCTGACCAGGGCCGACGAAAACGCCGACGGGCGCCCCGCAGGGCGCCCGTCGCACAGCCGGACCGGGTCCGAGCTAGGCGGTGATCCCCTGGATCGCCTTGGTCAGCTCGGGGTTGGGCGGGCCGGCCTGGAGGGCCATCGCCTTGGTCATGTCGCCCTGGAGCTTGATCTTGCCGGCCATGAACGCCTGCATCGCCGCCTGCGGGTTGGCGTCGACCATCATCGCCTTGGCGGTCTCGTAGTCGAGGGTGGCCGTGACGTCGGGGCCGTCGACGTGGCCGAGGTCGAGGACCAGCTCGCCGCTGGTGGTGTCCATGTGGGCGTCGACGGTGCCCTCACCGAACGGCACGTCGGTGATGACCAGGTTCATCTTGACCGGCTGCGGCGCAGTGGTCGGCTGGTCCAGGTCTTCCCGGATCTTCCGGGCGGCATCGACCCATTCGTCGGACAGGAACTGGTACGCCACGGGTGTCTCCCCTCGTCGCCGGCGACAAGCTCGCGGGAGACTAGCCGGTACTTGCAGTGGTGATGCAACGGTCGGGCCGGGCGGCCCGCCGGGTCATCCGCCGGCGGTCGTGGTGGTCGTCCCGCCGGCCCCGCCGGTGGTCGTGGTGGTGCCGGCGTCGTCCCCGACGCACTGGTCCAGCACGTCCTGGACCTTGCTCTCGGTGCCCTTGGGCAGGTCCTCGGGCTTGGTCGCCGCGGCGACCTGGTTGAACAGCTTCTGGTCGGAGCCGAAGGCGTCCTCCAGGCCGTCGCCGACGCAGTTGGCCTGGGACTGGCTGAGCCCGGCGTCCTTCATGGCGTTGACGACGTCGCTGCGCTTGGCATCGTTGCGGCCGCAGGCGGTCAGGGCGATGGCCAGCACGGCGGCGAGCGCGAGGAGTCGGTGGCGACGGATCATGGGACGGGTGCACCTCGATAGCGGTGAGAGGACCGGGAAAGGCTAGCGGCGCCGGCGGCCGATGATCACACCGGGGCTGGTCAGCCGGCCGGGACGGCGGTCCGCCGGGGGCGCAGCGCCGCCAGCGACTGCCGGGCGATCGCCTCGTCGGCGGTCAGCATGCGGGCCACCAGCCGGGCCACGTAGGCCGACAGCTCGTCGAGCGAGAGGTCGATGCGGCCGGTCCGGTGGAAGTGGCTGAACTGGCCGACGGTGCCCACGACGGCCAGGGCGAGGAGCTCGGCGGGGTCGTCGTCGGTGACCGTGCCGTCGTGCTGGCCGTCGACGATGAGCACGCTGACGTCGGACAGGTGCTGCTCGGTGCCCTGGCGCAGCACGTCGGAGACGTTGCGGCCCTCGACCTCGAGCAGCGAGAAGAAGGGCGCGTTCTCGGCCATGAACCGGACGCTGGCCACCGTGCCCTGGAGGATGCGCACCAGCGCGGCCGCCTCGTCGTCGATGGCGGCGGCCTGCTGGCGGCGCAGCCGGCGGCGGATCTCGGAGGCCAGCTCGCGGAAGAGGGCTTCCTTGTTGTCGAAGTACCAGTAGAAGAGGCCCTTGGCCACGCCGGCGGCCTCGACGATGTCGACCACCCGCGTCGCGGCGTAGCCCTGCTCGGCGAACAGGCGGGCGGCGGCGTCGAGGAGCTGCTGCTTGCGCTCGGCGCCCTGGCTGGTGAGCTGGCGGTCGGTCATCTCGCGCACAAGTCTGACCAGGCTTGACCCCGGGGTCAATTAACGCCCTACGCTCGGCCTGCGTCCCGACGAAGGAGGAGCGTCACCCGTGCAGACCCCCGACGGCAAGGAGATCATCCCGGGCTGCGAGCCCTGGTCGGCGCCCGGTGGCCCCCACGGGGCCCTGGTGCTCCACGGCTTCACCGGCAACCCCCAGGGCCTGCGGGGCCTGGCCGAGGCGTTGGCGGCCGCCGGCTTCGCCGTCGAGCTGCCGCTGCTGCCCGGCCACGGCACCCACGTGGACGACATGGTCGACACCACCTGGGACGACTGGTCGGCCACGGCCGAGGCCGCCTACGCCGACCTGGCCGGCCGGTGCGACCGGGTGGTGGTGGCGGGCCTGTCGATGGGCGGGTCGCTGGCCGCCTGGCTGGGCAGCCGCCATCCCGAGATCGCCGGGCTGGTGTGCGTCAACCCGGCCATGGAGGTGCCCGACGAGATGGCGGCGGCCGTGCAGGAGATGGTCGACGCCGGCACCGACCGCATCCCGGCCATCGGCAACGACGTGGCCGACCCCGACCAGCGGGAGAAGGCCTACGACGCCACGCCGCTGCGCCCGCTGCTGAGCCTGGCCGCCGCCGCCCGGGACCTGGCCCCCGACGTGGCCCGCATCGCCTGCCCGGTGCTGATCATGACCAGCACCCAGGACCACGTGGTCGACCCCGTGAGCAGCGACAAGCTGGCCGCCGGCGTGTCCGGCCCGGTCGAGCGGGTCACGCTGGAGCGCAGCTACCACGTGGCCACGATCGACTACGACCGCGACCTGATCAACGAGCGGGCGGTCGAGTTCGCCCGCCGGGTCACCGCCGGCTGACCGGCACGGCGGCCACGGTGCTGCCGCCGCCGCTCAGGTCCAGCATGGTGACCGCCACGGCGCGGGCGGTCGCGCCTTCTGGCGGGTGCAGCATGCAGATGCACGGCAGCGTCGACGACCGCCGCTGCAGGGGATCCCGCACAGGCGGCTCCCCGGGGCGGCCGGGAGTGATGCTCGGGGCGACGAGGATCGCCGTGCTCACGCCCCCGGAGGGCGGCGGCGTGACGGTCACCAGGTCGACGATCGT
>DATFRN010000121.1:0-9806 GCA_035263165.1 Acidimicrobiales bacterium | reverse complement strand
GGGCTCGGGTGTGATCGTGGCCGCGTCGTCCACCGGCGTCTCGGGCCGGTCGGGCACGCCGGGGCCGGCGGGCCGGTCGGCCCCGGCGCCGGGCGCCCCGGGCATGCCGGGCATCCCCGCCATCCCCTCGGCGGGCTCGGCGGGCTCGGCCCGCTCTCCACCGGCGGCCGCCGGCGCCTCGGGTGCCGTCCCGCCGCCGAGGGCCCCGAGGGCCGCCGGGGTGATGTCGATGCGGGGCCCGGGGAAGATGATCGGCTGGCGCACGAGCGGCGAGCCGTTGGGCGAGCCGCCCGGCAGCAGCGCCGGGTCGGGGGCGGTGGGATCGGTCGGGGTGGGGAGCCGGATGTCCACGTCCTGGGAGTCGCTCGGGTTGTGGACCACGATCATCCCGATGGCGCCCAGCTCGACGTTGTCCATGTCGTTGACCGAGTGGTCGTGGTAGAGCCACACGCCGGCGGTCGTCGGCCAGCCGAACGTGTTCCAGCGGTAGGTGAACGTGCCGCCCGGCGGCACCCGGTCGCCCTGCTTGAATTGCCCGGTCACCCCGATGCCCGACCACAGGGCGGTCTCGTCGTGGGCGGGACCGGGGTTGACCGGTTGCGCCGGATCGGGCGGCGACAGGGGGAAGGCGCCGTCCGACGTGGCCTCGAACACCACCCCGTGGGGGTGGAGGCTGTGGGTGCGGGCGTGGACGTCCCAGTCCGTGCGGGCGTCGCCGTTGCGGAAGTGCACGACCATCGAGTCGCCCACCGACATCTCCAGCGTCGGCCCGGGGATCGTGCCGCGGGTGCCGTTCTCGCCGGGGTCCCGCTCGTTGAGGTCCCAGGGGTTGAGCTTGCGGTCGTCGGGGACCGACCAGGCGTCGCTGCCGTCGGGCTGCTGGGGTGGCTTGTAGCGCCGCAGGATCAGGGCGTCGACCGCCGCGCCGGCCACCCGGATCGGGTTGAACATCTTCACGTTCCGCGGCGACGAGCCCGGGACCATGGTGCTCAGCGTCTCGATGGTCGGCGTGTAGCCGACCGCGTCGAGCATGCTGTGACCGGTCATCCGGTCGAGGTTGGCGGGGCTGGCATCCCACCGCCGGTTCTCGATCTGGATCCAGTACTCGATGGTCGCCATCCGAACCCCCTGTGTGCCCGCCTGGGTCGGCATCCCTTAAGAGCGGACCCGTCCGGCGTGGATACGTGCCGCTCACCACGTACGGCGCGTCCCGGCGTAGGGTGCAGGGCATGATCAAGGTGCTGCGTCGGTGGTGGAAGTACCTGACGGCCAAGATGTCGTCCGACTTCAACGAGCGCGCCGACCCCAAGATCCAGCTCGAGCAGGCCATCACCGAGGCCCAGGACCAGCAGCGCCGGCTCAAGGAGCAGGCCGCCAACGTCATCGCCCACCAGAAGCAGACCGAGATCCGGCTCAACCGGGCCATGGGCGAGCTCGAGAAGGTCAACGGCAACGCCCGCCAGGCCGTGCTCATGGCCGACGAGGCGTCGCGCTCCGGCGACGCCACCAAGGCCGCGCAGTACACGACCACGGCCGAGAGCTTCGCCAACCGGCTGATCGCCCTCGAGCACGAGGTCGAGGACCTCAAGTCGATGCACCTCCAGTCGACCGAGGCCGCCAACCAGGCCAAGTCGGCCGTGCAGCAGAACTCCGCCGCCCTCCAGCAGAAGCTCGCCGAGCGCCAGAAGCTGCTGTCGCAGCTCGACCAGGCGAAGATGCAGGAGCAGATGAACAAGGCGATGTCGTCGCTGTCCGAGACCGTGGGCCAGGACGTGCCCACGCTCAACGAGGTGCGCGACAAGATCGAGGCCCGCTACGCCAAGGCCAAGGGCATGGCCGAGCTCAACGAGGCGTCGGTCGAGAGCCGGATGCTCGAGGTCGAGCAGGCGTCGATGAACAGCGAGGCCCAGGCCCGGCTGTCCCAGATCCGGGCCCAGCTGGGGCTGGCGGCCGGCGACACCGCCACCGACGCCCTGCCGGGCGAGGGCCAGAGCGCCGCGGCCGAGGGCGCTCCCGCCGGCGGCGACGCCCCGGCGCCCGGGGCGTCCTGAGCGAGCAGCCCGACGAGGTCGGCGTCGGGCCCTACCCCGGGCCCTGGCCCGACGACCCGCGCCTCGATCCGGACCTGCTGGCGCAGGGTGACCGGCGCAACGTCGTCGACCGCTACCGCTACTGGCGGGTGGAGGCGATCGTGGCCGACCTCGACGCCCGCCGGTTCCCGTTCCACGTGGCGGTGGAGAACTGGCGTCACGACCTGAACATCGGCACCGTCGTGCGCAACGCCAACGCCTTCGCGGCGGCCGCGGTCCACATCGTCGGCCGCCGCCGCTGGAACCGCCGGGGCGCCATGGTGACCGACCGCTACCAGCACGTCGTGCACCACGACACCGTCGACGACCTGGCCGGGTGGGCGGCGGGCGAGGGCCTGCCGCTGGTGGGGGTCGACAACCTGCCGGGTTCGGTCCCACTGGAGACCGTGGCCCTGCCCCGGGCCTGCGTGCTGCTGTTCGGCCAGGAGGGCCCCGGCCTCTCCCCCGCCGCCCGCGAGGCGTGCGCCACGGTGTGCTCGATCGCGATGTTCGGCTCGACCCGCAGCATCAACGCCGGGGTCGCCTCGGGCATCGCCATGCACGCCTGGATCCGCCGGCACGCCCCCGGGTGAGGGCGGCTCAGCCGGCGGGGGCCGCGACCGGCGCGGACCGGCGCCGGAGCCGGGCGCCCGCGGCGGCGCCCAGCACCGGCCAGGGCAGCCAGTGCACCAGGCCCCAGGTCAGCGTGGCCGTGAACGCATCCCGGGCGCCCGCGGCGGCGGTGATGGGGGTGGACGGGGCGTCGCCGTCGAGCATGAACACGCCGGCCTCGCGCGCCCAGTGCGCGCCCTCGGGGACGGCGGCGACGAGCACGCCGACGAGGATGCCCACCAGCGCGGCCCCCGCATGCCGGAGGCCGGCGCGCATCGAGCGCCCGGTCCACGCCGCCACGAAGCCGACAGCGAGCAGCGTGAGCTGGGGCGGACCGTAGATGACCGCCCAGAGGCTGCCCGCCCGCCCGCCGTCGAGCGAGGCCCGCGACGTGGCGAGGGTCAGGGCCGCGAAGACCACCCCGCACAGCGTGGCGGTGATCCACGCCGACCGTCCGGCGCCCCGCCGCAGGGCCGTCGGGACGCAGGCGGCGGCGAACCGGCGCCGCTCGCGCCGGGAGACGGTGATGCTGGCCAGCTCGGCCCGCATGGCCGTCCCCCACTCGTCCCGCCGTCCGCCGGTGGCCAGCGCGAGCAGGCGGGCGGGACCGTCGGCCCCGACGGCGGTCCGGGCGGCGGCCCCGACGGCGGTGGCGGCGGCGAGCGCGTGGGGCCAGCCGAAGAACAGCGCCCCGACGAGCACCTCCGTCGGGGGGATCCCCGGCTCGTCGTCGGCGGCGAGCCCGGCCCGCACCACCAGCGCCCAGGCCCCGAGGACCGCGAGCGCGGCCCCGACCGCCACCGCGGCCGTCCGCCACCCGGCCCGGCCGGCGCTCATGTCCCCGCCCCCGGGAGCTCCCGGCCGATCGCCAGGCGCCCGGCGACGCCGGACCGCCCGGCCCGGCGGGACGCCGCCGCCTCGGGGCGGGGCAGCCCGCGCACGTGCTCGGCCCCCGCGGCCGACAGCCGGTAGAGGTGGCGGGGCGGGCGGCCCGGCGGCGGGTCCTCCTCCCAGGCCGTCTCCACCAGGCCGCGGTCGGCGAGCCGCATCAGGATCGGGTAGACGGTGCCGGCCTTCAGGCCGAGCATCCGGCACAGGTCGTAGCCGTGGCTCCAGTCCGAGGCCTTGGCGGCCAGGGCGTCGAGGACGGCGATCGTCTGCGGCGAGGGGCGCCGCGCTCTGGTCATGCCCTGATTCTCTATCTAGATAGACTTATGCGTCAAGCGGGTCGGTTTCCTAGAGTCCCCGCATGATCCTCGACCGGTTCCATGTGACCGACCGGGTGGCCGTCGTGACCGGCGCGGGCCGGGGCATCGGCGCCGCGTCCGCCCTCGCCCTGGCCGAGGCCGGGGCCGACGTCGTGCTGTCCGCCCGCACCGAGTCGCAGCTGCAGGACGTGGCCAAGCAGGTGGAGGCGGCCGGGCGGCGGGCGCTGGTGGTGCCCGCCGACCTGAACGACCTCGACGCCGTCGCCGGGCTGGCCGCCGCCGCGGGCGACGCCTTCGGGCGGCTCGACATCGTGGTCAACAACGTGGGCGGCGCCATGCCCCGCGAGTTCGCCAGGACGTCGGCCCGCGCCCTGGAGGAGGCGTTCCACTTCAACGTCACCACCACCCACACCCTGACCCGGGCGGCCGTGCCGCTGCTGCTCGAGGGCGGCCACGGCGCCGTGGTCAACATCTCCTCGGTGATGGGCCGGGTCAGCGGCCGGGGCTACGCGGCCTACGGCACCGCCAAGGCCGCCCTGGCCCACTACACCCGCCTGGCCGCCCGGGACCTCGCCCCCCGCATCCGGGTCAACGCCATCGGCGTCGGGTCGGTCGCCACCTCCGCCCTCGACATCGTCCTCACGGACGACGCCCTGCGCACCGCCATGGAGCAGGCCACGCCCCTGCGCCGCATCGGCGACCCCGAGGACATCGCCGCCACCGTGCTGTTCCTGGCGTCCGACGCCAGCGCCTACGTCACCGGCAAGGTCGTCGAGGCCGACGGCGGCCTCGACCAGCCCAACCTCGACATGGGCCTCCCCGACCTCTGACTACAGCTCGGGCGCCTCGGTCGCCCCGCTGGTGAGGTAGTCGGCGAACCAGTCCAGCGTCCGCTTCCAGGCGTCGATCGACGAGTCCTGGTGGTAGGACGGCGACCCGTCCCGGTTGAACCCGTGGCCCGCGTCGGCGTACCGGATGACCTCGGTCGGCACCTCGGCCTCCGCCGCGGCCGCCGCCAGCCGCTCGATCTGCTCGACGGGGATCCCCTGGTCCTGGTCGCCGTAGAGCCCGAGCCACGGCGCCCGCAGCCGGGGCGCGGCCTCGACCAGGGAGGGGAAGCCGAAGCGGCCCTCGTCGACCCCCCCGCCGTAGAACGACACCGCGGCCCCGAGCGGGCGCTCGACCGCGGCCATGAGGGCCACCGTGCCGCCCATGCAGAACCCGACGATGCCGGCGCCCTCGGCCGGGTAGCCGGCGGCCGCGATGTAGTCGAGGGCGACGTCGACGTCGTCGAGGATGCCCGCCGGGGTCAGCGCGGCCGCATGGGGCCTGATCTGGGAGAAGTCGTCGTAGGGCAGCACGGGGTCGCCGGTCCGGTGGAACAGGTGCGGCGCCACCGCCAGCCAGCCGATGTCGGCCAGCCGCTGGCACACGTCCTCGATGTGGCCGGTGACCCCGAACGCCTCCTGGACGACCACCACGCCGCCGTAGGGGTGGCCCTGGGGGTGGTGGATCGACAGCGGGGTCTCGTCAGCCATGACCGGACGGTAGCGGCTCCGGGACGGCCCGGGCGCGGGCCGCGGCCACCGCGCCGATCACCATGAGCAGCACGCCCAGGTGGAGCTGGAGGGCCGGGACGACCAGGTGCCGGGCGGTCTCCATCCCGTCGCTGTGCCAGGCGGCCAGCCCGTGGGGAACGGACAGGCCCGCCACGACGGCCCCGGCGGCCAGCACCGGCGACCACCGGCGAGCCCCCAGCGCCCAGCCGGCCACGACCGCGGCCAGCAGCAGCACGACCCAGGTGGGCAGCACGAACGACCCCAGCAGCGGCACGTCGCGCTGGTCGCCCGGCGTGTAGAAGCCGCGGTCGCCGTGGGCGTTGTTGAACGCCCGCTCGGGCGTGCGCAGCGGCTCGGCCAGCAGGTACAGCGGGTGGGTGGCCGCGAACCGCAGGTAGGCCCGGCGGGCGCCGTCGCCGCCGACCCAGTCGAGCCACGGCCCGAGCTCGGGGTCGTCGTCGCCGACGGGGACCACCGCGGCCTGGCCCGGCTCCCGGTACGGCGCCCGGGCGTCGGGCCCCGCGAAGACGTCGGCCTGGGGCATGCCGTGGGCGGCGAACCACCGCACCCGGTCCGGGTAGGGCAGCACCCGCACCTCGAACACGTTGCGCATCGGGTAGGTCTGGCGGTGCCCGTGGTCGGCCCCCCAGGCGGAGACGAACGCCAGCACCAGCGCCCCCAGCGCCAGCCCGGTGAGCGCACGCCGGGTGCCGCGGCGCGGCCGCTCGGCCGCGGGAGGCGTCCCCGCATCGCCGGCCGGGGGCCGGAGCCGAGTACGCCGCCACCACAGCTCGTCGACGGCCAGGCCGGCCGCCACCGCCGCGCCGGCCACGGCCGCCACGACCGCGTGGGAGTCGCGGGTGGTCAGCCAGGCGGCCGTGGCCGCCAGCAGCGCCGCCACCCGCCAGGCGGTCACGCCCCGGCACAGCTGGACGACGGTCGCCACCACCAGGGCGGTCAGCGAGATGGCCAGCGACTCGGACAGCACCGACCGCTCCCACATCACCACCGGGGCCGTGACCGAGAAGGCGACGACGGCCCCCGCCGCCAGCCACCGGGCCCAGCGGCCGCCCACGGCCGCGCCCACCCCCGCGGCCAGGGCCGCCCAGCACAGCACCGCCACCGCCGCCTGCACGGTCACGTAGTCGTCCTGGCCCACCACCTTGAGCACGGCCGGCACCGCCGCCGTGCGGGGCCCGGCCCACAGCGCCAGGCTGGCCCACGGCGCCCGGGCGCTGGCCAGGAAGTCCTTGCTGTCGGCCCACACCAGGTCGTCTCGGCCCCGGATCTGCCACACCCGCACCAGCCCGCCGGCGACGACCGCCGCCGCGAAGGTGGCCAGGGCCGCCCGCGACCGCGCCGCCGGCGGCGGGGACCCGGTCGCCGCCGGGTCGCCGCGGTCGCGCACGTCGGTCACGGCAGGACGACCAGGTCGTCCCGGTGGACGACCTCGTGGGGCAGGCCGTCGGGCAGCTCGCTGGTGCGCAGGCCGATCACCTCCCGCAGCCCGGCGGCGTCGAGGCGGCACAGCCCCTTGGCGAACACCGCGCCGTCGGGCCCGGCGATCTCGACGGCGGCGTCGGCCTCGAACCCGCCCTTGACCCCGGTGACCCCGGCGGGCAGCAGCGACACGCCCCGGTCGAGCAGCGCCCGCTTGGCCCCCTCGTCGACGATGATCGTGCCCGACGACCCGACGGCGAAGGCGATCCACAGCTTGCGGGCCGGCAGCCGCCGGCCCCGGGGCACGACCACGGTGCCGACGCCCGGCGTCCCGGCCACGGCCTCGACCAGCACGTCGTCCCGGCCGGCCTGGGCGATCACCGCGCGCACGCCCGACCAGGCGGCGATCTTGGCCGCCGCCAGCTTGGAGGCCATGCCCCCGCTCCCCCGGTCGCTGCCGACGCCGCCGGCCAGCGACTCCAGCGTGTGGTCGACCTCGACGATCTCCTCGATGAGGCTGGCCTCGGCGTCGAAGCGAGGGTCGCCGGTGAGCAGGCCCGGCTGGTCGGTCAGCAGAACCAGCAGGTCGGCGCCGATGAGGTGGGCCACCAGGGCGGCCATGCGGTCGTTGTCGCCGAAGCGGATCTCGTCGTCGGCGATGGCGTCGTTCTCGTTGACCACCGGCACGACGCCCAGCTCCAGCAGCCGGGTCAGCGTCGAGCGGGCGTGGAGGTACTGCTGGCGGACCATGAAGTCGAGCGGCGCCAGCAGCACCTGGCCGCCGATGAGGCCCCCGTCGGCCAGGGCGGCGTCGTAGACCCGCATGAGCCGGCTCTGCCCCACCGCCGAGGCGGCCTGGAGCGTGACGGCGTCCCGGGGCCGGCTGGCCGAGAGCCCGAGGGCGGGCAGGCCGGCGGCGATGGCGCCGCTGGTGACCATGACGACCCGGTGGCCGAGGCGCCGCAGCGCCACCACCCCGGCGCAGAACTTGGCGATGGCGTCGGCGTCGATCTCCCCGCTGGCGCTGGTGATCGACGAGGTGCCCACCTTGGCGACGACGATCATCGGGCCACGTCCTCGTCGGCGGCGTAGTCGAACACCAGGCCGCCGATGCGCACCGGGTCGCCGGGCTGGGCGCCGGCCCGGGCCAGCGCCCGGTCGACGCCGAGGCGGCGCAGCCGGCGCTGGGCCTCGGCCAGGGCGTCGGCCCGGGTGAGGTCGGACAGGGCCACGGCCCGCACCGCCTCCCGGCCCTCGACCACCCAGCCCGCGCCCTCCCGTCGCACCTCGTAACCCTCGCGGACGGGGCGGTGGACCACGAACTGGGTTGCGGGCGGCTGCGCCTCCCGGGCCGTCCGCACGGCGTCGGCCAGGCGGCCGACCAGGGTGGCGACGCCGTCGCCGGTGACGGCGGAGATGCGCAGGTCGAGGTCGACCCCGCCGGCGGCAGGGTCGTCCTCGTCGGCGACGAGGTCGGCCCGGCTGCCGACCACCAGGCGCTCCCGCTCGAGCAGGTCGGGCCGGTAGGCGGCCAGCTCGGCGGTGAGGACGGCCAGCTGGTCGGCGGGCGGGGCCGGGGCGGCGGGCGACAGGTCGATCAGGACGCACAGCACCCGGGCCCGCTCGATGTGGCGCAGGAAGCGGTGGCCCAGCCCCCGGCCCTCGCTGGCCCCCTCGATGAGCCCGGGCACGTCGGCCACCACGTACTCGAACCCCTCGCCGGTGCGCACGACGCCCAGGTGGGGCTCCAGCGTCGTGAAGGGGTAGTCGGCCACCTTGGGCTTGGCCGCCGAGATGCGGCTGATAAGCGTGGACTTGCCCACGTTGGGGAACCCGACCAGCGCCACGTCCGCCAGCAGCTTGAGCTCGAGGCGCAGCCAGCGCTCCTCGCCCTCCTCGCCCTGCTCGGCGAAGGCGGGCGCCCGGCGCCGGTTGGACAGGAAGCGGGCGTTGCCGCGGCCGCCCCGGCCGGCCTCGGCGGCCAGGTAGCGGTCGCCCGAGCGGACCAGGTCGGCCAGCACCGTGCCGTCGCCGTGGTCGCGCACCACCGTGCCCTCGGGCACCAGCACCAGCGCCTCGGCGCCGGAGGTGCCGTGGCGCCGCTTGCCCGACCCGTGGGTGCCGTCGCCGCCCCGCCGGAAGGGCTGGTCACGGAAGGCCAGCAGCGAGGCCACGTTGTGGTCGGCCACCAGCCACACGTCGCCGCCCGCGCCGCCGTCACCCCCGTCGGGGCCGCCCTTGGCCACGTGCGCCTCGCGGCGGAACGCCACGGATCCGGCGCCGCCGTCCCCGGCCTTCACGTGCAGGTTGCACTCGTCGACGAACTGGGCGGACTGGACCACAGTCCCCGAGTATCGCGACTCAGTCGGCGGGGAGGATGTCCACCAGCTTGCGACCGCGCCGCTGGCCGAACTTCACCGTCCCGTCGGACTTGGCGAACAGCGTGTCGTCGCCGCCCCGGCCGACGTTCTCGCCCGGGTGGATGCGGGTGCCGCGCTGGCGCACGATGATCGTGCCGGCGTGGACGGCCGTGCCGTCGTACACCTTGACGCCGAGCCGCTTGGCGTGGGAGTCGCGCCCGTTCTTGGTGGAGCCGGCGCCCTTGGTCTTGGACATGTCGTCGGCCTCCTCAGCCCTTGCTGATGCCGGTGATCTCGATGGTCGAGTACCGCTGGCGGTGCCCCCACCGGCGTCGGTTGTTGCTCTTGTTCTTGTAGGTGAAGCCGGTGACCTTGGGGCCCTTGGCCTCGCCCAGCACCTTGGCGGTGACCTTGGCCTTGCCCAGCGCCTTGGGGCCGGCCAGGACGGTGTCGCCGTCGACCAGCAGGACGGGCGTGAGCTCGACCTTCTCGTCGTCGTCGGCGCCGACCAGCTCGACCTGGAGGGTCTGGCCCTGCTCGACCCGGTACTGCTTGCCG
>DATFRN010000120.1:0-7550 GCA_035263165.1 Acidimicrobiales bacterium | reverse complement strand
CGGCCTCGGCGGCGGACAGGCCGGTGCGGCCGATCTCGACCTCGCACACCTTGGTCACGGCGGTGCCGAGGGCACCGGGGAAGGCGGCGTAGCCCCCGGCCATGTTGATGCCGGCCACCCGGCCCTGCTTGTTGGCCACGGTGCCGAGGGCGATGTGGACCGGGACCCGGGCCACGAGGTGGTAGGACTCGCAGCAGTCGCCGGCCGCCCACACCCCCTCGGCGCTGGTGCGCTGGCGACGGTCGACCCGGATGGCGCCCTTGGCCCCGGTGGCGATGCCGGCGGCGGCGGCCAGGTCGGCGTTGGGGACCGTACCGAGCCCGAGGACGACCAGGTCGGCGGGGATCTCCGTGCCGCCCGCGTGGACGGCGTGCTCGCCGACCGCCTCCACGGCGTTGCCGAGCCGGACGTCGACGCCGAGGCCCCGCAGGGCGTCGGGCAGCGGGGCGGCGACGTCGGGGTCGAGGCTGGGCATGAGGTGGTCGCCCCGCTCGACCAGCGTGGTGGCCAGGCCCCGGCGGACGAAGGCCTCGGCCATCTCCAGGCCGATGTAGCCGCCGCCCACCACGACGACGTTCTCGACGTGCTCACTCGTGACCCGCTTCTCCAGGGCGGCGGCGTCGTCGAGGGTCTGCACGCCGTGGACGTGGGGGAGGTCGATGCCCGGGAGGTCGGGCCGCAGCGGGCGGGCGCCGGTGGCGATGTGCAGCGTGTCGAACCCGACGGTCGCGGAGGCCCCGGCGTCCGCGTCCCAGGCCTCGACGGTGCGCTGGTCGAGGTCGATCCCCCGGACCTCGTGCCCGAGCCGCACGTCGATGTCGTGCTGGTCTCGGAAGGTCTCGGGGCTGCGGGCCACGAGGTCGTCGAGGTCGCCGACCAGCCCGCCCACGAGGTAGGGGATGCCGCAGGCCGAGTAGCTGGTCCACCGACCCTTCTCCAGCACGACGATCTCCCGGTCGGGCTGCCGCCGCCGCACCTGCATGGCGGCGCTCATCCCGGCGGCATCACCCCCGATCACCACCAGGCGCCCGGTCATGCCGGCGAGGCTAGGCGCGGCTCGGCCGGGTCAAGTGACCCGCACGCTCTCGACGCCGACCCCGAGCCGGGGCGCACGCGCCAGCGGCCCGTCGCAGGTGAGCACGCGGGCGTTCCCCCCCCGACGGCGACCCCGAGGTGACGGGCAGGTCGTCGTGCATCGGCAGCCGCTCCAGTGTCACGCTCACCGCCTCCCCTCCCGGCGGCGGCGGGCGAGGTGGATGTGGGCCTTGGCTGCGCCCCAGACCAGGCCCGGTTCGTGGAGCGACTCGTCGAGGGCGGCGAAGGACGCCGGGGTGAGGTCGTACGGGTCGTCGGGGAAGGTGCGGGTGGCGAACTCGTCGCGGGGGACCGGGTGCGCACCCGCGTCCCGGAGGACCTCCGTCGGGTAGGGGACCAGGGAGCGGAGGATCGACAGCGGGTTGGTGGGCTGGGCGTCGACGTCCGTCTCCAGCAGGGCCCGCACCCGGGGCGCGCCGTCCGCCCGGGCGGCAGCGGCCGCGGCGGCGATGGCGGCGTCGTCCGGCGGCAGGCCCTGAGTCGCCAGCACCCCCCGCACCGCCCGGTCCACCCAGGCCGGGATGGCGACCTCCACGGCGTCGGCGAGGGCGGCCGCGTACCCGGCCAGCGCGGCGGCGTCCGCCGGGTCGTCGGCGTCGGGGTCGGGGGGAGGGAGGTCGCTGGTAGACACGGGGAGGTGCGGATACGGGCGTTGTCCGTCTTCGAGGGGATCATCTACCACTGCGTGTGCATCGACGCGTCCGCGCCCTGCCGGCCGATCCTGGAGGTCGACGCCCTCCTGCGCCCGGGGGACGCCGACGCCCAGGCCGGACCGCTGCTGCTCAGCGCGGCCGAGTACGGCGTGATGGTGGGCGACGCCGAGGTGGCCCGCAAGTGCCTGGCCGAGCTGGCCGCCCGGGGCCGCATGACCGAGCACCTGGGCGTGCCCTACATCGCCTTCCCCACCTGGACGCCCGTCGCCGAGGACTAGGGCGACAGCGCGGCGTTGAGGTTGCCCGACCGCAGGCCCTCCAGGTCGAGCGTCACGTAGGCGAACCCCGCCGCCGTCACGCACGCCACCACCTCCGCCCGCCGGGCCAGGACGTCGACCAGCCGGTCGAGCGGCACCTCCAGCCGGGCCGTGTCGCCGTAGTGCCGCACCCGCACCGCCGGGAACCCCAGCCCCCGCAGCCCGGCCTCGGCCCGCTCGACCGCCGACAGCCGGCCCAACGTCACCGGGGTCCCGTACGGCAGCCGGGAGGCCAGGCAGGCCGCCGCCGGCTTGTCCCAGGTCCGCAGGCCCAGGCGCTGCGACCACCCCCGTACGTCGGCCTTGGCGAACCCGGCGTCGACCAGGGGGAACACCGCCCCGGCCTCGGCCGCCGCCCGCTGCCCCGGGCGGTGGTCGCCGAGGTCGTCGAGGTTGACCCCCAGCGCCACGGTCGCCCCCTCGGCTGCGGCCAGCGGGCCCACCGCCCGCAGCAGGGCGTCCTTGCACCAGTAGCAGCGGTCGCCGTCGTTGGTGCGGTAGGCGGCCACCTCCATCTCGTCGGTCTCGACCTCCCGCCACCGCAGTCCCCACTCGGCCGCCAGCGCCGCGCACTCCCCCCGCTCGGCCGCGGGCAGGGACGGCGACACGGCCGTCACGGCCAGCGCGCCGCCCGCACCGAGCACGTCGTGCGCCACCCAGGCCAGGAAAGCCGAGTCGGCCCCGCCGGAGAACGCGACGACCACCCGCCCCAGCCCCGCGAGCCGGTCCCGCAGCGCGTCGAGGTCGGCGGCCGTCACTCCACCACGATCCTGACCCGCTTGTTGCCCTTGCCCTTGGACTCGGTCTTGACCACCCGGACCCGGCCGATCTCGCCGGTCGACCGGACGTGGGTGCCGCCGTCGGCCTGCTTGTCGAGCCCGACGATGTCGACCACCCGGATCTCGGGCACCGACTCGGGCACCAGGCTCACCTTGGTGCGGATCAGCGCCTCGTCGAGCACGGCCTCGGACCGGGGCAGGAACGACACCTCGATCGGCCGGTCCCGGGCGATCTCGGCCGCCACCAGCTCCTCGACCCGGGGCCCGAAGCCCTCGGGCGTGGGGTCGAGCTCGAAGTCCATGCGGGCGGCCAGCGGCTCCATGTTGCCCCCGGTCACCGGCACCCCCCACTCGTGCCAGATCACCCCGCACAGGACGTGCAGCGCCGAGTGGGTGCGCATCAGATCGTGGCGCCGGTCCCAGTCGAGGGCTTCGCTCACCTCGGCGCCGACCGCCGGCACCGGGCCCTCGAGCCGGTGCCACACCTCGCCGCCGTCCTTGCGGACCTCGGCCACCCGGGCCTCGCCGCCCGCCCACCGCAGCACCCCGGTGTCGTGGGGCTGCCCGCCGCCCGTGGCGTAGAAGACCGTGCGGTCGAGCGTCACGCGGTCCCCGTCGACGCCGGTGACGACGCCGGGCGCCGACCGGAGGTACGCATCGTGCAGAAACAGGAGCTCGCTGGTCATCGTGACCGATCCTTAATGCAGGAGACCCGCGATCCGCAACGCGACCAATCGGCCCAGTGGTAAACCTGTGCCGCGGGTGCGACAGTCCACCCGCGCCCAAGTAGTGGACACAAGGGAGTTTCCATGCGACAGCGCAGCCCTATGTGGCGACTCCTCGCTGTGGTCCTCGGGTTGACCCTCGTCGCCGCCGCCTGCGGCAGTGACGACAACGGCAACAACGAGACCAGCGGGGGTAGCGGCGGCAAATGCCCATCGGGGATGAAGATCGGGTTCTTCGGCGCCCTGACCGGCGACGCCGCGAACCTCGGCATCAACATCGCCAACGGCGCCGAGTTGGCCATCGACCAGTGGAACGATGACAACCCGGACTGCAAGATCGAGCTGCAGAAGTTCGATTCCCAGGGTGATCCCACCCAGGCACCGGGCCTGGCCCAGAAGGCCGTCGAGGACAAGGACATCGTCGCCATCGTCGGCCCCGCCTTCTCCGGCGAGTCGGCCCAGGCCAATCCGCTCTTCGCCGAGGCCGGGCTGCCGATCGTGACGGCATCGGCCACCAACCCGGACCTGGCCAAGCAGGGTGAGAAGACCTTCCACCGGGCGCTGGCCAACGACGCCGCCCAGGGCCCGGCGGTCGCGAAGTACATCCTCGACCAGCTGAACGGCAAGAAGGTCGCGGTCATCGACGACGCCAGCGAGTACGGGAAGGGTCTTGCCGACATCGTCCGCCAGGAGATCAAGTCCGGCGGCGGCAGCGTGTCGACCTCCGAGTCGATCGATCCCAAGGCCGACGACTACTCGGCGACGGTCAACAAGATCGCGGCCGACAAGCCCGACACGGTCTTCTACGGCGGCTACTACCGCGAGGCCGGCCTGCTGGTGAAGCAGCTGCGTGACGCGGGCGTCGACGCCCAGTTCGTCTCCGGCGACGGTTCGCTCGACCCCGGCTTCGTCAAGAACGCCGGCGCCAGCGCCGCCGACGGCGCCGTGATCACCTGCCCGTGCGCCCCGTCGCCCTCGGACTTCACCACGTCCTACAAGGACAAGTTCGACAAGGACCCGGGCACGTACTCGCCCGAGGCCTACGACTCGGCGAACATCATCCTCCAGGCCATCAAGGCCGGGAAGTACACCCGCGAGGACATCAACACCTACGTCAGCGCCATCGACTACAAGGGCATCACGAAGGAGTTCAAGTTCGACGAGACGGGTGAGGTCGAGGCGATCACCATCTACGCCTACCCCGTCGCCGACGGCAAGATCGGCGTCGGCAAGCCGACCGAGTGACCTCGGCCGACTGACGAACTGAGACGGACCGATCGGCCCCGGGCCCCAGCGCCCGGGGCCGATCGAGTCTCGCCGACGCACGACCCTTCACGAGGAGACGCCGTCATCTCCGAATTCGCCAAACAGTTCTGGCCGGCGACCGTTGACGGTCTGACGCTGGGCTCCATCTACGCGCTGATCGCGCTGGGCTACACGCTCGTCTACGGCGTGCTGCGGCTCATCAACTTCGCCCACTCCGAGATCTTCATGCTGGGCACGCTCGGCGCGCTGTTCGCCGCCAGCCTGCTCGGCTACCACGCCGGCGACGCCACCCCCGCACTCACCGGGCTGGTCGTGTTCCTGATCGTCGGCACCCTGTTCGCGGCCACGCTGGCCGGAGGCGGCGCCATCCTGCTGGAACGGCTGGCCTACCGCCGATTGCGGCACCGGGGGGCCGGCCGGCTGGCCGCCCTCATCTCCGCCATCGGCGCCAGCTTCGCCATGCAGGAGATGTTCGCCCTCCGCTACGGCCGGGACGCCCTCCAGTTCCCCCGGGTGCTCGACAAGAACAGGCTGTTCTCGCTGTTCGACGCCAACGTCCGGGCCGACAAGGTGGTCGTGTTCGTGTCGGCGGTGGTGATGATGCTGCTGCTCGACCAGTTCGTGCAGCGCACCCGCCTGGGCCGGGGCATCCGGGCCGTCGCCCAGGACCCCGAGACCGCCACGCTCATGGGCGTCGACATCGACCGGGTGGTCGTGCTCACCTTCCTCCTGGGGGGGATCATGGCGGGCGTGGCCGGCGTCCTGTTCGAGGTGTTCCGGGAGACGACCCGGTTCAACGTCGGCTTCCTCTACGGCATCAAGGCGTTCACCGCCGCCGTGCTCGGCGGCATCGGCAACCTGCGGGGGGCGCTGGTCGGCGGCCTGGTGCTCGGCGTCATGGAGAACTACGGCGCTGCCATCTTCGGCAACCAGTGGCGGGACGTCGTGGCGTTCGTGCTGCTGGTGGTCGTGCTCATGTTCCGGCCCACCGGCATCCTGGGCGAGTCGCTGTCGCAGGGGAGGGCCTGAGCCGTGGCGATCGACGTGCGCGCCAGGCTGCGCAACTTCGAGGTCATCGAGCCGATCGCCCGGCGCTGGCGCCGGCTGCCGCCCGGCTTCCGCCTGGTGATCGTGCTGGCCTTCGTCGCCTTCCTGTGGATCCTGCCGACGCTCACCGTGCCGGTGCTCGACACGCCGGGGTCCAGCTTCTCCAGCGTCCTGTTCTACCCGGTCGGCATCTACGTGCTGGTGGCCATCGGCCTCAACATCGTGGTGGGCGAGGCGGGCCTGCTCGACCTCGGCTACGTGGCGTTCTTCGCCATCGGCGCCTACACCATGGCCATCCTCGGCACCGACATCGGCGCCGGCTTCTGGCGGATCCTGCCGTTCGACGTGCCGATGAACTGGCGGTTCTGGGTCATCCTGCCCATCGGCATCCTCGTGTCCATGGGAGCGGGCCTCATCCTCGGCTCGCCGACCCTGCGGCTGCGGGGCGACTACCTCGCCATCGTCACCCTGGGGTTCGGCGAGATCGTCCGGCTCACGGCCCGCAACACCGACTCGATCGGCGGGCCCCGGGGCATCGCCAACATCCCCCACCCCTACCTGCCGGGCATCAAGTTCGGGATCCTCGACCCGACGCCCTACTACCGGCTCCTGCTCCTCATCATCATCCTGGTGGTGCTGATGGTGCGGCGGCTGGAGCGCAGCCGGGTCGGCCGGGCCTGGACGGCGATCCGCGAGGACGAGGACGCCGCCGAGCTCATGGGTGTGCCCACCTTCAAGTACAAGCTCTGGGCGTTCGCCATGGGCGCGGGCATCGGCGGGCTGGCCGGCGTGGTCTACGCCTCCCGGGTGAACGCGATCACGCCCGACAGCTTCCAGCTCGTGCTGTCGATCCTGTTCCTGGCGGCCGTCGTGCTGGGCGGCTCCGGCAACATGTACGGCGCCGCGCTCGGGGCGGCGGTGGTGGCCTACCTCCCGGAACGTTTCCGCAGCTTCGGCGATCGGCGGGTGCTGATCTTCGGCGTCGCCATGGTGGTGATGATGAACTTCCGGCCCGAGGGCCTGCTGCCCAGCCGCCGCCGCGCCGCGGAGCTGCACGACGTCCGGCCCGAGGACGAGCTCGACGCCGGCGAGTCCGAGGTCGTGGAGGCAGAGAGTGCCTGACGGGACCATCGCCCCGGTCGACGACCGCGCCGACGGCGACGACGCCGAGGCCGGGCCGCTGCTCGAGCTGGCCTCGGTGACCATGCGCTTCGGCGGCGTGACCGCCCTGGCCGACGTCGACCTGCACGTGGACAAGGGCGAGATCCTCGGCCTGATCGGCCCCAACGGCGCCGGCAAGACCACGGTGTTCAACGTCGTCACCGGCGTGTTCCGGCCGACGTCGGGCGCGATACGGCTGGCCGGGCAGGAGCTGCCCGGGCTCAAGCCCCACGAGATCACCGGCCAGGGCGTGGCCCGCACGTTCCAGAACATCCGGCTGTTCCACAACATGACGGCCCTGGAGAACGTGATGGTGGGCGCCGACGCCCGCCACCGCACCTCGGTCGTCGGCGCCGTCGCCCACGCGCCCCGCCACCGGCGGGAGGAGCGCACGGGCCGGGAGCGGGCGCTGGAGCTGCTCGACTTCATGGGCATCCGCAGCCGGGTGGACGAGTACGCCAAGAACCTGTCCTACGGCGACCAGCGCCGGCTGGAGATCGCCCGGGC
>DATFRN010000119.1:0-14871 GCA_035263165.1 Acidimicrobiales bacterium | reverse complement strand
CTGCGGTCGGTGGCGACCGAGCGCACCCGGCCGACCGTGGCCCGGGTGGTGGCGGGCGTCGTGCTGGTCGGCGGGGGCGTCGCCGCCACGCTGGCCGCGGCCCTGTCGACCTCCGGCCCGGTGGCCGTCGCCGGCCTGGGCGCGGTGCTGACCGTCGTCGGCGCCGTCGTGCTCGGCCCGGTGGCGGCGCGGCCGGTAGCCGGGGTGCTGGGCGCCCCGCTGGCGGCCGCCCGCGGCGTGACCGGCGGCCTGGCCCGCGGCAACGCCATCCGCAACCCCCGGCGCACGGCGTCGACCGCCGCCGCGCTCATGGTGGGCGTGGCGGTGGTGTCGCTGTTCACCGTGTTCGCCGCCTCGCTCAAGGCGTCGCTGGACGACAGCGTCGAGCGGTCCTTCGCCGGCGACCTGGCCGTCACCAGCGGGTCGTTCGGGCGGGGCGCCATCAGCCCGGCCCTGGCCCCGGCCATCGGCAAGCTGCCCGAGGTCGGCACCTCGGTCGGCCTCGGCCAGGGCTCGCTGGAGGTCGGCGGCTCGACCAAGCAGGTGACCGTGGCCGACCCCGCGGCGCTGAGCCGGGTGATGCACATGGACCTGCAGTCCGGCTCGCTGCCCGGCGCCGGCCAGGTGGCCGTGGCCGACACGACCGCCGAGGACCACGGCTGGCGAGCCGGGTCCCGCATCCCGGTCACCTTCCCCGACGGCGCCCGGTCGACGCTGACCCTGTCCGGCACCTACGCCCGCTCGGACCTGGTCGAGGGCTACCTCGTGCCCCGGACCGTGTGGGGCGACCACGGGGTCCAGGACGTCGACCTGCGGGTGGTGGTGACCGCCGCCCCCGGGACGTCGGTCGCCGACGCCAAGGCGGCGGTGACGACGGTGGCCGACCGCTTCGGCGGCCCCGACGTGATGGACCGGGCCGAGTTCACCGCCCAGGTGACCTCGGGCGTCGACATGCTGCTGTCGATCATCTACGCCCTGCTTGCGCTGGCGATCGTGATCGCCCTCATGGGCATCGCCAACACCCTGTCGCTGTCGGTCCACGAGCGGACCCGCGAGCTGGGCCTGCTGCGGGCCGTCGGCCAGACCCGGCGGCAGGTGCGGGCCATGGTGCGGGGTGAGGCGGTCATCGTCGCCGCCTTCGGCGCCGTCGGCGGCCTGGGCCTGGGCGTGTTCCTGGGCTGGGGGCTGGTCCGGGTGGCCGACGCCGCCTCGGGCACGCTCGGGGCGTTCGCCGTGCCCGGCGGCCGGCTGGCGCTGGTGGTGCTGGTCGGGGCGCTGGCCGGGATGCTGGCCGGCATCCGTCCCGCCCGGCGGGCCGCACGGCTCGACGTGCTGGCGGCCATCGCCGCCGAGTAGCCGGCGTCTCCCCCTACGCCGGCGCCGGCGGCGCCGACTGCCGTCGGAGGCTCGGGTCCAACCGGGTCTCCGGCGGCAGGTCCGCGTCGCCGGCCAGCACCGACGCCACCGCCAGGTAGTCGGCGACCTCGGCGACATCGTGGACCCGGAGGATCGTGCCCTTGTGGCCGAGGGCGTGGCCGACCGCGGCCAGGGTGCCGGCCAGCCGGGCCCGGGGTGGGCGGTGCGTGATGGCGCCGACGAAGTCCTTGCGGGACAGCGCCAGGAGCAGCGGGCGGCCGAGCGCCCTCACCCGGTCGAGGTCTCGCAGGACCGCCACCGTCTGGGCCGGGGTCTTGGCGAAGTCGGGGCCGGGGTCGAGGACGATGGCCTCCTCGGGCACGCCGGCCGCCACCGCCCGGGCCATGCGGTCCTCGAGGAACGCCACGACGTCCGCCGTCACCCCGCCGGCCTCGGCGTAGAGGTCGTCCTCCAGCACCTTGACCTTCGGGCGGGCCCGGGTGTGCATGATCACCAGCCCGGCGCCGGCCGCGGCCGCCTGGGCGGCGACCTCGGGGTAGAGCAGGCCGCTCACGTCGTTGACCAGCGCAGCGCCGGCGTCGAGCACCGGCCCTGCCACCTCGGGCCGGTAGGTGTCGACCGACACCGGCAGGTCGGGCGCGGCCGCCCGCACGCCGGCCACGACCGGCACGACCCGGTCGGCCTCCTCGTCCGCCGGCACCTCGGGCACCCCGGTGATGCCCGACTGGCCGCCGACGTCGACCATCCCCGCCCCGGCCGCCGCCTGGGCCAGGGCCAGGGCGACCCGGGCCTCGGTGGTGGCGTGCTGCCCGCCGTCGGAGAACGAGTCGGGCGTGGCGTTGACGATGCCCATGAGCACCGGCCGGTCGAGATCGACGGCGCGGCCGCGCAGGACCAGGCGGGGGGCGGCGGTCACCCGCCCACGCTAGTGGGGACCCGGCGGAGGGTCGCCAGCGGGGGCAGCTCGGCGAACGTGCGCACCAGCGGGGGCCGGCCCGGCCGCAGCAGCGTGGCCGGGTTGTGCGAGCGGACGCCGGCCCGGTCGAGCGCCGTCTGCAGCACCGTGAGCGCCTGGGGCCCGAGGTCGTCGAGCGTGCGGTTGCGGTGGAGCCGGGTGCCCAGGTCAACCTGGACGATGCCGGCCGGCCCGACCGCCTCGGCCACGTCGATGAGCAGGCCGATGTCGACGCCGTAGCCCCGCACGAACGGCAGTTGCTCCAGCAGCTCGCGCCGGCCGCCGAACTCGCCCGACAGCGGCTGCATCACCGTGGACAGGTGGGGGAACAGCGTGGCCAGCAGAGGCCTGGCCATCAGCTCGGTGGTGCGGCCGCCGGTGGCACCGCCGGCCACCGGCCGCTCGTAGTAGCCCTTGACGAAGCTGATCCGCGGGTCGGTCAGCAGCGGGCCCAGCAGACCGACCACGAAGCGCGACCCGAAGTCGGTGATGTCGGCGTCGCACCAGAGCACGATGTCGCCCCGGGCCGCGTACAGCGACCGCCACAGCGCCTCGCCCTTGCCCGACCCGCCGGCCACGTCGGCCAGCACGTCGGCGGCCCGGACCACCTTGGCGCCCGCCGCGGCCGCCACCGCCGCCGTGTCGTCCCGGCTGTGGTCGTCGAGCACCACCACCTCGTCGACCAGGCCCACCCGGTCGACCAGCCAGCGCCGCAGCCGCCGGACGATCGTGCCCACCGTGGCCGCCTCGTCGTGGGCCGGGATGCACACCGACACCACATGGCCGGCCGAGGCCTTGGCCTCCACCAGCCGCCGCAGCGGGACGTCGCGGTAGTGCCGGCAGGCGATCGGCGTGACCGATCTGTCCGGGGCCGCTATCGACGGGGGCGATCGACGGTGCGTCATCAATCATTCAGACAGGGAGGGGATACCGCCGCACCCTAACCGTCGCAGGCCCCGACGCTCGGTCGTGGCAGAAATCGTCAGGGAATCGTCCTTGCTGCCACCGCCGGGACGGCGGACGATGGGCGCCATGACCAGCGTCGTGATCCTCGCCTACCCGGGCGTGCAGTCCCTCGACGTGACCGGGCCGCTGGAGGTGTTCGCCACCGCCAACCGCTACGGCGCCACCCCCGCCTACGAGCCCGCGGTCGTCAGCGTCGGCGGCGGCACGGTCACCACCTCGTCGGGCCTCGGCCTGGCCACGGCGCCCGCTCCCCCGGGCGCCGGCGGGATCGACACGCTCGTCGTCGCCGGCGGCGAGGGCACGTCCGACGCGCTGGCCGACACCGATCTGGTGGCCTGGGTCGGCCGGGCGGCCGGCCGGGCCCGCCGGGTCACGTCGGTGTGCAGCGGCGCCTTCCTGCTGGCCGCCGCCGGGGTGCTCGACGGCCGCCGGGCCACGACCCACTGGAGCGTGTGCGACCTGCTGGCCCGGGTGCACCCCGGCGTCGAGGTCGAGCCCGACCGCATCTGGGTGCGGGACGGCCACGTGTGGACCTCGGCCGGGGTCACCGCCGGCATGGACCTGGCGCTGGCGCTGGTCGAGGACGACCACGGCGGGAAGCTGGCCCTGGAGGTGGCCCGCCAGCTCGTGCTGTTCACCCGGCGGGGCGGCGGCCAGTCGCAGTTCAGCACCCAGCTCGCGGCCCAGGTGGCCGAGCGGCCCTCCCTGCGCACGGTCCTGGCCCACATCGCCGAGCACCTCGACGACGACCTGTCGGTGCCGGCGCTCGCCCGGGCGGCGGCCATGTCGCCCCGCACGTTCGCCCGCACGTTCGCCGCCGAGGTCGGCACCACCCCGGCCGCCTACGTGCAGGCCGCCCGGGTGGAGGCCGCCCGCCGCCTGCTGGAGTCGACCGACCGCTCGACCGCCGAGGTGGCCCGGGCCTGCGGGTTCGGCACCGTCGAGACCATGCACCGGTCCTTCCGGCGCACGGTGCACACGACACCGGCCCAGTACCGGCGCCACTTCGCCCTGACCGCCTGACCACCGACGACCCCGGAGGAGACCGGAACCATGCTCGTCGCCATCCCCCTGTTCGACCGGTTCACGGCCCTCGACGCCGTGGGCCCCTACGAGGTCCTGTGCCGCCTGCCCGGCACCGAGGTCACGTTCGTGGGCGAGCGCGTCGGCCCGGTGCGCACCGACACCGGCATGCTGGCCCTCACCATCGACTCGCACATCGACGAGATCGACGCCGCCGACGTGCTGCTGGTGCCGGGCGGCCCGGGCACCCGGGCCATGCTCGAGCCGGGGCCGCTGCACGCCTGGGTGCGCCGCATCCACGAGACCACCCAGTGGACGACCTCGGTGTGCACCGGCTCGCTGATCCTGGGCACCGCCGGCGTCCTCCAGGGCCTGGAGGCGACCACCCACTGGGCGGCCATGGACGAGCTGGCGCCGCTGTGCGCCCGGACCACCCACCAGCGCATCGTGCCCCAGGGCAAGGTCGTCACCGCCGCCGGCGTGTCGGCCGGCATCGACATGGCGCTGTGGCTGGTGGGGCAGATCGCCGGCGACGTGGTGGCGCAGGCCATCCAGCTGGGCATCGAGTACGACCCCCAGCCCCCCTTCGACGCCGGCTCGCCCGAGAAGGCCGGGCCCGACCTGGTCGCCCTCCTGCGCGACCTGGCCATCGAGCGGCCCAAGGCCGAGGCCTAGACCGGCACGCCGCCCCGCAGGACCGGGAACTGGCGGTCGGGGTCGTCGCACGGGGCCCGCCCCGTGGGGGCGGCGCCGGCCGCCCAGTCGCCCTCCACCACCTGCATGTCGGCCCGGCCGTACTGGACGATGTAGGCCTTGCGCACGCCGCCGGTCGTGTTGGGCCCGGTGAAGTGGGGCGTCAGCGACGAGAACACCACCGCTCCGCCCGCCGGCACCTCGGCGGCCACCGCCCCGTCGACCACCCCGTCGGCCGGGACGCACTGCCAGCCCATCGGCTGCACCCACCGGTGGCGCAGCGTGCCCGCCCGGTGGACGCCCGGCAGCACCCACGGGCAGCCGTTGTCGACGGTGGCGTCGTTCAGCGCCACCCACACGGTCAGGTAGTGCTGGGGGTCGACGAACGTGTACCCCGTGTCCTGGTGCCACGGGAACCGCCGGGGCTTCTCGGGCTTCTTGTAGACGCCCTGGTCCCAGTACAGGTTCACGTCGGGCCCGAGCAGGTCGCGGGCCAGGCCGAGCACCGCCGGCAGCCGCACGAACCGCTGCGCCGCCGGGGACCGCAGCACCGGGTGGACCGTGAACGTGATCGCCCCCCGCTCGGAGATGGCCTCGCGCTCGCCGGCCTGGCGGGCCAGGTGCCGGTCGACCTCGGCCTCCAGGGCGTCGAGGTCGGCGGTCACCGCGGCCAGCGGGCCGGGCTCGACCAGGTCGGTCACCACGACGAAGCCGTCGCGGTCGAACGCCTCCTTCTGCCCGGCGGTGAGCGTGGTGGGCGGGCCGGCGGGCAGCGACCACCGGTAGCCGACGTTCCAGGGGTGGAGCTCGCAGCCCGGCGGCAGGTCGAGGGTTGCACTCATGACTGCAATGATGGCCCGCCCGGGCGCGCCTCGCGGCGGGGACCGGCGCCGGCGAAGCGGGTGCCCGGCGGGTCGACCGCCCACGGCGCCTCGCCGCCCCAGGCGTCGTCGTAGACGACGTCGGCCAGCGGCATCCGCCGCACCGGCCCGTGGTGCCCCTCCGGCACGCCGAGCGGGATGGTCGCGGCGATCACCACCTCGTCGGGGATGCCGAGCACGGGCCGCAGCTCGTCCTCGACGAACCCGTGCCACATCGACAGCACCCCGCCGTAGCCCAGCGCCCGCGCCGCCAGCAGCAGGTTCTGGCACGCCGGGTAGACGGACCCGCCCTCGGACACGTGCGGCTTGCGCCACCGCTCGATGCAGGCCAGCACGACGACCGGCGTGTCCTCGAACCGGTCGACGAAGGCCTGCATGGCCCGGGCGGCCCGGGCCTTGGGCGAGCCGGGCTCGGCGCCCCAGCCCCGGTCGAAGGCGTGGTCCGAGCGCTTGTCACCCCAGCCCATGCGGAAGCCACGGGCCAGCACGGCCTTGGCCTCCCGGGCCCGGGGGCCGTCCCGCAGCACGAGGAACCGGGTGGGCTGGCGGTTGGACCCCGACGGCGCCCGGCTGGCGTGCCACAGGATGGCGGCCAGGTCGGCCTCGGGGACCGGGTCGGGCCGGTAGAGGCGGATGGCCCGGGTGGTGGCGATGCCCTCGAGCAGGTCCATGCCCGCCATCATCACGCATCCGGCGTGACCACGGCCCGGCCCCGCAGCTCACCCGCCTCCAGCGCGGCGTAGGCGTCGGCCACCCGGGACAGCGGCCAGACGTCGACCTCGCTGCGGATCCGACCGGCGGCGGCCAGCGCCACCACGGCCTCGACGTCGGCGATGCCCGAGCCCTGGAACGTGAACAGCTCGCCGTCGCGGGGCAGGGCGCCGAACCAGGGCCGGCGCAGCGTGCCGCCGCCCGAGCCGACCAGGCCGAAGGCGCCGTAGGGTGCCACCGCGGCCAGCCCGGCGGCGATGGTGGCGTCGACGCCGACGAAGTCGAGCACGACGTCGGCGGTGCCGGGCGCCGCGGCCTCGGCCACGGCGGCGAACGCCTGGTGGGCGCCGAGCTCGGTGGCGATCGCCCGGCGGGCCGGGTTGGTGTCGACCGCCACCACCCGGGCGGGGGTCAGCGCCCGCAGCAGCTGGACGGCGAACGACCCCAGCCCCCCGGCCCCCACCACCACGGCCGTCGTGCCCTCGCCCAGCCGGGGTGCCACCCGGGCCACCGCGTGGTGGGCGGTGGCGCCGGCGTCGGTGAGCGGGCCGGCGGCCACCGGGTCGAGGGCGCCGAGGCGGATGACGGCCCGGGGCGCGGGCGCCACCACGTAGGGGGCGAGGCCGCCGTCGCGCCCGTAGCCCCGGCCGGCCAGCCCGTGGGGGCACGCGCTGTCGCGCCCGGCCCGGCAGGCTGCGCACGTCCCGCACGAGGCGGGCGACACCAGGGCGACCGGCTCGCCCACGGCGTAGCCGGTGACGCCGGGGCCGGAGCCGGCGATGCGCCCGGCGATCTCGTGGCCGAGCGTGAACGGCACCGCCCAGCCCAGCGCCTCGGCGATCTCGCCCGGGATGCGGGCCATGTCGATGTCGGAGTGGCACAGCCCGTTGCCCGCCACCTCGACCAGCACCTCGCCCGGCCCCGGCTCGGGCACCGCCGCCTCGGTGAGGACCGGGGGCTCGCCCCAGCGCACGATCCGGTAGGCGGGCATGGTGGCGGGGCGCACGGGCGCGATTCTGGGCTGGACGGCGGTGGCGCACCAACCGGTCCAGCCCAGAACGGGGGGAAGGGGCGGGGTCAGCCCATGTCCATGCCGGCCACCATGCCGTGGGCGACGTGGGGCAGGGAGTCGCCGGCCACGTCGGGCAGCATGCAGAACAGCACGTAGCGGCCGGGCTCGTCGGGCAGGGTCAGGTCGGCGGCCCGGCCGGGGGCGAGGGCGCCGAGGCCCGTGCCGGGCTTGGCCGGCGGCGGGCCGCTGTCGTCGGTCATGGCGGCGGTGAAGTCCTCGACGCTGGCGCCCTCGTCCAGCCGGTAGGCGACGAACTCGTGGGCCTGGTGGCCGGCGTTGACGACGTGGATGGTCTCGCCGCCCCGGAACGTGCCCTCGGCCCCGTCGAAGCCGAAGTCGATGAGCTTGACCTCGTGGTCGGCCTCGACGCCGGTGGGCGTGCGGGCCGTGACCGGGGTCGTCCCCGGCTTGACCGCGAAGGGCAGGACCATGCCGTGGGCGGCGTGGGGGGCGCCGTCCTCGCCGGGCAGCACGCAGATCAGCATGTAGTCGCCGACGTCGAGCACCTGGGTGGACGACCGGCTCTGCCCCGGGGCGGCGGCGTTGGGCCCGCCATAGCCCTCGACCAGGGCCAGCGCCGTCGTACCGGACGGGTCGGCGGCCGCGGCCGCCGCGAACTCGGCGAAGTCGGCGCCCGGCGTGAACTTCATCAGCATCGCCTGGTGCTCGAGCGAGCCGTGGTTGGTGAGCGTCACCTCGACCGGGCCGGCGGTGAGCGCCGGGGTGGCGGTGAAGGTGAACTCGCCGTCCGGGCCGCCGGGCACGACGGCCTCCAGCTTCTGGATGGGCAGGGTGGTGTCGTTGGCGAGGCCGGCGGCCTCGGCGGCCGGCTCGGCCTTGGTGGTGGTGCCGCCGTCGCCTCCCCCGCAGGCCGCCACCAGTCCGGTGACGGCCAGCAGGGCGGCGACGAGGGTGAGGGTGCGGGTCGTGCGGGACATCGGGTGCTCCTGGCGGTGGGGATGGGTCGGTTGCCGGGGCCATCGAGCCAGGACGCTCTTGGCGGCCGCTTGGCGCCGCTTGGGCGCGCCACCGCGGCCCCGCCGACCGGGCCGCTGCAAGCGGGCGTCAAGCGGGCGTGCAGCGGCCCGGGGGAGAACTGTCCCCGCAACCGCCGCTCAGCTGGAGGAACCTTCGCCATGAGACTCGGTGTCTCCCTCGCCCAGGTCGGGCGCCTCGCGGACCCCGCCTCGGTCCGTTCGGCCGCCGTCGCCGCCGACCAGGTGGGCTACTCGTCGCTCTGGGTCCTCGACCCCGCCGGCCTCTCCCCTGCCTGCGGTCCGGCGCTCGACCCCCTGACCGTGCTCACCTACGCCGCCGCGGTGACCAGCCGGGTGCGGCTGGGCACCAGCGTGCTGGTCGCCCCCTGGTACCGCCCGGCCCTGCTGGCCCGGTCGCTCAGCTCACTCGACGTGCTGAGCGACGGGCGCCTGACCGTCGGCCTGGGCCTCGGCTGGTCGCTGGACGGGTACGGGGCCGCGGGCGTCCCCCAGCGCGAGCTGGGCCGGCGCCTCGACGAGGCGCTCGACGTGCTCGGCGCCGCCTGGGCCGGCGGCGACGTCGGGCCCCGGCCCGCCCAGCGGCCGCGGCCGCCCGTGCTGCTGGCCGGCTACACCCCCGACGCCCTCGACCGGGTGGCGCGGCGGGCCGACGGCTGGAACCCGGGGGGCGTGCCCGTGGCCGAGCTGGGCCCGATGTGGACGACCGTGCGGGCGCTGGCCGCCGGGCACGGCCGCGACCCCGACGACCTGGCGCTGGTGGTGCGGGCCGGCGTGCACCTGACCGACCGCCCGATCGAGGGCGGCGACCGCCCCTCGTACCACGGCTCGGTCGAGCAGGTGGCCGACGACCTCGTCGCCACCGGCAGCGCCGGGGCCGACGAGGTGATCCTCGGCCTCGACGGCGACCACGGCCTCAACGAGGCGCTGGAGCACTACGCCTGCATCGCCGAGGCGGTCGATTTCGTGGACGAATCTGGTTGGGAGTCAACCAATTTCGTCCACGGAACGGCGTAGCCGGCCGGCGATGCCGTGGGCGCCCTGGCCCTCCGCCAGGGCGATGGCCTCGGCGAACACGCCCGCGACCGCCTCGGGGTCGTCGCCCCGGGCGTGGCGGACGCGGGCCTCGGCCTCCAGCACCAATGGCTCGGCGAAGCGCTCGTCGTAGAGGTCGAGCTCGCGGCGGGCGGCCCGCAGCGCGGGCTCGGCCTCCGCCAGCCGGCCGGCCGCCGCCAGCCCGCCGGCCAGGATGGCCCGGTACAGGCCCACGCCGGTGCGGCCGCCCACGTCGATGAAGCGGTCGATCGCGACTTCGATGTGCTCGAGGCCCTCGTCGAGCCGGCCCTGGTCGACGAGGGCGACGGCCAGGTAGGCGTGCAGCCCCCGGCCCCAGAACGAGAACGTGGACTCGGGGTCGGCCTCGATGCCCCGGCGGGCGGCGCGCTCGGCCCACTCGGGCTCGCCGGTGGCCAGCGCGCCGGCCGCTGCGAACATCTCGACCAGCGACACCGCGTAGCGGTCGGGCGCGGCGGCCGCCAGGGCCTCGAAGGCCGACTCGCCCGAGCGGGCGTCCTCGGCCCCGGTCAGCACGTGGAGGTAGAGGCTGAACGGGTGGGGCAGCAGCAGGACCTCCAGGTCGAGCCCCATGGTCATGGCCGGGAGCTGGACCGCGGTGCCGGCGGCCACCGCCTTGTCCATGAGGTCGCTGGCCTCGCCGACCACGCCGTGGTGCCAGCGGCTGATGGCCATGGCGGCCCTGCCCGCCACCTGGGCCATCGGGTCCTCGGACTCGCCGGCCAGGTCGAAGAGCTGGCGGGCCAGGGCGTCGGACCGGTCGAAGTCGCACATGGTGTCGTAGGCGGCCCACTCGGTCCACAGCAGCCGGGCCAGGATGTCGGGCCGGTCGACGCGCACCGCCAGCTCCTTGGCCCGCCGCAGGTGGGGCGACTCGCCCACGCTGGCGTAGCCCCGCACCGAGCGCTGGATCGAGAGCAGCCGGCTGGCGTCGAGCAGCTCGGCCTCGGCGTCGATCGGCGTCGTGGCCGACGTTCGCCGCAGCTGCACGGCCCGGCCCAACAGGGTCTCCGCCGACTCGAACGCGTAGCGCCGCACCGCCACGTCGGCCGCCCGCTCCATGGCCTCGGCCGCCCGCTGGCCCACCCCGATGGGCGCCGCCGCCCACAGGTGCTCGGCCAGGATCTCGGCCGCGTCGTCGAGGTCGCCGACGGTGGCGGACAGGGCGTCGGCCACCGCCAGGTGGATGCGGGCCCGGCGCAGCGCCGACACGTCGTCGGCCACCACCTCCCGCACGAGCGCGTGGGAGAACCGGAACGTGGCCGGGCGGTCGGGCACCGGGGCCAGCAGCCGGTGGACCACCGCCGGCTCGATGCCGTCGAGCACCTCGTCGACGTCGCCGCCGGACGCGGTCGTGAGCAGCCCGAGGTCGACGTCGCGGCCGATGACCGCCGCCACCTTCAGCAGCGCCCCGGTCGGCTCGGGCAGCAGGGCGATCCGCCGGCGGACCACGTCGCGCACGCCCGAGGGCACGTCGCCGCCCGGGGCCACGGCGCCCAGCGTCTCCTCGCGGTCGCGCTCGGCCACCACCAGCCGGGCCAGCTCGGTGACGAAGAACGGGTTGCCCTCCGCCCGCAGCTGGATGGCCGCGGTGACGTCCTCCTCGACCGGCCGGCCCGCAGCCAGCTCGACCAGCTCGGCGGTGTCGAGGTGGGACAGGCCCCGCAACAGGATGCGGCGGGTGGCGGGCGCCCGGGACAGGGCGGCCAGCGCCTCGACCACGGCGTCGTTGCGGCCCACCTCCAGCTGGCGGACGGTGCACGCCACCAGCACCGGGCTGTCGACCAGCTGGCCGGCCACGAAGGTGAGCAGCTCCAGCGAGGCCAGGTCGGCCCACTGGACGTCGTCGAGCACGAGCATGAGGGGCTCCTGGGCCGCCGCCTCGGCCACCAGGCGGGCCACCGCGTCGAACAGGACGAACCGGCCGCGCTCGTTGGCCGGGGCGCCGCCGCCGTGGTCGGACACCAGGCTGGCCAGCTCGATCGGCAGGCCGCTGGCGCCGATGCCCGGCCGGGTCACCAGCGTGCGCAGGGGCGGCAGCCAGGGCCAGAAGGCCGGGGTGGCGCCGCCCTCGAACGCGCGGCCCCACAGCACGCCGGCGCCGGCGGCGGTGGCCGCGGCGGCCAGCTCCTCGACCAGGCGGGTCTTGCCGATCCCCGGCTCGCCCTCGACCAGCACCACCCGGGTGGCCGAGCGGGCCTCGCCCAGCGCGGCCAGCGCCTGGCGCAGCTCGACGTCCCGGCCCACCAGCCGGGTGGTGGCGGCCGGCACCCCGACGGCGGCCGGCGGCACGGCCGAGGACGGCGGAGCGGTGGCGGGGGACGGGGCGGGCGCCGGCAGCGGCGGCGGGGTGGACGGCGGCGGGGTGGGTGTGTCCTCCCGTGGGACCGGCACCGGCCCGGAGTCGGCCGGCGCCGTGCCCGGGAGGTCGAGGGCGGCGTCCTGGGCGAGTATCGCCGCCTCCAGCTCGGTCAGCGGCCGCCCGGGGTCGATGCCCAGCTGGTCCCGCAGGGTGCGGCGGGCGTCGTCGAGGATGCGCAGCGCCTCGGCCTGGCGCCCCGACCGGTACAGGGCCAGGGCCAGGTGATGGCGCAGCTGCTCGCGCAGCGGGTGGGCGGCCACCAGCTCGCCCAGCTCGCCGACCACGGCGGCGTGGCGGCCGAGGCGGAGGTCCGCGTCGACCCGGTCCTCGGTGGCGACCAGCCGGCGCTCCTCCAGCTTGGCGGCGAACCCCCACGCGAAGTCGAGGTGGGCGAACTCCAGCAGCGCCGGCCCCCGCCACAGCGCCAGCGCCTCGGCCAGCCGGTCGCGGGCGCCCTCGTAGTCGCCGGCCAGCAGCATCCCGCGGCCCTGGTCGGCCAGCACCTCGAAGCGGTGGGTGTCGAGCGCGCTCGACCCGACGACCAGCTTGTAGCCGGGCGGCTCCCAGGCCAGGACCCGGGTCGCCTCGCTGCGGGGGCCGCCGGGCACCAGCGCCCGCCGCAGCCGGGACACGTAGCTCTGGAGCGTGCCGGGCGCCGAGTCGGGCGGGTCGTAGCCCCACAGCGCCTCGATGATCGACTCGGCCGGCACCACCCGCCCGCCGGCCACCAGGAGCATGGCCAGCACGGTGCGCGGCTGGGTCCCGCCGATGTCGACGGGCGCGGCGTCGCGGGCCACCTCGAGGGTGCCCAGCAACTTGAACTCCACGCTTCGCTCCCTCCCGCCCGCAGCCCGCCCGCGTCGCGTAACGGTCATAATCCCACGCCAGGGCGCCAGCGCACGAACTCGTTGTGTGAACGACACCCCCTGTTCACGGGGTCTCCCGACTACCGAGGGTGGCCGTGTGGAAACATTCGCCCCATGGCGACCACCGCTCCCACGGACGCGTCCGCCTCCGCCGACGAGCTCTCGCTCGTCGACGCCTGGTGGCGTGCCGCCAACTACCTCTCCGTCGGCCAGATCTACCTGCTCGACAACCCGCTGCTGCGGGAGCCGCTGACGCTCGACCACGTGAAGCCCCGCCTGCTCGGCCACTGGGGGACGACGCCCGGTCTCAACCTGCTCTACGCCCACCTCAACCGGGTGATCCGGGCCCGCGACCTCGACATGATCTACATCTGCGGCCCCGGCCACGGCGGCCCCGGGATGGTGGCCAACGCCTACCTGGAGGGCACCTACAGCGAGACCTACGGCCGGGTCGGCCCCGACGAGGACGGGCTGCGCAAGCTGTTCCGCCAGTTCTCGTTCCCGGGCGGCATCCCGAGCCACGCCGCGCCCGAGACGCCGGGCTCGATCCACGAGGGCGGCGAGCTGGGCTACGCCCTGTCCCACGCCTACGGCGCCGCCCTCGACAACCCCGACCTGGTGGTGGCGTGCGTCATCGGCGACGGCGAGGCCGAGACCGGCCCGCTGGCCGCCGCCTGGCACTCCAACAAGTTCCTCAACCCGGTGACCGACGGGGCGGTGCTGCCGATCCTGCACCTCAACGGGTACAAGATCGCCAACCCCGCGGTGCTCGACCGCATCCCGCTCGACGAGCTGACCCTGCTGTTCCGGGGCTACGGCCACACGGTCCACGTCGTGACCGGCGACGAGCCCGACGAGGTCCACCGGGCCCTGGCCGACACGCTCGACCACGTGCTCGACCAGATCGCCTCCATCCAGCACACCTGGCGGGAGGGCGGCGAGCAGGGCCGGCCGGCCTGGCCGATGATCGTCCTGCGCACGCCCAAGGGCTGGACCGGGCCGCGCGAGGTCGACGGCGTGACGGTCGAGGGGACCTTCCGCGCCCACCAGGTGCCGCTGGCCGGGCTGGCCGAGGAGCCCGAGCACCTGCGGATGCTCGAGGAGTGGATGCGCAGCTACCGGCCCGAGGAGCTGTTCGACGAGGGCGGCGGGCTGCGCCCCGAGGTGGCGGCGCTCGCCCCCGAGGGCGCCCGGCGCATGAGCGCCAACCCCCACGCCAACGGCGGCCTGCTGACCCGGCCGCTCGACCTGCCCGACTTCCGCCACTTCGCCCAGCCGGTCGCCCAGCACGGCAAGACCGCCTCCGAGCCCACGCGGGTGATGGGCACGTTCCTGCGCGACGTCGTGGCCCGGAACATGGAGACGTTCCGGATCATGGGCCCCGACGAGACCAAGTCGAACCGGCTGACACCCGTGTTCGAGGTCACCAAGCGCCAGTGGGTGGCCGAGCAGGTGCCGGGCGACGAGGACCTGGCGCCGGCCGGGCGGGTCATGGAGATCCTGTCCGAGCACACCTGCCAGGGCTGGCTGGAGGGCTACACGCTCACCGGCCGCCACGGGCTGTTCAACAGCTACGAGGCGTTCATCCACATCGTCGACTCGATGTTCAACCAGCACGCCAAGTGGCTCCAGATCACCCGCGAGCTGGAGTGGCGGGCCTCGGTCCCGTCGTTCAACTACCTGGTGTCGAGCCACGTGTGGCGCCAGGACCACAACGGCTTCTCCCACCAGGACCCCGGCTTCCTCGACGTGGTGGTGAACAAGAAGGCCGAAGTGGTGCGGGTCTACCTGCCGCCCGACGCCAACACTCTGCTGTCCGTCACGGACCACTGCCTGCGCAGCCGGGACTACGTGAACGTCACGGTGGCCGGCAAGAACCCGCTGCCCAACTGGCTG
>DATFRN010000118.1:0-6112 GCA_035263165.1 Acidimicrobiales bacterium | reverse complement strand
GACGAGTGGCTCCCCATCATCGCCGGTTCGGAGATCAACGACGATCCGTACCACCCCGTGTCCCGCCACGCCAAGGACCTCATCGGAGAGAAGGGCGAGGACACGCCCATTGACTGGATCCATCGCAGCGAGCGCTTCGGCGAGAAGCTGGCGACCCCCGACACATCGATCGCCGACCTCATCGGCGAGGTCGACCCCATCAAGGTGGCCGAAGGCCGCTATCTCTCGGATGAGCTGACCCTCCACTACGGGCTGGTGCCCCGCACCAACCGCGGCATCTTCGCCATGAACGAGCTGCCCGACCTGGCCGAGCGCATCCAGGTGGGTTTGCTCAACGTGCTGGAAGAGCGCGACGTGCAGATCCGCGGCTACAAGATCCGCCTGCCCCTCGACGTGCTGCTGGTGGCCTCGGCCAACCCCGAGGACTACACCAACCGGGGCCGCATCATCACCCCGCTGAAGGACCGGTTCGGCAGCCAGATCCGCACCCACTACCCGCTCGACGTCGAGACCGAGGTGGCGATCGCCCACCAGGAGGCCCGGCCGTTCGAGGTCGAGGGCGTGCGGGTCACGGTGCCGCCGTACATGACCGAGATCGTGGCCACCCTGTCCCACCTGGCCCGCGACAGCGCCCACATCAACCAGCGCTCGGGCGTGTCGGTGCGGCTGACCGTGGCCAACCACGAGGTGATGGTGGCCAACGCCATCCGCCGGGCGCTGCGCCACGGCGAGCGCGACGTGAGCCCCCGGGTGAGCGACCTCGACGCCCTGGCCGCGTCGACGATGGGCAAGGTCGAGATCGAGACGCTCGACGAGGGGCGCGACGAGCAGATCGCCGACCACCTGCTGAAGTCGGCGGTGCTCATGGTGTTCAAGCGGGAGGTCAACCCCGGCAACCTGCGGGCGGTGGTGACGTCGTTCGACGAGGGCGCGGTGGTCCACACCGGCGAGGACGTGACCTCGGCCGACCTGGCCCGCCTGGTCGAGGACGTGCCGGCGCTGCGCGAGCCGGTCGCCGCCCTGGCCGGCGGCGACGAGAGCCCGGCGGTGGTGGCGAGCGCGGTCGAGCTGGTGCTCGAGGGCCTGCACCTGTCGAAGCGCCTCAACAAGGACGCCATCGACGGGCGGGCGACCTACCGGTCCAGGGGCTAGCCGGGCTAGATCCCGCGGGCCAGGGCCCGGCTCCAGGGCCGGACGGTGGCCCGGAGGCGGTCGGCCTCGTCCTCGCCCAGGGCGATCCAGGGGGCCAGGGCGAGCTGGTCTGTCCGGTCCTCGATGCGGGTGCGGGCCTCCTCGCCCTCGGCCGTGAGCGCGTCGTCGGCGTCCAGCCAGCCCCGCTCCCGCAGTCGCGCCCGGGCGGCGTCCCACTCGTCGTCGGGCCAGGCCCGGGTGTCCTGGAGGATGCCGAGCCCCACCGGGCTCTCGGCGTCGGCCCCGTGGGTGACCAGCGCCTCGCAGCCGTCGAGCCCCTCCAGCACCAGCGCGGCGATGTGGCCGTCGCCCCGGAACTCCCGCAGCTGGGTGACCGCCTGCCACAGCACGAGGTGCGGCTCGTCGGCCCAGGGCAGGGCGGCGTGGGCGGCGAACAGGGGCCGACCCTCGGGGGTGCACGCCTCGGCGGCGCGCCGTGCGGTGGTGGCGGCGGCCTGCATCTCGTCCGAGCCGATCGCGTCGCCCAGTGCGTCCCGTAGCGTGGCGTCGACGGCCTGCAGCCGGGCCTCCACCAGCGCGGCGGGCGCCGCCCGGTCCCAGGCGGCAGGGATCGCGGCCCGCACGATGGCCGGGTGGAAGTTGTAGAAGGTGGCGATCACGACCTCGGCCGGCACCGGTCCCATGGCCGCGGCCCGGGACGCGAAGTAGCCCGCCCGCCCCGTGACCCCCAGGGCGGCGTAGGCCTCCGTGGCGAGGGGGGAGAAGTAGATGAAGCCGTGGTACGGCTCCAGGGTGCGCCACATCTTCCGGGCGAGGACCGGGTCCATCGCCGCGGAAGCTAGTTCGTGGCCTCGGTCGGTGGGGCGAGCGCCGCCAGTGCCGGCCTCGGATCGCGATCCCGATCGAAGAGCCCGAGCTTGGCGTCGAACCCCCGATGCCACTCGTACCCGTCGATCGCGGGCTGGTGGAACGCCCCCTCGACCTGCACCCCGTCCTCGACGGCGATCCGCACCAGGTCCACCGCCGCCTGGAGCCGCTCCTTGCGCCGAGCATCCGACGCCGTCGTGTCCGGGTCGCCGGTGACCACCAGCAGCCGCCGATCCGCCGCCTCCTCCGCGGCCCGGGCCAGCGGCTCCTCCAGCCGATCGACCGGAGCGCTCACCACCAGAAGGTCGTCCGACTCCGGCAGCGGCGCACCCGGTCGCCAGGTCACCGCCACGGGCGTCGCCGGCGTGCGCAGCAACCGCGCCGCCTCGGCCTCGGCCGAGCGCAGGGCGGCGGACGCCACCCGGTGGTCGTCCTCCGACCGGCGGCCCGGGGGGAACGTGCCGTCGAGGTACCCCAGCCGGGCGGCCAGGTCCGGCTCGTGGATCGGGACCCATCCGGCCACCAGGTCGCCCAGCGCCTCGCCCACCCGGTCGACGTGGCGGGGCCAGGTCAGCGTGGCCGCCTTGTCGTCCCGCCAGCCCCGGGCGTCGTCGGTGAACCAGCCCGGGGCGGTGCCGTGCAGCAGGCAGGCCCACATCGCCACCCCGGCCGACCGGGCGGCGGCCAGGACCCGGCGCAGGTGGGCGACCTCGTCCTCGTCCCACCGCCCGGGGGACGGCTCCAGCCGGGCCCATTCCACCGTGAGCCGGTGCCGCGTGATGCCCGCCGCCGCCAGCACCTCGACGTCGTCGGCGTAGCGGGTGCGGAAGCCGCTGCCGTCCCGCGACGGCGGCACGAGGCCCTCCGCCTCCCAGCCCGCCCAGTCCGACCGGGGCGGCGCGCCCTCGCACTGGGTGGCTGCGGCGGCCGTGCCCCACCAGGGGCCGGTCATGCCACCTTGGCCAGCAGCCGGACGAAGGTGTCCTCGTCCTGGGCGCCGGGGATGGCGAAGCGCCCGTCGACCACGAACGTGGGCACCGCGTGGATGTCCATCGCCGCCGCCCGGGCCTCCTCCTCCCGCACCTCGCCCGCCCACTCGTCCGACGCCAGCGCCGCCGCCGCGGCCTCGGCGTCGAGGCCCGCCTCGCCCGCCAGCGACGCCAGCACCCCGTGGTCGGCGATGTCGAGGTTGTCGGTGAAGTAGGCCCGGAACACCCGCTGCACCAGCGCCGCCTGCGCCTCCGGGCCCGCGGTGGCCAGGGCCCAGGCCGACAGGCGATGGGCGTCGAAGCTGTTGGTCCGGCGCTTGCCCTCCCACCGGAAGTCGATGCCGACGTCGCCGCCCAGCAGGTCGAGCCGGGCGTGGGCCGCCGACACCCGGCCGGACCCGCCGAACTTGCGCCCGAGGTACTCGGCCAGGTCCTGGCAGCCCCGCGGGACGGTCGGGTCGAGCTCGAACGCCCGGTGCAGCACCTCGACCTCGCGCCCGTCCGCCCGCACCCGGGCGGCGGCGGCCTCGAACCGCCGGGTGCCGACGTAGCACCACGGGCACACCATGTCGGACCAGATCTCTACGCGCATCGGGGCCGAGACTACGGCCGCATCAGAACGACGCCACCTTGTAGGGGTCGCGCTCGGTCAGCAGCTTCTCCAGCTTGGCCTCGTCGACCCGGGCGACGATCTGGCGGGACTCGTGCTGGTCGCGCACGGTCTTGGCCAGGCCGATCGACGACGTGACGGCGTAGAGGGCGGCGACCGCCAGGAAGGCGCGCTGCCACGGGTCGGCCGGCAGGTAGGCGATGCCGAGGCCGAGGGCCGACAGCGAGACGGCGAACGAGACGTAGGTCTGGGTGATCCAGCCGGCGCTGTGGATGGGCTGGGGCTCGGGGTTGGTGTTCATGCCGCCAGCGTGCGCCCGCCGGCCGGCCGCCACGATCGGGCGCAGCCCCCATCCGCACCCGGGCGTCCCCCCAGCGGGGATGCCCGGTACCGTGGCGCCATGACGCGCCCGCGCTTCCGCTACAGCCGGTGGGACGGCACGCAGGTCGGGTTCGACCTCGACGCCGATGCGGTGCTGGAACAGATCACCGACGACCTGCTCTACCACGGCGACCTGCACGCCGCCCTGCGCCGGCTGCTCCAGCAGGGCTTCCGCGACCGCCAGGGCCAGAACGTCCAGGGCCTGCGCCAACTGCTCGACAAGCTGCGGCGCGAGCGCCAGGAGCGGCTCGACCGCTTCGACCTCGGAGGGGTCTACGACGAGATCGCCGAGGAGCTGCGCGAGGTGGTCCAGACCGAGCGCGACGAGGTCGACCGCCAGCTCCAGCAGGCGCTGGACAGCGGCGACCCCCGCCGGGCCGAGACGGCCCAGGGCGCGGCCGACGAGCGCAACATGCAGCTGGAGATGCTGCCGTCCGACCTGGCCGGCATGGTGCGCGAGCTGCAGAACTACGACTTCGCCTCGCCCCAGGCCCAGCAGCGGTTCGAGGAGCTGATGGAGAAGCTGCGCCAGCAGGTCCTCGACAGCTACGTCAACCGCATGACCGGCGCCGTCAACGAGATGACGCCCGAGGACATGGGCCGGCTCAAGGACATGATGGCCGAGCTCAACCACATGCTCGAGCAGCGGGCGGCGGGGCAGGAGCCCGACTTCGACGGGTTCATGGAGCGCTACGGCGACTTCTTCCCCGAGAACCCCCAGAACCTCGACGAGCTGCTGGAGGTGCTGGCCCGGCGCATGGCGGCCATGCAGGCCATGCTCGCCTCGATGACGCCCGAGCAGCGGGCCCAGATCGCCCAGCTGGCCGAGCAGCTGCTGGAGGACATGGACCTGCGCTGGCAGGTCGACCAGCTGGGATCGCAGCTGCGGGGCATGTTCCCCAACATGGGCTGGGACCAGGGCTACGACTTCCGGGGCCAGGACCCGCTCGGCCTGTCCCAGGCCGCCTCCACCCTGGAGGAGCTGGGCGACCTCGACCGGCTGGAGCAGCTGCTGCGGGGCGCGGCCAACCCCGGCGCGCTGGCCGAGGCCGACATCGACCGGGCCCGCGAGCTGCTGGGCGACGACGCCGCCCGCAGCCTCGACGAGCTGGGCCGGCTGACCCGCATGCTGGAGGAGGCCGGCCTCATCGACCAGCGCGAGGGCCGTCTCGAGCTCACGCCGAAGGGCCTGCGCCGCATCGGCCGCAACGCCCTGCACGACCTGTTCGCCCGGCTGGCCCGGGACAAGCTGGGCCGCCACGAGCTGGAGCGGTCGGGCGTCGGCCACGAGCGCACCTACGAGACCAAGGCCTACGAGTTCGGGGACCCGTTCCACCTCCAGATCGAGAAGACGGTCCGCAACGCGGTGGCCCGCACCGGCGGCGGCACCCCGGTCCGGCTGTCGCCCGACGACTTCGAGGTCGAGCGGACCGAGCAGCTGGTGCGGTCGTCGACCGTGCTCATGCTCGACCTGTCGCTGTCGATGCCGATGCGGGACAACTTCCTGGCCGCCAAGAAGGTGGCCATGGCGCTGCACTCGCTGATCTCGATGCAGTTCCCCCGCGACTACCTGGGCCTGGTCGGGTTCAGCGAGGTGGCCCGGGAGATCCGCCCCGAGGACCTGCCCGAGGTCTCGTGGGACTTCGTCTACGGCACCAACATGCAGCACGCGTTCCAGATCAGCCGGCGGCTGCTGGCCCGCCAGACGGGCACCAAGCAGATCATCATGATCACCGACGGCGAGCCGACGGCCCACTTCGAGCCGGGGATGTCCGAGCCGTTCTTCTCGTACCCGCCGGTCCGGGAGACGGTCGACGCCACGCTGCGCGAGGTCGTCCGCTGCACGCGGGACGGCATCCGCATCAACACGTTCATGCTCGACCCCAACGGCCACCTGCGCACGTTCGTCGAGAAGCTGACCCGGCTCAACCGGGGGCGGGCGTTCTTCACGTCGCCCGAGACGCTCGGCGACTACGTGCTGGTCGACTTCATCGAGCAGAAGCGCGAGCTGCGCCGCAGCGGCGGCCGCCGCCGTTCCGCCTAGGGGCTCGGCGGGTACGTCTCGGTCGTGGTCGGGTCCTCGACGGTGCTCGTCGTGGTGTCGTCGGTGGTG
>DATFRN010000117.1:0-3127 GCA_035263165.1 Acidimicrobiales bacterium | reverse complement strand
ACCGGCAGGTCGGACCGGGCGGTGACGCCGGTGAGCACGAGGGCGAAGCGGTAGCCGAGCCGGACCGCGAAGTCGCCGTCGGTGTCGGGCCGATCGCCCACCACCGTGCCCGCCTCGCCCCCGGCCGCCCGGACCAGGTCGGCCATCGGCCCATGCGGCTTGCCGGCCACGATCGGGGTGACGCCGGTGGCGTAGGCCACCGCGGCCACCAGCGAGCCCCCGCCGGGGATGGGGCCGTCGGGCGTGGGATAGGTGGCGTCGTCGTTGGTGGCCACCAGGCGGGCGCCCCGGTCGACCGCCCGGGCCGCGACGCGCAGCCGCTCGTAGTCGAAGTCCCGGTGGAAGCCGACGGCGACCACCTCGGCGTCGCCGTCGCGCACCGGCACCGCGCCCCGGGCCCGCACCGCCTCGACGATGCCGGGCCCGCCGGCCACCAGCACCCGCTCCCCCGGCTCGACCAGCCGGGCCGCGGCCATCGCCGACGTCAGGAGGTCGCCCTCGGCGGGGATCCCGAACCGGGCCAGCTTGGCCTCGGTGTCGGCCCGGGGCGGGAACGAGTTGTTGGTGGCGAACAGGACCCGCTCCCCCGCCGCCCGCAGCCGGGCCACGGCGTCGGCGGCGCCGGGGATCGGCGTGTCGGAGAGCCACACCACGCCGTCGAGGTCGAGCACCCAGGTCACGGCCGCGCATCCTGGCACGGTTCCGGGTTCCGGGACAGGTCTGCCAGGATGGGCCCGTGGCCCGCTTCCAGCCTTTCCCCGCCCTGCGCTACGACCTCGACCGGGTCGGCCTGGGGGCGGTGGTCAGCCCGCCCTACGACGTCATCGACGACGCCCAGCGGGCCGCGCTCGCCGGGCGCGACCCCCACAACGCCGTCCACCTCGACGTGCCCGAGGCCGAGGGCGGGCGCGATCGCTACCAGGTCGCCCGCGACCTGCTGGCCGCCTGGCAGGGCGACGGCGTGCTGGTGCGCGACGCCGGCCCCACCTTCACCGTGTACCGCATGGCCTACGCCGACGACGCCGGCGTGGCCCGCCACACCACCGGCGTGATCGGGGCGCTCGAGCTGGGCCCGCCGGCCGGCGACATCCTCCCCCACGAGCACACGACGCCCAAGGCCCGCAGCGACCGGCTCGACCTGCTGCGGGCCACCCGGGCCAACCTGTCGGCCATCTGGGGCCTGTCGCTGGCCAAGGGCCTCACCGACCTGCTCCCGGTCGGCCGGCCGCCCACGGCCGTCCTCGACGACGGCGAGGGCGTGGTGCACAGCGTCTGGGTGGTCGACGATCCCGACGCCTGCGCGGCCATCGCCGCCGCGGCCGGCGAGGCGCCGGTGGTCATCGCCGACGGTCACCACCGCTACGAGACCTCGCTCGCCTACCTGGCCGAGCGGCGGGAGGCCGGCGACAACCCCGAGGGCGCGGCGGCCACGTTGGCCTACCTGGTCGAGCTGGTCGAGGACGAGCTGACCGTGCGGGCCATCCACCGCCTGCTGGACGGCCTGCCCGCCGGGTTCGACCTGGTGGCCGCGCTCGACCCCTGGTTCGAGCCGATCGGGCCGCCGCCGGCCGGCGTCCCGGTCGTCACCGCCATGGACGAGGCCCGGGCGCTGGCCGCCGTCACCCCGGCGGGCGAGGTGCTGCTGCGGCCCCGTCCCGACGCGCTGGCCGACGCCCGCGACCTCGACTCGGCCCGCCTCGACCTCGCCCTCGCGGCCCTCCCGCCCCACCAGGTGCGGTTCCAGCACGGCGTCGACAACGTGCGGGCGGCCGTGGCCGGCGGCGACGCCCAGGCCGGCGTGCTGCTGCGGCCGGCCACCGTGGCCCAGATCGAGGCCACCGCCCACGGCGGCGAGCGCATGCCCCCCAAGACGACGTTCTTCCATCCCAAGCTGAAGACCGGCCTGGTCTTCCGGACCCTGGACTGAGGCAGCCATGGACGCCGACGCCGCCCGCGCCTTCCTGCGCGCCAACCACCGGGCCGTGATGGCCACCACCCGGGCCGACGGCACCACCCAGATGTCGCCGATCACCGTCGGGGTCGACGGCGAGGGGCGGGTGACGGTGTCCAGCCGCGAGACCGCCTACAAGGTCCGCCACCTCCGGGCCCTGCCCTACGCGGCGATCTGCGCCTTCACCGAGGGCTTCTTCGGCGAGTGGGTCCAGGTCGAGGGGCCGGTCGAGATCGTGGCGCTGCCCGAGGCCATGGAGATGCTGGTCGAGTACTACCGCGCCATCAGCGGCGAGCACCCCGACTGGGACGACTACCGCGCCGCCATGGAGCGCGACCAGCGGGTCATGCTGCGGCTGTCGATCGAGCGGGCCGGGCCGAACGTCCAGGGCTGATCACGACACCGCGGGCATGACGTCCGCGGCGATCAGCCGCAGGTGGTCGAGGTCGGCGGTGTCGAGCACCTGGAGGTAGACCCGCTGGGCGCCGGCCTCGGCGTAGGCGCCCAGCCGGTCGACGACCTCGCTGACCGTGCCGGCCACGCCGCCCTTGCGCAACTGGTCCGGCGCCTGGCCGATCGCCGCCGCCCGCCGTTCGACCTCGGCCTCGTCGGCGCCGCAGCACACGGTCGCCGCCACCGACCAGGTCATCGTCGCCGGGTCGCGGCCCGCCGTCTCGCAGGCGGCGGTGACCGTGGCGATGCGCTCGGGAACGGCCTCGACCGGGCCGAAGGCGACGTTGAACTCGTCGGCGTAGGCGGCGGCCAGCCGGGGCGTACGCTTCGCGCCCCACCCGCCCACGATGATCGGCGGCCGCGGCCGCTGGGCCGGCTTGGGCAGTGCCGGCGAGTCGGCGACCGTGTAGTGGCGGCCCTCGTAGCTGAACGTCTCGCCCTCGGGCGTGGTCCACAGGCCGGTGACGATGGCCAGCTGGTCCTCCAGGCGCTCGAAGCGCTCGCCCGTCGACGGGAAGGGGATGCCGTAGGCGGTGTGCTCGCGGTCGAACCAGCCGGCGCCGAGGCCCAGCTCGACCCGGCCGCCGGACATGGCGTCGACCTCGGCCACCGCGATGGCCAGCGGGCCGGGCAGGCGGAAGGTGGCCGAGGTGACCAGCGTGCCCAGCCGGACGGTCGAGGTCTCCCGGGCCAGGCCGGCCAGCGTGACCCACGAGTCGGTCG
>DATFRN010000116.1:0-16667 GCA_035263165.1 Acidimicrobiales bacterium | reverse complement strand
CCGGGGCGGGGCCGGCGGCTCCTCCCGGGCCCCCGGCGCCGGCCGGGGCGGGGCCGGCGGCTCCTCCCGGGCCCCCGGCGCCGGCCGCGGCGGCGCGGGCGGCTCCTCCCGGGCCCCCGGCGCCGGCCGGGGCGGGGCCGGGGGGTCCTGGCGGGCTGTCGGTGGTGGGGCCGGGCGGGGGGTCGGGGGCGGCGGCGGGGGCGCCTGGTCCTCGGGCGCGGGTGGGGTGGGCGCCGGCTTGGGGCGGGGGGTCCCGGTGGTTTGGACGCCGTGCCAGGCGAGGAACGCATCGCACTCCGCGCAGAACTCCTGGCCGTCCGGGTTGTCGTGACCGCACTTGCCGCAAACGATCATGCGGCCTCGTCCTTTTCGAGCCTGTGCGCCAGCACGCCTTGCTGACCGCCTCGTTCCCCCTTGCCCACCACCCTACAGCGACGCGCGGTCCCCAATTCCCTCACGCGGAGTATCTTGGGCACCCGGACACAAGGGGGCGGACCTTGCCCACGCTGACGCCGACGGAGATCTACAACATCTGTCTGGGGGCGGGGTTCACCCCCGACCAGGCCGTCACCTGGACCGCCATCGCCATGGCCGAGTCGGGCGGCAACACCGACGCCCACAATCCCCACGGCGAGGACTCCCGCGGCCTGTGGCAGGTCAACGTCGCCGGCGGCGTCCGGGGCAACACCTGGGGCAACCTCTACGACCCCTCCGCCAACGCCCGGGCCGCCTTCGAGATCTCCCACGGCGGCACCGACATGCGGCCCTGGACCACCACCCACCAGTCCAACTTCGGCACCCACGCCGACTACCGCCAGTACATGGACGAGGCCCGGGCCGCCGCCGGCAACCACTACGCCGGCGACTTCTCCGGGGTCACCGGCTACCACGACCCCGACCCCATGGGCAGCGGCGAGAACCCGCCCTTCCCCGGCCAGCAGCCCGGCGGGCAGGCCCCGGCGTTCCACGCCACCACCACGGCCCCCGAGATGTCCGGCCCCGACACCGACCACGACGGCGCCACCGACGCCTTCGAGATGTCCAAGGGCACCGACCCCCACCTGCCCGACACCGACCACGACGGGCTCACCGACGGGTTCGAGCTGGCGCACGGCACCGACGCCATGGGCATCGACAGCGACCACGACGGCCTCAGCGACGCCTACGAGGTCCACATCGGCAGCAACCCCCTCCTGGCCGACACCGACCACGACGGGGTCGACGACGCCACCGAGGTCGCCATGGGTCACGACCCGCTCCACGGCATCGCCGTCGACACCGACCCCGCCGACCTGGCCGCCGCCGACCTCGACAGCGACCACGACGGCCTGAGCGACGCCTTCGAGAAGGCGCTCGGCACCAACCCCCTCCTGGCCGACACCGACGGCGACGGCATCAGCGACGCCGACGAGCAGGCCCACGGCACCGACCCGCTGCACATCGACACCGACCACGACGGCATCGTCGACGGCGTCGACATGGACCCCCACAGCGGCGGCATCGCCAGCATCGCCGGTCCCCCGCTGGGCGGCGACCCCAACGACCCGGCCCACATGGGCATGGCGGCCCCCGGCGGGGTCATCGCCCCGCCGGCCGAGCCGCCGCTCGGCGCCCCCGACGACCACCTGCCCGGCGCCGGCCCCGAGGGCGGCCACGCCCTCACCCAGCAGTTCCTCGACGCCGCCCTGGCCCAGACCGGCGACCCCTACATCTGGGGCGCCGAGGCCCATGCCGACGACCCCAACCCCAAGGCGTTCGACTGCTCCGAGCTCACGCAGTGGGCCGCATCCCGGGTCGGGATCAACCTGCCCGACGGGTCGTGGCTCCAGTACCTCCAGCTCAAGGAGGCCGGGGCCATCATCCCGGTCGACCAGGCCGAGCACACGCCGGGCGCCATCCTGTTCCACTTCTCGTCCGAGCCCACCGAGGGCGGCGGCCGCCCCGGCGAGGCCCATGTCGCCATCAGCCTCGGCAACGGCCAGACCATCGAGGCCCGGGGCACCAAGTACGGCGTCGGGTCGTGGGACGCCGGCCACCGCTTCGACTTCGCCGCCGTCCTGCCCGGGCTGGACCACACGGCGGCGCCGGGCGGCGAGGTCCCCACGGCGCCCGACGCGCTGGCCGCACCCCCGCCGGCCGAGCCCATGATCGACAGCGACGGCGACGGGGCCCCCGACCCCTACGAGATGACCAACGGGACCAACCCCCACCTGGGCGACAGCGACCACGACGGGCTGACCGACGGGTTCGAGATGACCCATCACCTCAACCCGCTGGAGATCGACACCGACCACGACGGGCTGTCCGACGCCTTCGAGGTGCAGGTCGGCCTCAACCCGCTCGACCCCGACAGCGACCACGACGGCATGACCGACGGCTACGAGCTGGCCACCCTCGGCCACGCCGTCCAGGAGATGCCCGGCGTGGGCGTGGGCGACGGCCTGCCCGGCCTCGGCGGCCCGGCCGACCTGGACAGCGACGGCGACGGGCTGTCCGACGCCTGGGAGTCCAGCCTCGGCACCAACCCGCTCAGCGCCGACTCCGACGGCGACGGCATCGGCGACGCCGTCGAGGTGGCCCACCACCCCGACATGGCGGTGCTCGACGACGGCGACGACCCGGGCGGCGGCTTCGACATGCCGGAGCCCTGATGCCCAACATCGTCGAGGGAGAGCCGGGGATCTTCCCCGACCCGGTGGCCAGGGTCCTGCGGGGGATCGCCGGCATCTTCCGCCGCCCCCAGCGCCGGCGGGCGGAGACGGACGAGGCGCCGAAGGATCCGCCCGCCGAGGAGCCGGGGCCCGAGGCACCCTGACCGGGGCGGCGTGCTGCTTGACGCGACGGCGGCCAGGTGATGGTATGAGAGCGCTCTCACACCCCAGCCGCGTTCCCCCTGGCGGCGGGGCGTGGGAGCGCTCTCACACCCGGACGAGGCGACCAGCGAGACGAGGAGCGACGTGACGGACCTCGAGACAGGCCCCCGCCCGGAGCCCAGCCCGGCGGACGGCCCGCGCCGGTTCCCCGCCGGGTTCGTGTGGGGGGCCGGCACGTCCGCCTACCAGATCGAGGGCGGCCTCGACCTCGACGGCCGGGGCCCGTCGATCTGGGACACCTTCGCCGCCGCCGGCCACGCCCGGGGCGACACCGGCGCCCCCGCCGCCGACCACCGCCGGCGCATGGCCGCCGACGTCGCCCTCATGGCCGACCTCGGCCTGGCCTCCTACCGCTTCTCGGTGGCCTGGCCCCGGGTCCGCCCGACCGGCAGGGGCCCGATCAGCGCGAGCGGGCTCGACTTCTACCACGACCTGGTCGACGAGCTGCTGGCCCACGGCATCGAGCCCGTCGTCACCCTCTACCACTGGGACCTGCCCCAGGCCCTCGAGGACGCCGGCGGCTGGGCCGACCGCACCACCGCCCACCTCCTGGCCGAGTACGCCGCCGTCGTCGGCGCCGCCCTGGGCGACCGGGTGCGCCACTGGACCACCATCAACGAGCCCTGGTGCTCGGCCATGCTCGGCTACGCCGCCACCATCCACGCCCCCGGCCGGGGCGACCCCACGGCCGCGGTGGCCGCCGCCCACCACCTGCTGCTCGGCCACGGCCTGGCCGTCGACGCCCTGCGGGCCAACGTCCGGCCCGACGCCGAGATCAGCATCACCTTCAACCCCTACCCCGTCCTCCCCGCCAGCCAGGGCGAGGCCGACGTCGACGCCGCCCGTCGCGTCGACGGCATCGCCAACCGCCTCTGGTACGACCCGGTGCTCACCGGGGCGTACCCCGACGACGTGCTGGCCGACCTGGCCTTGGTGAGCGACCTGGCCCACATCCACGAGGGCGACCTGGCCCAGATCGCCCGCCCGATCGACGCCCTCGGGCTCAACTACTACCGGTGCCACCACGTGTCCCACGCCCCCGGCGCGTCGGCCTCGCCGTCGCCCTGGCCCGGCTCGCCCGACGTCGCCTTCCACGAGCCGCAGCCGGTCACGCCCACCACCAACGGCTGGGCGGTCGAGCCCGAGGGGCTGACCGACTGCCTGATCCGGGTGGCCAAGGACTACGACCCCCCGCCCCTCTACGTCCACGAGAGCGGCGGCGCCTTCCCCGACCCGCTGACCCCCGACGGCCGGGTCCACGACCTGGACCGCCTCGCCTACCTCGACGCCCACCTGCGGGCGGCCCACGACGCCATCGCCGCCGGGGTCGACCTGCGGGGCTACTTCGTATGGTCGCTGTTCGACAACTTCGAGTGGGCCGAGGGCTACGCCCAGCGCTTCGGGATCGTCCACGTCGACTTCGAGTCCCAGGCAAGAACCCCCAAGGACAGCGCACTGTGGTATTCCGGCGTCATGGCCGACAACGGCCTCGACCCGGATCCGCCCTCGTGACCCAGACGGCGGGCGCGGGTCCGGCCACCCTCGAAGACGTCGCCGCCCGGGCGGGCGTGTCCCGGGCCACCGTGTCGCGGGTCGTCAACGGCAGCCCCCGGGTGTCCCCGGAGGCCCGCCGGGCGGTCGAGGACGCCATCGAGGCGCTCGGCTACGCCCCCAACCGGGCGGCCCGGTCCCTGGCCGGGCACCGCAGCGAGACGGTGGCGCTGGTCGTGTCCGAGCCCAGCGTGCGCCTCTTCGCCGACCCCTTCTTCGCCGGCACCACGCTCGGCGTGACGGCCGAGCTGGGCTCGACCCGCTACCAGCTGGTGCTGCTCATGGCCCAGGCCGGCGAGGACCGGCCCCGGGTCGAGGACCACCTCCTGCGGGGCGGCACGGACGGCGCCCTGGTCGTCTCGGCCCGGGCCGACGACCCGCTGCCCGGGCACCTCGCCGCGGCCGGGATCCCGTGCGTGGTGGCCGGGCGGCCGCCGGCCGGCGCCGGCGACGCCGTCGGCTGGGTCGACGCCGACAACGAGGGCGGCGCCCGCCGGGCCGTGGCCCACCTGCTCGAGCGGGGCCGCCGGGTGGTGGCGACCGTGGCCGGGCCGTCCGACATGGCCCCGGGCGTCGACCGCCGCCGGGGTTGGGAGCGGGCGCTGGCCGACGCCGGGCGCGACGCCGACCCCGACCTGGTGGCCGAGGCCGACTTCAGCCGGGAGGCGGGGGCCCGGGCCACCCGGACGCTGCTCGAGCGCCGGCCCGACGTGGACGGCCTGTTCGTGGCCTCCGACCTCATGGCGCTCGGGGCCCTCGACACCCTGCGGGCCGCCGGGCGGCGGGTGCCGGAGGACGTGGCGCTGGTCGGCTTCGACGACAGCGAGCTGGCCCGGTCGGCCGACCCGCCGCTCACCACCGTGCGCCAGCCGATCGAGCTGCTGGGCGCCCGCATGGCCGCCATGCTCCTCGACCAGCTCGAGCGGGGCGCCCCGCCCGCAGGCGAGGTGCTCGACACCGAGCTGGTCGTGCGCCGCTCGACCTGATTCCTTGGACGTTTCTGGTTGACTCCCAACCGGAGACGTCCACGGAAGCGAGCTACGACTCCCGGTCGCCCACCCGCTCGCCGGTCTCGGGGTCGAAGAAGTGGACGCGGCCCACGTCCACGGCCATGACGACCGGGTCGGCCACCCGGGCCGAGCTGTGGGGGTCGAACCGGGCCACCACCATGGCGCCCTCACCCGCGGCCTGGCGCTCCAGCGCCTCGATGGCCGCCTGGTCGACGTCGCCGATCACGGTCCGCACGTCCTCGGCCGTCGCCGGCCGGCAGTCGGTCCGCACGTGCAGCAACAGCTCCGAGCCCAAGGCCTCCCGCAGCTCGACCTCGCCCCGCAGGGTCGTCCCGTCGGCCACCTCCCCGGCCGGCGCCCGCTCGGCGTCGGTCAGGTGCTCGGGGCGGATGCCGACCACCACGGACCGCCCGTCCAGCTCGGCCAGGCCCGGCCGGGCCGCCAGCACCGCCGACGGCAGCGTCAGCGACTGCTCGCCCAGCGAGACGGTCGCGGTCCCGTCGTTCACCGTCACCGTGCCGTCGAGCAGGTTCATCGACGGCGAGCCGATGAAGGCGGCCACGAACAGGTTGGCCGGCTCGGCGTAGAGCTCCTCGGGCGCGTCCACCTGCTGGAGGCGGCCCTCCCGCATCACCGCCACCCGGTCGCCCATCGTCATGGCCTCGATCTGGTCGTGGGTGACGTAGATGGTGGTGGTCTTGAGGTCGCGCTGGAGCTTGGCGATCTCGGCCCGCATCTGCACCCGCAGCTTGGCGTCGAGGTTGGACAGCGGCTCGTCCATGAGGAACACCGCCGGGTCGCGCACGATGGCCCGGCCCATGGCCACCCGCTGGCGCTGGCCGCCCGACAGCTGGCCGGGCTTGCGCTGCATCCAGTCCTCCAGCTGGAGGGTGCGGGCCGCCTCCCGCACCCGCTTCTGGATCTCCTCCTTCGGCAGCTTGGCCAGCTTGAGGGCGAAGCCGACGTTCTGCTCGACGGTCATGTGCGGGTAGAGCGCGTAGTTCTGGAACACCATGGCGATGTCCCGCTCCTTGGGCGGCAGGTCGTTCACGACCCGGTCGCCGATGCGCATCTCGCCGGAGCTGATGGTCTCCAGTCCGGCGACCATCCGCAGCGCGGTCGACTTGCCGCACCCCGACGGCCCGACGAGCACGAGGAACTCCCCGTCCTCGATGGTCAGGTCGAGATCGGCGACCGCGGTGACCCCGTTGGGGTACACCTTCGTCACCTTCTCCATGGTCACCGCGGCCACAGGGACCTCCTTGGTAGGCGCCTCACCGGATCACCCCTTCACCGAGCCGGCCAGCAGGCCGCGGACGAAGTAGCGCTGGAGGGCGAAGAAAACGACCAGGGGCAGGGCGATCGAGACGAACGCCGCCGCCGTGAGCAGGTGCCAGTCCTGCCCCCGCCCGCCGGACAGCGTGGCCAGCCGGACGGTCATGGGGGCGGCGTCGCTGCCGGTGCCGAGGAAGGTGGACGCGACCAGGTAGTCGTTCCACACCCACAGGAACTGGAAGATGGCGAAGGCGGCCAGGGCCGGCACCGACAGCGGCATCACCAGCCGCCAGAAGATCGTCGGGTGGTCGGCCCCGTCGATGCGGGCCGCCTCGAACACGTCGGCCGGCAGCGACGAGACGTAGTTGTGGAGCAGGAAGATGGCCAGCGGCAGGCCGAAGCCGATGTGGGTCAGCCACACGGCGGTCGTCGTCCCGGCCAGGTCGAGGAACGGGAACAGCGTGATGGTCTCGCCGAACGTCGTGATGTGGGCGCCCCCGGTGAACAGCTGGAGCAGCGGCACCAGCGACAGCTGGATCGGCACCGCCAGCAGCGCCACCACCCCGATGAACAGCCAGTGGCGGCCGGGGAACTCCATCCAGGCGAACGCGTAGGCGGCGAACGCCGCGAACGCGATGGGGATGACCGTGGCCGGCACGGTGATCGCCACCGAGTTGAAGAAGTGCTGCCACATGTTCGGCGCGTCCTGCGTCGACGTGTCGAAGGTGGCCCGGTAGTTGTCGAGCGTGAAGGTGCCCGGCGAGGTGGCGACGATGATCCCGACCACGACCGCCACCGCGGCCACGCTCAGGGCGATGCGGCCGCCCCGCCCGAGGCGGGCGTAGACCCGCGACAGGCCGTAGATGGCCGCCACCACGAGGGCCAGGAACACCAGCCCCGCGAGGGCGGCCAGCAGCGGCGACGACGGCAGCGGGTCGGGCAGCGCGGTCCACCACCCGGTGGTCTTCACGTCCAGCTCGGGCCGGAACGACGACACGAACATGCCGAGGGTGGGGATGGTCCACAGCACGACCAGCCCCCACAGCACGGCGGTCGGGATGCTGCCGATGGCCCGGTGCAGGCGGGACCCGGCCGGCTCGCCCGCCGGCGTGGGCGGCACGTCGAGCGTGCGGGTGCCGGCGGCCTCGGGGGTGGTGGGGGCGATGGTGGTCATGCCTCTCCTCGGCGCAGGCGCCGCACGTTCACCACCATGAGCGGCAGGACGGCGATGAGCAGGATGACGGCCAGGACCGAGCCCCGGCCGTAGTTCCGCAGGATGAAGGCCTGGTCGAACATCTCGTTGGCGATGACGCTCGTCGAGAACTCGCCGTTCGTCATGACCTTGACGATGTCGTAGACCTTGAGGACGGTGATGACGAGGGTGGTCACCACCACCGCCAGCGTCCCCCGGATGTGGGGCACGGTCACCCGCCAGAAGGTCTGGGACTCGCTGGCCCCGTCGACCCGGGCGGCCTCGGTCAGCTCGGTGGGCACGGCCTTGATGGCCGACGACAGCACCACCATGGCGAAGCCGGTCTGGATCCAGATCATGATCGCCATGAGGAACAGCGAGTTCCACGGCGTCTGCTGGAGCCAGGCCTGGGGCTCGCCGCCGAAGCCGACCCACACGGCGTTGAGCACGCCGATCTGGTCCTTGCCCTCCGGGGTGAAGGCGTAGACGAAGCGCCAGATCACGCTGGCGCCCACGAAGCTGATCGCCATCGGCATGAAGATCAGCGACTTGGCCACCGACTCGCCCTTGGCCCGGTCGGCCAGCACGGCGATGGCCAGGCCGAAGATCGTCGAGAGGCCGGTCACGAACACGACCCAGAACACGTTGTTCCAGATCACGCCGCGCAGCGCGCTCATGGCCGCCAGGGTGACCAGGATGGCGGTGGCGGTGAGCGACAGCACCGGCGTCGGTGCCGTCAGGTCGACGCCCCGGCGGGTGGCGACGCCCCGGCCGATGACCCAGGCCAGGGCGATCACGGCGATGAGCACGCCCAGCAGGAACAGCCGGCTGGTCAGGATGTCGCCGGCGCTGTGGACGTTGAAGATCGCGTCGTCGGTGAGGATCTTGTGGTAGTTCTCGAAGCCGACCGACTCCTCGCCCCGGGCGCTGCGGAAGCTCAGGTAGATCGTGCGCAGCATGGGCACGACCAGCGCGACCAGCAGGAACAGCAGGGCCGGAGCCAGGAAGATGACCGGCCGGGCCCGGTCGGGGATCCGCCAGCGGCGGTCCTCCGGCGGTGGGTGGCGGGCCCACACGAGCCGACCCAGCACGGCACCGACGACGGCCCCGCCGAGCGGCCACAGCAGGCCGCCGAGGAACCAGCCCTGGCTGTTGATGAGCACGCCGACCACGGCGCCGAGCACGGCACCGGCCAGCGTGGCGAACAGGCGGAAGTTGCGGGGGGCCAGGTCGACGAGCGCGTTGGCCCCCACGAACAGGCCCAGCGTCACCGCGATGATGGCGACGACGCCGACCAGTGTGCCGATCAGCTGACCCATGACCCCTCCCCCTGGTCGCGGGTATCAAGTTGTCGGAGGAGGTGCCCCGCAGGGCACCTCCCCCGACCATAGGCGTTCATCTGGCGTCCAACCGGGACGTCAGCTGGGCCAGGTGCCCTCGACATCGGTGAACGCTTGCTTCACCGTCTTCTGGCCGGTCGTGATGTCGACCGCTGCCGTCCAGAAGGAGTCGGCCCCGACCGCGCCGGGCATGAGGTCCGAAGCGTCGAAGCGGATCGGATCGCCCTTGGCGAGGATCTCGCCGAACTGCTGCGTCAGCTTGTCCGGGTACTTGGACGTGTCGACGTTCTTGTTCGGGGAGAGGAAGCCCTTGGCGGGCGCCCGAGCGGAGGCGTAGTCCTCGCTGGCCATGAACTTCATGACGGCCATGACCTCGGGACGGTCCGCCATCGCGGAGGCGTAGTTGCCGCCGCTGAGCGTGATGTTCGGGTACTGCTCCGAGCCGGGCAGGTAGAAGGCGTTGACGTCGCCGTCAGGACCGAACGTGGTGCCCTCGGGGAAGTTGGCCGAGTAGAAGTTGCCCTGGCGGTGCATCATGCAGTCGCCCTTGAGCAGCGGCAGGCCGGCGTCGGCGAACGGCGTCGAGGCGACGTTCTTGACCCCGCCGAACACGTAACCCGGCTTCGACCACAGGTCGTAGACGGCCTGGCCGACCTCGAGCACGTCGGGGTCGTCGAAGGGGATCTCGTGCTTGTACCACTTGTCGTACACGTCCGGGCCCTTCATGCGGAGCATGAAGTCCTCGACCCAGTCGGTGAACGGCCAGCCGGTGGCGTCATCGGAGCCGATGCCGATGCAGAACGGCGTCTTGCCGTCGGCGTGCATCTTGTCCGCCAGATCCAGGAAGCCCTGGAAGGTGGTCGGAACCTCGTAGCCGCCGTCCTTGAAGTACTTCGGGCTGTACCAGACGACGCTCTTCAGGTCGGCCTTGAGCGGCACGCCCTTGACGTCGCCGTTGAACTTCACCAGGTCGGTGATGCCCGGGTCGAAGTTCTTGTTCAGCTCGTCGGTCACGTCCTTCGGCAGGGCGATGATGTCGTCCTTGAAGTCGTTGACCTTGCCGGGCTGCGGGAACAGGGCGATGTCCGGCGGGTTGCCGCCGTCGACCATCGTGCCGATCTGGGTCTCGAAGCTGCGGTCGCCCGAGATCTTGACCTTGATCCCCGTGTCCTTGGTGAACTGGTCGAAGGCGTCCTGGTTGCCCTGGAGCTCGTCCTCGACCTCGGACCCGAAGATGGTGACGGTCTTGCCCTTGAGATCGCCGCTGCTGCCGGTCGATGCGTCGTCGCTCTTGTTGTCGTCGGCACATGCGGCCGCCGTCGCCACGAGCAAGAGCGCGAGGCCGGCGGCTATCGCCCCGTGCCAACGCGGTCGCTGTCGTTTCATGGGTTTCACTCCCCCTCTGGGATGGGTGATGGTGTAGTGGTCTGGGTCTGGTTGCAGGGAACTCATGCGGCCGCCTCGAGCGGGCCGGCCGTCGTCTGCCGGACGACCAGCTCCAGGTCGAGCCGCAGCTCGGACTCCCCCAGCGGGTCCACAGCGGCCAGCGACTCGAGCAGCAGCTCGGTCGCGATCCGCCCGCTCTCGAACAGGGGCTGGCGGACCGTGGTCAGCCCTGCATAGCTCGAGACCTCGATGTCGTCGAATCCGACGACGGACAGGTCGCCCGGCACGTCCAGGCCGGCGGCCCGGGCCGCCTCGAGGACGCCGAGCGCCTGGGTGTCGGACGCCGCGAACACGGCGGTGGGCCGGTCGTCGCCGACGAGCAGGTCCTCGGCCATGCCCCGGGCCACGTTGCGGACGTGAGGGCCGTGGCGCACGTCGCCGGGGCCGACGACCAGGCCGGCGGCGGCCATGGTCTCGTGGTAGCCGCGCTCGCGGGCGGTGCTGGAGGTGAACCCGAGCGGGTTGTCGGGCTCGTCGCCGATGAAGGCGATGTGGCGGTGGCCGAGGTCGATGAGGTGGCGGGTGGCGAGCCGGCCGCCCTCGACGTCGTCGGTGACGACCGACGGGACGCCGGTGCCGGCGCTGTCGAGCAGCACGATCGGGACCCGGGACTCGACCAGCCGGGCCAGGCTGCGGGCCGGCGGCGGCAGCGACATGACCAGCAGGCCGTCGGCCCGGTCGCGCCGGGTGAGGGTGGCGAAGTGCTCGTCGCGGTGGACCGGCGACTCGACGTTGAACAGCACGAGGTCGTAGCGGCTGCCGTCGAGGGCGGCGACCACGCCGCGGAGGCGCTCGACGGCGGAGGCGTGGGTGAAGAAGGGCACGACCACGCCGAGCGTCTGGCAGCGACCGCGGGACAGGCCCTGGGCCAGCGGGTTCGGGCGGTAGTCGAGCACCTCGATGGCCGCCAGCACCCGGGCCCGGGTGCGCTCGCTGACCCGGGGGCTGTCGTTGAGCACCCGGGACACCGTGCCTGCCCCAACGCCTGCGTGCGCGGCGACGTCCGCGATCGTGACCACCGTCCCCCTTCCCGTGGCGTCCGTGGCTGCTGTCGTGGAAGCGGTTCCACGCCCGTCTGACAGCAACATAAGTGGCCGGGGTCACCTTGTCAATGGAAGCGCTTCCATTCGCGTCGGGGCAGGTCAGACGGCGGTGGCTGTCAGCGACCCGGCGACGACGAGCGCGACCCCGGCCGGCACGTAGAACAGGCCGACCGACAGCAGGGCCACCAGGCAGCCCGCCAGCAGCAGCCCGCCGGCGGCCAGCCGCACGCCCCGGGCGCGCCGGGACCGGCCGGCGGCCACCGCCGCGCCGGCGACGACCACGGGCACCGCCAGCGGGACGAGGACCCCCGCGCCCTCGCTCGCCAGCAGGGTCGGGTGCGACGTCTCGGTCACGACCGTGCCGTCGGAGCTGACCGCCGTCGAGGTCGAGGTGCCCGCCGGCACCATCAGCCAGGCCACGCCGATGGCGACGGCCCAGGCCAGTGCGGCCCAGGCCCACCGATCCGGCGCTCGTCCCACAGGGACATCATACGTTCGTATGATGGCGTCGCGTCCACTCAGGCGGCGGCGAGGTGGCCGCAGCCCGGGAGGACGACGGTCAGGCCGTCGCCCACCACCTGGTGGAGGCGCACCGGCTCGGCGTGGTCGGGCAGGTCGTGGCGGCCGGCGTCGGCCAGGGCGAGGCCGGGCTCGAGCCCGTCATCGCCGGCGCCGAGCGCGTCGACCACCGCGTCGCTCACGAGCACCTGGCCGGCGTGGGCGGCCGCCATCATCCGGGCGCCCCGGTTGATGGCCAGGCCGACCGGCTCGCCGTCCATGTCGCTGACCTTGCCGGCGTGCACGCCCATGCGGGCCCGCACGGCCAGGCCCTCGGGCCAGGGCTCGGCGGCCAGCGCGGCCTGGGCGTCGGCCGCGGCCCGCACCGCCGCGCCCGGCCGGTCGAACACGGCCAGCGTGCCGTCGCCGGCGTGGGACAGGAAGCGACCCCCGAGCCGGCCGACGGCCGCGGCGATGATGCGCCGGTGGCGCAGGAGCAGGCCGGGGTAGCCGTCGCCGGCCCGCTCGATGAGCCGGGTGGACCCGACGATGTCGCTCTGCACCACGACGGCGTGGTACCGCCCGGCGCCGCGGGTCGTGGTGGTGGTCTCCATGCCGCCACCCTCACCGGGAGCGCTCGCAGCCTGCTTGCAATCGCCTTGCGCACGTCCCATGACCACGGAGAGTCGCCAGCGGTGCGAAAGATACGCGCGCCGCCCTCAACGACGGTTCTCCCGCTCTTGCTGCTTCGCAGCGGGCCGCTCGGGCCACGATTGCGCCTACCGGCGCAACCTCAGCCGAAGGCGTAGCGCAGGCCCTCCCCCACGACCTCGTAGCCGAGGCGCTGGTAGAGCGCGTTGGAGGTGGGGTTGTCGAGCTGGGTGTAGAGGATGGCGGTGGCCCCGGCCGCCACGATCGCCCCGCTGGCCGCGGCGGTGACGGCCCCGCCGTAGCCCCGACCCCGCAGCCCGGGGGGCGTGTACACCGGCCCCACCCGGCCCACCCCGGCGTCGGGCGCCGTCGCCCGGGCCATGGCCACCACCGCCCCGGCCGGACCGCCGGCGCCGGCGCCGGCGGCGCCGGCGCCCGGGTCGTCCCACAGCCACAGGCGGCCCGTGGCGATCATCCGGGCGGCCTGGTCGTCGTCGGCGCCGGCGGCGCGGTGGCCCTCGCCCACGTCCCGGTAGAACCCGGTCACGAACCCCGCCACCACCCGGCGGTCGGCCGGGCGGGCCACCCGGGCCGAGCCCGGCACCCCGGCGGGCGGGCGCAGGTCGCCCAGCCGGTACAGGCGCTGGCCCTCGACCGGCCGGGCCGGCGTGCCGGTGACGGTGGCGAACGCCCCGGCCACGGCCGACGCGGTGGCCGCCTCGCCGCTGACCCCGGCCAGGGTGGGCCAGGCCCGGGCCACCGCCTCGCCCAGGGCGGCGGCGGCTGCGGGGACCATGGGGGTCACCGTGGCGGGGAAGCCGAGCGGCGAGTTGAAGATCACGCCGCCGATGCCCACGAACCCCTCGCCGCCCGCCACCCAGGCGTAGCGGCCGGGCTCGGGGGCGTCGGCCCGGGCCTGCAGCAGGGACAGGACCAGGTTGTGCTCCACCGGCCGGCCGGCCAGGAACCGCCCGGCGGCTGACAGCACCTTGACGGGGTCGTCGGTCAGGCGGACCTGCACCGAAAGAGCATGGCGCGCCCCGCCGGGCACCGCCAATGCGTTACGTGGGGCAAACACCATCGTCGGGAGGTTAGCGACGCTGCCACATGGGGTAGCAGTACAGCCACAGAGAGCACACGGAGGGGGTCGCTCACCACGGTGGGCGTCCGCACGGGGCGGGCGACGGAGGGAACCATGCGTGGTCTGGCACTAGCCGTTGCGGTGATCCTCGGGGCCATGGGCCTCGCGTCCTGCACTCCGCCCGGGTTCACCGGCTACCCGACGCCGTCCAAGGTCGGCACCCCCGCCGGCTGGGTCGCCAAGAGGACCGTCAACGGGTCGATCAACGTGACCCGGCCCGGCACCGTCCTCCAGGACATCCGGGTGAACGGGGACGTCAACATCAAGGCCGACCGGGTCGTGATCCGCCGGGCCCGCATCGTGGGCCGGGTGTGGACGCAGTGGCCCTCGGGCAGCCGCCTCCGCCAGTTCAGCGTGACCGTCGCGGACAGCGTGCTCGGCGACCCGAGCGGCCGGCTCGACGCCCACACCGGCGAGGGGACGATCGGCCCCGGCAAGTACACGATCCGCCGCAGCGAGCTGTACGGCAGCGACGGCTTCCGGGTGTCCAAGCCCCAGGACGGCAGCAGGAACAACGTGCTGATCGAGCACAACTTCTTCCGCTCGACCAAGCCGTCGTGCGACCAGGGGCTGCACCTCGACGGCGTGCAGGGCTACTTCGGCGGCCAGAACGTCACCATCTTCCACAACACGATCGTGACCCAGTCCCCGTGCGGGGTGACCGGGGCGATCTTCTTCGCCGACATGTCCGAGTCGGCCACCGTCTACGACAACCTGCTGGTGGCGGACGGCTACGTCCTGCGCATCCAGGACGACCACAACCCGGACAGGGGCCCGTGGGTGATCATGAGGAACCGGATCGTGTCGACCGGCTTCGGCCCGGTGGCGTCCACCGAGACGCAGTGCGGGGCCAAGTCGATGCACTGGGCCGACAACCGCCTGGTGACGGTCGACTCCCACTTCAACATCCGCTCGCTCGGCAGGAGGGTGTCCTGCTGAGGCTCAGACCAGGTGGTCGACGAAGCGTTCGAGCTGCCGCAGGTTGCGGCACTCGAACACGCCGTCGCAGTGGGTCGTGTACTCGCCGATGATCGAATCGCCCGTGTCCCAGTAGCTGCGGGGCTCGGGGTTCAGCCAGTACACGTGCCGGGCCCGGTGCTGCATCTCCTTGACCACCCACGACTGTGACGAGTGGTAGTTGTTCCGGGCGTCGCCCAGCAGCAGCACCGTCGTCTTCGGCCCCACGTCCTTGCCGTAGCGCTGCCAGAAGATCTCGAAGGCGTGGCCGTAGTCGCTGTGCCCGTCGACCCAGATCACGTCCGCCTCGCTGTTCACCCGGTGGACCGCGTCGCCGATGTCCTCGGTGCCCTCGAAGAACCGGGTCACCTCGTCGATCCCGTCGATGAAGACGAACGCCCGCACCTTCGAGAACTGGTGGCTGATGGCGTACACCAGGTGCAGCGTGAACCGGGCGAAGGCCGCCACCGACCCCGAGATGTCGGCCACCACGAAGATCTCGGGCTTGGAGGGCCGGGGGTAGCGGAACCGGGGCTCGAGCGGCACGCCGCCGGTCGACAGCGAGTGGCGCACGGTCGAGCGGAAGTCGAGCGGCCCCTTGCGCCCGTGGCGGCGCTTGCGGGCCAGCCGCACGGCCAGCTTGCGGGTCAGCGGGTAGATGGCCTTGCGCAGCGACGCCATCTCCTCCCGGCTGGCGTGCATGAAGTCGACGTCCTCGGGCAGCGGCTTGCGCAGCGTCCGGGCCATGGCCTCGACGCCCCGGTCGGCCACCAGCCGGCGGCGGATCTCGGCCTCGATCTCCTTGCGCAGCCGGTCGATGCGGGCGTCGTACTCGTCGCGCTCGAGCCGCTCCTCCAGCGGGGTCAGGTCCGGCGCCTGCTCGCGGGTCTGCTGCATCAGCCGGTCCATCACGCCGTCGAGATCGAGGTTCCGCAGCGTCCGGTACAGGTAGTAGGTCCCGCCCACCGGCCGGCCCGGCTCCATGCCGGCGTAGCGGCGCACGGCCTGGCGGGCGATGGCCCGCAGCATGGCCTCGTTGCCCTGGGCGAGCGCCTTGAAGAGCATCTCGGCCAGCTCCTCGGGCGTCATGGCCTCGGCGCCGCCGCCGGCGCCGCGCATGTCGCCCTCCTGTTGGCCCTCCTGCTCGCTCATCAGCTCGTCGAGATCGGCCATGGCCTGGGCCTGCTCGTCGGTGAGCGCGTACTCGCGGCCCCGCAGCGAGAAGTAGACCTCGAAGACGGTCTCGAACACGCGCCAGTGGGCGGCGTTCTTCACCAGCGTCGCCGCCAGCGCGTACTTGAAGGCGTCCCGGTCGCCGATCGGGATGTGCTTGATGGCGGCCATGGCGTCGAGGTTCTCGGTGAGGCTCACCGGCAGGCCTGCCGTGCGCAGCTCGCCGATGAAGCCCGCCAGCAGCTCGGTCAGCGCGATGCCCGAGCCGATCTCGGCCAGCCGCGTCGTGGCCTCGTCGACCGACCGGGGCCGGCGCGGGCCCTCGTCGCCGTCGGGTGCGGCGGCGCGGCGGCGCTCGGTCCCCGCCGCCTCACCGGCGCCCGCGTGCGCGCCGTGGCGGCCGGCCTCGATGCCGGCCTCGGTCGCAGCGGAGCCGCCGTTGGACGACGCCGGGGCGGGGCCGCCGGCCGGCTCGTCGCCGTCAGCCACCGCGCTGCCAGGGCTTGGCCCCGGCGCC
>DATFRN010000115.1:0-20770 GCA_035263165.1 Acidimicrobiales bacterium | reverse complement strand
TGCTGGGCATCACGGTGTCGCTCAGCGCCGGCGACCTCGAGGTCGAGGTCGTGCGGGCCCACGCGGTCGCCGTGCGCTGCACCGACCTGCCCACCGGCGAGGGCCACGCCAGCTTCCTCGAGCCCGGCCCCGACGACGGCGAGGAGCTCCCGTTCCGCTTCGCCGAGGACGACGACTCGCCGGCCTTCCACCGCAGCGGCATGGAGGTGCGCTTCGTCGACGGCGGCGGCGACCGCCCCGGGCCGGCCAAGGCCTGGTTCAAGCTGCGGCGGCCGGTGGTGGGCGACGAGGAGCCGACCGGGGTGCAACGGGCGGCGGCGGCCGCCGACTTCGGCAACGGCATCTCCTGGGTGCTGCCCTACGAGGGCTGGATCTTCCTCAACCCCGACCTCACCCTGCACCTGGCCCGGCCGCCCGCCGGCGAGTGGATCGGGCTCGACGCCCGCACCCTGCCGAGCGACCGGGGCATGGGCCTGGCGGAGAGCGCGGTCTACGACGTCGACGGCCGGCTCGGCCGGGCCGCGCAGAGCCTGCTGCTCGAGCGCCGCGCGTCGTCGTGACCGCCGGCGATCACAACGTCGCCGCCCTCCACGAGGCCATCGCCGCCGCGGTGCCCGACCGCGCCTGCCTGGTGGCCGGGGGCGTGACCCGCACCTGGGCCGGGACCACCGACCGGACCCGGCGGCTGGCGGACGTCCTGGCCGGCGCCGGGCTCGGCCTGCGCCGCGACCCGGCCGACCCCGGCCTGGCCCCCTGGGAGTCGCCCCACGACCACGTCGCCCTCTACCTGCTCAACGGGCACGAGTACCTGGAGGGGATGCTCGGCGCCTGGAAGGCCCGGGCGGTGGGCGTCAACGTCAACTACCGCTACGTCGCCGCCGAGCTGGCCTACGTGCTGGCCGACAGCGCGGCCCGGGCGGTCATCTACCACGGCCGCTTCGCCCCCACGCTGGCCGAGGTGCGCGCCGAGGTGCCCGGCCTCGACCTGCTGCTCCAGGTCGACGACGGCTCGGGCGCCCCGCTGCTGCCGGGAGCGCTCCCCTACGAGGACGCGCTGGCCGCCGCCGAGCCCCGGGCGCCCGAGGGCCTGGCGCCCGACGACCGCTACATCGTCTACACCGGCGGCACCACCGGGAAGCCCAAGGGCACGCTGTGGCGCCAGGGCGACTTCCTGGCCACCGCCCTCGGCGTCCGGGGCCCGGCGGACGACGTCGTGGCGGCGGCCGCAGCCCGGCCCGGGCTGCGGACCCTGCCGTCGGCGCCGTTCATGCACGGCGCCGCCCACTGGAACGCCATCTCCGCCTGGACCGCGGGCGGCACGGTGGTGGTCCAGGACGACCCCGCCCGGCTCGACGCCGCCGACGTGCTCGCCACCTGCGAGCGCGAGCGGGTCACCGCCCTCCAGATCGTGGGCGACCCCTTCGCCCGGCCCCTGCTCGACGAGCTCGACCGCCGTCCCTACGACCTCGGGGCCCTGCGCTTCGTGCTGTCGGGCGGCGCCGTCCTGTCGCCGCCGGTGCGGGCCCGGCTGGTCGAGCGGCTGGGCGGCGGCGTCCGCATCGTCGACGTGCTCGGCTCGTCGGAAGCCGGCCGCCAGGCGGTGGCGGGCGCCGACGGCGAGGGCTTCCGGCCCGAGCGCTCGACGGTCGTGCTGTCCGACGACCGGACGCGGGTGCTGGCCCCGGGCGACGGCGAGGTCGGCTGGCTGGCCCAGGCCGGCCGGGTGCCGCTCGGCTACCTGGGCGACCCGGCCAAGACCGCGGCCACCTTCCCGGTGGTGGGCGGCGTGCGCCACGCGGTGGCGGGCGACCGGGTGCGGCTGCGGGCCGACGGCTCGCTGGAGCTGCTGGGCCGGGACTCGGCCACCATCAACACCGGCGGCGAGAAGGTGTTCGCCGAGGAGGTCGAGCAGGCGCTGACCTCCCATCCGGCCGTGGCCGACGCGGTGGTGGCCGGGCGGGCCAGCGAGCGGTGGGGCAGCGAGGTGGTGGCGGTGCTGGCCGCCCGCCCCGGCGCCGACCGCCCCGGGGACGGCGAGCTGCGGGACCACTGCCACCGCACGCTGGCCGGCTACAAGGTCCCGAAGGCGTTCGTGTGGGTCGACGAGGTGGTCCGCTCGCCCGCCGGCAAGCCCGACTACGGCTGGGCCCGCGGGGTCGTCACGGCGCCGCCTCGCTGAACTCGTCGGCGGTGTAGCGCCAGGCCCGGGCATCGGCCGGCCAGCGGCGGCCCGGGAGGCCGGCCTTGCCCAGCAGGCGGGCCACGAACTCGTCGGCGGACGGCAGCTTGTCCCACACCGCCGGCAGGAACGTCCCCCGGTGGCCGCCGGACTGGAGCAGCACGCCGTCGACGCCCGGCCGCAGGGCCGCCACCAGCTCGTCGTGGCCGTCCGGCAGTGGCGACAGCGCCGACAGGACCGACACCGAGATCACGGTGTCGTCGAGGTCGCCGGCGGTGAGGGGCGGGAACCGGGGGTCGGTGAAGGCCGCCGAACGGGCGTTGCGGGCCACGTCGACCCACAGCGGCCGGCGGGCCTCCAGCGAGCCGATGCAGCCGGCCAGCTCCCCCGCGGTGTCCAGGGTCACGAAGCAGGCGCCGCGCAGCCGCACCCGCTCGGGCACCTCGTCGTCGCCCGCCGCGTCGCCGTCGCCGGCGTCCTCGTCGAGCAGCGCCGAGGCGATGGCCGACCGGGCGCGACGGAGCAGCCAGCCGCGCTCGTCGGCCGTGAGGGCGCGGGGGGTGTCGAACGCGAAGCTGCCGTAGCCGACCACCCGGCTGATGTCCCCGGCCGCGTCGGCGGAGGTCGCCACCGCCAGCGTGTGTGGCCCGAGCTGGTGGTCGTCGGCCGCCAGCATCAGCCCGGCGATCGGGACGCACCCGCAGGCGTCGTAGGGCCCGATGTCGCCGGGGCGGCCCTCGAGGATGGCGAGGCGGGTGCGCAGGTCGCGGCGGCGGGCGGCCGCGTCGTCGAGGTAGTGGCTGAGGTCGGACGACACCACGACCAGTGTCTCGTCGCCGCCCCAGACCTCGTCCAGGACGTCGGCCAGGGCCCGCGCCGTGCACCGGCCGACGACGAGCGGGACGATGGCGACCTCGCCCAGCGTCTCCTGGAGGAACGGCAGGTGGACCTCCAGGCTGTGCTCCGGCGCGTGCGCCTCGTCGGCCGCCACCGCCCCGCCCCCGGCGACCAGCCCGCGGCAGGTGTCGGCGTCGACGGGCACGTCACCGAGCGGGGTGTGCCAGGCTGACGCGGTGGACACGCCCACGCCCGCGCCGCCGACCGGCACCCGGTGGGCGGGACCGGCCAGCACCACCCGGTCGACCGTGCCCCGGTGGGGCGCCACCGCCGCGTAGGCCGCGCCGGCCACCCCGCCCGAGTAGCGGTAGCCGGCGTGGGGGGCGATGACCGCCTTGGGCGGCGGGACCGCCCCGGCCTCCTCGTCCGCCGGCGCCAGGTGGCGGGCCACGGCGGCCCGCAGGTGGACCGGGTCGTCGGGGTAGAACAGGCCGGACACCGCCGGCTGCCGCACCCATCCGGCCGCCCCCCCGGCGGTCACCCACGCCCCCCCGGCGTCCCCACTAGGTCGCCTCGATCGTCAACCGCACCGGCAGGCGCCGCCGTCCCCACGAGCCGGGCGGCCCGTCGATCCGCCCCGCGAGGGGCCGGTCACAGGACCGGCAGCGGCCGTCGTCGGTCAGCGCCCAGGCGCCGAGCTCGTACCAGTCGCGCTCGATCAGCAGCGCCCCGCACCCCGGGCACCACGTGCTCGACCCGTCGCGGTCGTGGACGTTGCCCGTGTACACGTGGTGGAGGCCGTTGCGCAGCCCCCAGGCCCGGGCCCGGGTGAGCGTGGCCGGCGGCGTGCGGTCGATGTCGGTCATCTTGAAGTCGGGGTGGAAGGCGGTGAAGTGCAGCGGCACCTCGGGCCCGAGGTGCTCGGCCACCCACGAGGTGAGCTCGTCCAGCTCGGCGTCGCCGTCGTTGTGGCCGGGGATGAGCAGGGTGGTGATCTCGAACCAGGCGTCGGTCTCGTGGTGCAGGTACTCCAGCGTCTCCAGCACCGGCTCGAGGTGGCCCACGCACACCCGCTTGTAGAACTCCTCGGTGAACCCCTTCAGGTCGACGTTGAGCGCGTCGAGGTGGGTGTAGAAGTCGCGCCGGGGCTCGGGGCAGATGTAGCCGGCCGTGACCGCGATGGCGTTGACGCCCACCTCCCGGCAGGCGTCGGCCACGTCCGACGCGTACTCGAGGAAGATCGTCGGGTCGTTGTACGTGAACGCCACGCTGCGGCACCCGAGGCGGCGGGCGGCCGCGGCGATGGCCTCGGGGCTGGCCGCGTCGGCCAGCGTGTCCATCTCCTTGGACTTGGAGATGTCCCAGTTCTGGCAGAACCGGCAGGCCAGGTTGCAGCCGGCGGTCCCGAACGACAGCACCGACGACCCCGGCAGGAAGTGGTTGAGCGGCTTCTTCTCCACCGGGTCGACGCAGTAGCCCGACGAGCGCCCGTAGGTGAGCAGGGCGATACCGTCGGGGGTGTCGCCGCCGGCCTCGGGGCGGCCCCGCACGAAGCACAGGCCCCGCTGGCCCGGGCGCAGCTTGCAGGCCCGCGGGCACACGTCGCACTGCACCCTGCCGTCGTCGAGGAGATGCCAGTACTGCGTCGGGTAGGTGCCCGGCGTGGCGCCGTTCACGACCCCAACCTAACCCCGCGTCAGGCCGGCGGATACCTGTTCTTCGAGCCGCTAGCCCGAGGCCGCCAGCTGCTTGAGCTCCTCGCGCAGCGCCGGCGTGAGCAACTCGCCCACCCGCGTGACCAGCTCGGTGGTCTGGTAGCCGACGGAGCCGACGTCGCAGTCGCGGGTGGCGACGACGCCGAGGCAGCTGCCGTCGGCGATGGCGCTGACGAACAGGAAGCCCGTCTGCATGGCGATGATCACCCGCTCGATGCCCCCGCCGGACAGGGCCATGTCGGCGGCCAGCGCCAGGCTGGTGCAGCCGGAGATGATGGCGCACAGCTGCTCGCTCTCGGTCTTGTCCAGCGTCTGGGACCGGGCGATGAGCAACCCGTCGGACGACACCGCCACGGCGTCGGTGACGCCGGCGGTCTCGGCCACGAACGTGCCCAGCAGCCAGTTGAAGTTGCGCGCTTCCTCGGTCAGCATCGTCACCCCTGCTCGCCCCCGACGCTATCGGGCGACTGGCGGTCGAGGCTGCGCTGCACGCCGCTGGCCAGGCTCGTCAGGAAGCGCTGCATCTCCGCGCCGTCGATCGTGGGCGCCCGCCCGCCGCCGGGCATCCGCCCGCCGGGCCCGCCCGCGGCGGGGGCGCCGTCGGCGGCGGGGCCTCGCGGTACCCGCCGCACCAGGCCGCTGGCGGTGCGCTCGGGCTCGGCGTCGCTGACCACGGGCGCCGCCCCCGGCCCCCAGGCCATGGGCGCGCCGAACCGGCCGCGGCCCCAGTCGCCCCGCCGGGCGGTCGTCGCGCCGGCGCCGGCCTCGGCGCCGGCCTCGGCGACGGTGGTCCCGGCCGCCGGCGTCGCGGGGCTGGCCGGGCCCAGCGCCACCACCGGCAAGTAGCCGGACACGATGGCGGCCGCCGCCGCGCCCTCCTCGGCCCGGGACCCGACGGTGGCGGCCACCTTGACCGGGGCCCTGGGCGAGCGGGGCGGCGTGGCGCTGCGGGCGCGGATGAGGGCCACCGCGGCCCGCACGTCCTCGGGCGTGGGCCGCTCGCCCGGGCCGTCGTCGGGCACGTGGGCCCACGACGTCGCCGGCGCGGGGGCGGGCCGGGGCAGCGGCGGCGGGGATGCCGGCGCCGGGAGGGGCTCGGGGGCGTTGGCCCGGTCGGACCGCTCGGTCAGCAGGCTGGAGGGCACCTCGACCAGGGCGGCGATGCCGACGACCACCGAGCCCTGGAGCCGGACCTTGATGCCGTGGCGGGCGGCCAGCACGCCGGTCACGTAGTGGCCGAGGTACTTGGCCGGCGTCACCGTGAACGACTCGGTGCCGGCCAGGCGCAGGTTGGCCCGCTCCAGGTCCTCGTCGGTCATGCCGATGCCGTGGTCGATGACGGTCAGGGAGTAGCCCTCGCCCGACATCTTGCCCGTGACCTCGACCAGCTCCCGGGGCGGCGAGTGGCGCAGCCCGTTCTCGACGAGCTCGGCCAGCAGGTGGGCCAAGTCGGCCGACGACCCGCCGACGACCATCGACGGCTCGAGCGTGCGCACCAGCACCCGCTCGTAGTTCTCGATCTCGCCGAGCGCCGCCCGCACGACCTCGGACATCGCCACCGGCGGCTGCCAGCGGGTGGGCGCCTCGTCGTCGGACAGGACCAGCAGCGACTCGGCGTTGCGGCGGATGCGGGTGGCGAGGTGGTCGAGCTTGTAGAGCTGCTCCAGGCGGGCGGGGTCCTCCTCGCTGCGCTCGAGGTCGCCGACGGCGTCGAGCAGCCGGCTCAGCAGGTTCTGGTTGCGGCGCCCGAGGTTGACGTAGGACTCGGCGATGTTCCGGCGCAGGGCGGCCTGCTCGACGGCCAGCGTCAGCGCCGAGCCCTGGACGTCGTTGAGCGCGCCGGCCACGTCGGCCACCTCGTCGCGCGCCGCCACCACGATCGGGTCGGGCTCGGGCACGACCAGGTCCTCGCCCTGGGGGGCGTCGAGGATGTCCTGCACGGCGGCGGGCAGCCGGTAGGTGGCCATGGCCCGGGCCTTGAGGCTGAGGTCCCGCAGGGGCCGGGTGATCGACCGGCTGATGAACAGGGCGATGACCAGGGCGGCGGCCAGGGTCACCAGCGCCGCGCCCAGGTAGAACCGGCGGCGGACGTCGGCCTCGTGATGGAGGTGCTCGGCCCGCTCGTTGAGCACCTTGGCCACGTCGTCCCGGAAGCCGAGGTAGCCGCCGGCCGGACCGAGCGGCGTGGTGCGCAGCAGCTGCTCGGGGTCGACCTTGCCGCCCCGCTCGATGACGTCCTGGGCGAAGGGCGAGATGCCCCGCACCCGGCGGTTGGCCATCAGCGTGCGCACCGCGCCGGCGTAGGGCCCCCTGCCCTTGGTGCGGAGGAGCGCGTTGTTCTTGTCGACGTCGCGGCGCAGCTCGGCGATGGCGGCCGCCTCGACCGGCTCGTCGACCCCGCCGGGGCCGGAGCTGACGTAGAGGATCTCCTCGGCCAGCTGGGCGACCGCGTCGGTGGCGTGCGAGCTGTAGTGGAGCAGGTCGTCGCCCTGGCGCAGGCCGGAGTCGTCGACCACCAGCGACAGCCGGTCGTGGGAGGCGAAGATCGCGGCGATCATCCGGGTGTAGGCCCCGAACACCTCGTGGGCCTCGAGCGAGTGATCGCGGCCCGGCTGCGCCACCGCGGCGTCGACCTTGGCCCGCACCTCGGACAGCTCGTGCAGGCGGTCCATGGCGCCGTCGTAGTCGTCCCGCAGGCGGTCGCCCTGCCCGGCGATCTCGTGGTGGAGGGTGGTGTGGGCCGCGTCGGTCCGGGCGCGGGCCTCCTTGCGGTTGCCGACCTCGAGCGCGATGCGCCCGGACAGGCCGAGCATCTCGATCATCGCCAGGTTGCGCTCGTTCTGGAGGGCGCTGATCAGGCTGGCGTGGCCGATCGAGGTCGTGGCCAGCTCCGCCTGGCGGGAGACACGGGCGGCCTGCTCGGCGTTGGTCGTCACCCCGATGCCGGCGGCGATGACGAGCGCCAGGAGCGGCACCGCCAAGGCACCGCCGACCTTGGCGCGGATGGGGATGCGTCGAACCACGTCGACTCCGTTCTCGTCATCGGAGCCCGGCCCCGAACCCCAACTCCAGACAGCACCGGCGAGGGTGCCAGGCGATCCCCCAGGTCCCCATCGCGTGCGTGGCCACCAGCCGGTACGGAAAGCGTTTTCTAGTCGGCACCATAGCGCGCGGCCAGGTGACATTCGTCACTCATCCGACACGTGCCCGCAGCTAGGAGGGCATGGAGGTGGTCAATCGTCCTTCAGCGCCACGGCGTTCGGTGTCACGTTCATCTTCGGTTCGTAATCCGCCACCTCCACGCTCCGTGCGGGTCCGCCGAGGGCCGCCCGCAGCGCGGCGCGGCAGGAGTCGCACGGTCCGTAGAAGCGCTCGCTGACCTCGGCCCCGCAGCGGGGGCAGGAAAAGGGGGCGTCGGGCACCGGCCGAGGATGCCACGCTTCCGGTCCGACCCGGAGGACCCCCGATCGACGCACCCTCGCACCTGCGCCCCGTGCTGGCCGCCGCGGCCCGCGCCTGGGGCCTCGCCCCCGGCGCCGCGCTGGCGGGCGACGCCGCGTCGTGCGTGGTCGCGGTGGGTGCGGGGGCCGTGCTGAAGGTGGTGGCGCCCACCCCGGAGGCCCGGGCCGGCCTGGCCCGCGAGGTGGCGGTCCTGGCCGCCGACGGCGGGCGGGCCTGCGCCCGGCTGCTGCGTCACGACCCCGACCTGGGGGCGGCGCTGGTCGAGCGGCTCGGGCGCACGCTCGAGTCGACGGTCGCGGACCGTGACGCCCAGCTGGCGGCCATCTGCGCCGTCCTGCCGTCACTGTGGGCGGTCACGCCGCCGCCCGGCCTGCCCACCGGGGCCGACGAGGCCCGGCGCCTGTCCGGCTACGTGGCCGCCGCCTGGGAGCGCCTGGGGCGCCCGTGCCCGGGCTCGATCGTCGCCCACGCCGAGGCCGCGGCCGAGCGCCGGGCGGCCGCGTCCGCCCCCGGCCGGTCCGTCCTGGTCCACGGCGACGCCCACCCGTGGAACACGCTGGAGGACCTGGCGGCCCCGGGGGGCTGGCGCTTCATCGACCCCGACGGGATCCTGGCCGAGCCCGAGTACGACCTGGGCATCCTGCTGCGGGAGTTCAGCCACGACCTGCTGGCCGGCGACCCGGTCGCCCTCGCCCGCGGCCGCGCCGACCGCCTGGCCGCGCTGACCGGCGCCGACCCGGACGCCATCTGGGACTGGGGCGTGCTCCTACGGGCGGAGAACGGCCTGATCCACCTGGCCCAGGGCCACGACGCCATCGCCGAACCGTCGCTGGCGGTGTCGGCGGCCTGGGCCACCGGCCCGCCCGGCGCCGTCCACAGCTAGCCGACGGCCGTCACCTTCGCCGTGGACACGACCGCGGTGTTGGCGGTCGAGAGATGGACGTCATCCGGGTAGTACTTGCCGTCAGGGTCGACGTTGTAGGTCTGCACGACGGGACCGCTCTCGTCGCCACTGACTTCGAAGGTGACGCTGACGTCTTCGTCCCAGACGCTGGCGTCGATGCCGGCTACGGCCAGCTCGGGGCGGACGGTCACGCTGCACCCGGCCGTGCCGAAGCACTGCTTCTCGGTCACGGCAAGGTCGATGCGGTAGTCGTCGGGCGTCGGCGGCGTCTTCGGAGCCGCGGTCGTGGGCGTCGTTGTCGGCACGCTGTCGTACGACCGGCGTGACGCCTCGGCGTAGTTATCCACATCCCCGCGGAACGCATCCCCGGGAAAAACACAGGGTTGCCCCTCTCGTGCCCCACAGGGGAGCCGCCGTACCGTCCCCGGCATGCCGACGTTCGAGGTGACCCTGCGGGACCGAAGCGTCGAGACCGTCGACGGTGCCGACGCCTACCAGCAGGAAGGGCCCATGACCACGTTCTTCCGCCGGGGCGACGGCCGCGACGTGATCGACTCGTGGAGCATCCGGGTGGCGTCCTTCCGCACCGCCGACCTGCTGGTCGTGCGGCGGCGGGAGGCGGTGGCCGCCGAGCTGCGGGCGCTGGCCGGCTGACTCAGCCGCCAACGGGCCGGGCCGGTGCGTACTGCAGGTAGGCCGGCTCGAAGAACCGGGTGTTGTCCGCGTTGACCAGGGTCCGGCTGACGCCCAGCTCGCTGGCCAGGGCCTCGCACTTGCCCTCGACGGTGCGGTACGCCGGCATCCACACGAGGTAGACGGCGTGGCCGTCGGCCAGCTTGCGGATGCGGCGGGCGACCTCGGCGGGGTCGGCGGCGGCGTTGCGGTCGGCGTAGTCGACCCAGTCGACCCGCTCGGGCGACGTCAGCGCCGGGAAGCTGACGCCCCGCAGCCCGGCCGGCATCTCCCGCGAGTAGTCGGGGCCCAGCTGGTCGGGGCAGAACACGACCACGTCGCCCGGCTTGGCGTCGGCCGCCAGGGCCTGGCCCACCACCGCGGCCTGGCTGCGCTGGTAGTAGTTGACCCACACCAGGCCGGCCAACGACAGGCCGACGTAGATGAGCCCGACGAGCAGCCGCGCCGGGTTGGGCACCCGGGTGATGCCCACGGCCACGGCCAGCAGCAGCAGCGGCACCACGACCGCCGCGTAGCGGCTCTGGTAGGTGGCGCTGGTGACGAACCCGGCCACGGCGCCGAGCGTCATGACCGCCAGCGTGACCGCCAGCTCGCGCCGCACGACCGGCGAGGTGTGCAGGTCGAGGGCGATCTCGGAGCGGGTGGAGCGGCTGGCGAACAGGGCCAGCAGGGCGAGGATCAGCACGGCCGACCCGTAGAGACCGGTCTCGGTCAGCTCGCCGCCGCCGAGGTCGCGCAGGGTGATCTCGAGGATGGCGGTGGGCCGGAACGGCACGCCCCACGGCGTGCCCGTGTGCTGGGCCTGGTAGAGGAAACCGCCCAGCCAGGGCAGGAACAGCAGGCCGCCGGCCATCACCGCCAGCCCGACCCGGGCGGTGCCCCAGCGGGTGGCCGGCCGCCGCCACCACCGCACGGCCAGCAGGCCGATCACGGACGCCAGCAGGTAGAAGGCCCAGTAGTGGCTGAGCAGCAGCAGCCCGGAGACCAGGGCGATGCCGGCCAGCCGGGGCAGCGTCGGGCGGTCGAGCGCGTCGCCCACCAGCAGGTAGCCGATCAGCACCAGCAGCATGACCAGCGCGTACATGCGGGTCTCGGTGCCGTAGCGGACCCAGTAGGGCGACAGCGCCACCACCACCAGCGCCCAGCGCCCGCCGGACCGCCCGGCCAGGCGACGCCCGGCCACCCAGGCCAGCGGCAGCGCGGCCACGGCCAGGATCCCGGACAGGGCCCGCACGGCCACGTCGCCCTGGCCGAACAGCTCCATCCACCAGTGGAGGATCAGGTAGTAGAGCGGCGGGTGGCCGTCGTGGCGCAGGGCGGAGAGCAGGTCGCCGGGGGGCAGCTTGGCGATGTTGACGCTGAGCGCCTCGTCGAGCCACAGCGGCGACCGCTGGACGAAGCGCAGCACGACCCCGAGGGCCACGCAGGCGCCGACGCCGACCGGCGCGACCCAGGCCGGGATCCGCAGCCCGCGCGAGGGTGACGCGGCCACGGGCTCCTCGTCGACGCCTCCCTCCACCAGCGTGCGCATGAAGCGGCGATGCTAGCAACGGGCGCCGGCCGGACCGGCATCCGCGGCCGGTCGTCCCCGGGGCGCCGCGGGGGGCAAAGTGCCGTCGGGCCAGCGGCCTTCGGTAAGGTGGCTCGTTCACGTTCCCGCACCGCTGAGGGAGAGCGCACCGTGAGCGAGCCCGAGACCACCACTGCCGCGCCCGCCGACGCCGACGCCGCCACCCGCGCCGGATCGGTCGTCGTCATCGGCGCCGGCCCCGCGGGGCTCACCGCCGCCTACGAGATGGCCCGGCACGGCGTGGCGAGCACGGTCCTCGAGGGCGACGACGTCGTCGGGGGGATCAGCCGCACCGTCCAGCGAGACGGCTGGCGCTTCGACATCGGCGGCCACCGCTTCTTCACCAAGGTGCAGCGGGTCGACGACTTCTGGCACGAGATCCTCGCCGACGACGAGTTCCTGCTCCGCCCGCGCAAGAGCCGCATCTACTACCGGGGCAGGTTCTTCGACTACCCGATCCGGGTCATGAACGTGCTCCGCACCATCGGCCCGGTCGAGGCCGTGCGGTGCGTCGGCTCGTACGCGTGGATCAAGGTGCGCCCGCTGAAGCAGGTCCGCACGCTCGAGGACTACGTGGTCGCCAACTACGGCTGGCGCCTCTACCACCACTTCTTCGAGACCTACAGCACCAAGGTCTGGGGCTGCCCGCCCTCCGAGATCGGCGCCGACTGGGGGGCGCAGCGCATCAAGGGCATGTCGCTGTGGAGCGCGGTGTGGGAGCCGCTGCGGGCCCGCTTCGCGGGCCGGCGGGCCGACAAGTCCAAGCAGGTCACCAGCCTCATCGACCGGTTCCAGTACCCCAAGTACGGCCCCGGGATGATGTGGGAGCGGTGCCGCGACCTGGTCGAGGCGGCGGGCACCAAGGTCATGATGGAGTCGCCGGTCGTGCGGATCCGCCACGAGGGGGGCCGGGCGGTGGCCGTGGTGGCCGAGACCGACGGCGTCACCACCGAGTACCCGGCCGACCACGTGATCTCGTCGATGCCGTTCCCCGCCCTGCTGCGGGCCATGGACCCGCCGGTGCCGGCCGAGGTGGTCGAGGCCGCCGACGACCTCCACTTCCGCGACTTCCTGTCGGTGGCGCTGGTGGTCCCGGCCGGCAAGGTCGACTGGACCGACAACTGGATCTACATCCACGCCCCCGAGGTCAAGACCATGCGGGTGCAGAACTTCGGCTCGTGGTCGCCCTACATGGTCGACGAGGGCCACAACGTGCTCGGCCTCGAGTACACGGTGACCGAGGGCGACGAGTGGTGGACGGCCAGCGACGAGGAGCTGATCGAGAAGGGCAAGGCCGAGCTCGAGACCATGGGCCTCATGACCGCGGCCGACGTCGAGGCCGGCTACGTCGTGCGCATGCCCAAGGCCTATCCCGTCTACGACGACACCTACGCCGCCAACGTCGAGGTGCTGAGGACCTGGCTGACCGCCAACGCGCCGAACGTCCACCCGGTGGGGCGCAACGGCATGCACCGGTACAACAACCAGGACCACTCGATGTACACGGCCATGCTCTCCGTCGAGAACATCGTCGCCGGCACGGCGCACGACATCTGGGCCGTGAACGTCGAGGAGGAGTACCACGAGGAGGACGCCTCCGGCGCCTCCGCCTCGTCGGGCCGCGGCGGCACCGGCCGCGACGCCCCCATCCTCCCGAAGCCGCAGCCCACGGCCTGACGGCCGGCCGGGATCAGACCGGCGCCAGCGACTCGTCGGGGCGGGGCTCGGCCACCGCGCCCTCGCCCGCCTGCCGGCGGCCCCGGAGGCGGTCCCACCCGGCCACCAGCGCGACCGCGGCGGCCACCGCCATGGTGGGGTACATCGGCATCTTGAAGCGCGGGTCGCCGAAGGTGGCCGCCGGCGGGATCAGCTGGACCAGCCCGACGACGACGAGGAACAGGCCCCGGCGCCCGCGGTCGGGCCGGCGCACGAGCCTGACCGCCCCGACGATCGCCGCCAGCGCCACCGCGACGTAGAACGCGTTGGCCAGCGCCACCAGCACCGAGCGGGCCCCGTCGCCCATGATCGGCCGGGAGCCGAAGTCCTCGGCCGCGTGCAGGCCGTCGGCGTCGCTGTCCAGCGTGACCCGGACCTTCGTGGGCGTGCGGGCCAGCGTGGTGCCCGGGTGGCTGCGGATGTAGTTCCAGGCCCGGTGGATGTTCTCGGTCTGGCGCCGGGTCTCGGCCTCGGGCCGGCGCAGGCCCGTGGCCTCGTAGCAGTGGGGCGCCAGCGTGCCGAACGTCCCGTCGGCGTCGGGGTTGTGGCCGATGCACAGGTTGTCGCCGAAGTTGAGCGACAGGGCGACCGGGGCGTCCATGGCCAGGCTGCTGCGCACCGCCCACGGCACCAGCACCGCCACCGTCGCCACCCCCACCAGCGCCAGGCGCCAGGCGGCGGCCCGCAGACCGTCCCACCACAGGATGAGGAACATCGGGGCGGCCACGATCGACACCGGCCTCACCAGGATGCACGCCCCGAACAGCAGGCCCACCGTGACCAGCCGGGCCCTGCCGGGGCTGCGGGCCGCGCCCGGGTCGCCCAGGGCCACGATCAGCATCAGCACGAACAGGAACAGGAACAGCGTCTCGGTCAGCACGACGCCGGTGTGGAAGACGAGGTTGGGCCAGGCGGCCCACAGGGCGGCGGCCACCAGGCCCGCCGCGGTCCCGGCCAGGCGGCGGGCGAGCACGAACACCAGGCCGATCGTGGCGACCGACAGCACGACGTTGAGCACGATCGCCACCGTGAACGCCGTCACCGTCACCGGCAGCACCGCCCGGGCCAGCCACAGCACGCCGCCCAACAGCAGCGGGTAGCCGGGCGGGTAGTAGGCGGTGGTGCCCTGGTCGATGCCGGGGCCGTAGCTGTAGCCGTGGCCGCCGGCCAGGTTGTCCGACAGGATCAGGTAGAGCACCGGGTCGCGCAGCTCGACCGGCTCCTCGGCCTGGAAGGCCCACACGATGCGGGCGATCGCGCCCAGGGCCACGATGATCGCCAGGGCCCAGCGGGCCCGGCGGTCGAGCGGTGGCAGGGACGGCAGCGCTCGCCTCCCCCAGTCACGGAGCGCAGTGGGCACGGCGGACCAGAGTAGTCAGCGACCGCCCCGGCGACCGCCCCCGGGAATCTGCTAGCGCGGTGAACGGCGGCACTAGCATCGATCCGATGCCCGACCGGCTGAAGGCCTCGCCATCGACGTCGAGGGGACTCGGGCCACCACCCTGCCGATGACCACCACGGAGACCCCGCCCACCGCCGCCGCGCCCGCCGAGGTGCCGGCGCGTGACGACAGCCCGGCCCCGCCGGCCGCGGCCCCCGGCCGGCCCCGGCGGTTCGCCGCCGGCCTGGCCGCCCTGGCCGTGCTCGGGCTCGGCGTCCGCCTGGCCTACCTGCTCGGCTGGCACACGCCCTGGCCGCTGGTCGGCGACCCCGCCGCGGTCCACGCCGCCGCCCTCCGCCTGGCCGACGGGCACGACTACGTCCGCACGACCGGGCTGACCGGCCCACCGCCGCCCGCCTTCGTGGCGGTGCTGGCGCTGGCCAGCCGCCTGGGGCTGCGCACGGTGCTCGAGCACCAGGTGGTGGCGTGCCCGCTGGGCGCCGGCGGCATCGTGGCGATGGGCCTGGCCGCCCGGCGCATGGCCGGCGAGCGGGTCGGCCTGATCGTCGCCGCCCTCGTGGCCCTCAGCCCCACCGTGTTCGCCACCGACACCCTGCTGCTGGCCGACACGCTGGTCGTGACCACCACCGGCCTGCTGCTGCTGGCCGCCTACCGGTGGTGGGACCTGCGCACGCCGGGCGCGGCCGCCTGGTTCGGGGCCGCGGTCGGGCTGGCCACGCTGGTGCGGCCCACCGCGCTCGTGCTGGGCGCCGCCGTGGCGCTGCCCTTCGCCTGGTGGCGGGGCCGGGCCCCCCGCCGGCTCGCGCTCCCCGCCCAGCTGGCCGTGGCCGCGCTGGGCCTGGCCGCGGTGCTCGGCCCCTGGCTGCTCTTCGACGTCGCCCGCCACCAGCGGCCGGCCGCGCTCACCGGCGAGGTCGAGCACGCGGTGGCCGAGGCCAACTGCGACACCGCCTACCACGGGGACGCCACCGGCTACCGATCCACCGCCTGCAACGAGCCGCTCGGCCGGGCCGTCGACGGGGCCCGGGCCTACGCCGGGGACCACGAGGGCCGGGCCGGCGTGGTGGCGGCCGCCCGGGTGGGCCGCACGTTCGGCCTCTACCAGCCGCGGGACCAGATCGAGCGCGACGCCGACGACGCCGGCCGGGAGATCGTGCTCGGCGAGATCGGGCTGGTGGCCTGGTACGCGATCGGCGTGGCCGGCGCCTTCGGGCTCATCGGCCTGCGCCGGGTGGGCCGTCCCGTCTTCCCGATCGTGGCGATCGTGGCCGGGGTGGCCCTGACCTCGGCCCTCGTCTACGGCCAGACCGTGTGGCGCCTGCCGGCCGAGCTGGCCCTGGCCGTGCCGGCCGCGGTGTCGATCGACGCCGCGGCCAGCGCCATGTGGGCCAACCGCTCGCGGCGGCTGGCGCCGCCGGCCGTCGGCATCGCCGAGCCCGCCCCGGGGGCGCCCCCGACCGACACCGAGGCGCCGGGCGACCCGGGCGCCGACGTGGTGGCCAAGCCCGAGGACACCGCCCCGGCCGACACCGCCGCCGACCCGCCGGGCGGCCTGGGGTCGGCGGCCGCCGGGCGCTTCGCCGGCTTCGACGGCATGCGGGGTCTGGCCGCCATGGGCGTGCTGGTCACCCACGTGTCGCTGCACGTCGGGTTCTCGGTGCGCGACCGCACCGGCCCCTACCTGTCCCGGCTCGACGTGGGCGTGGCGGTGTTCTTCGCCCTGTCCGGCTTCCTGCTCTACCGGCCGTTCGTGGCGCGGCGCATGGACGGCCGGCCCCGGCCGCCCACCCGCGACTACCTGCGCAACCGGTTCCTGCGCATCTTCCCCGGCTACTGGCTGGCGCTGACGATCCTGGCCGTCGTGCTCGACGTGCGGGGGCGGGCCGACATCCAGAGCTTCGGCGACTTCGTCCGCTACTACGGCCTGCTCCAGAGCTATTCCAACGCCACCACGCTGGGCGGCCTCCAGCAGGCCTGGACGCTCACGAACGAGGTCGCCTTCTACATCCTGCTCCCCTTCTGGGCGATCGGGGCGGCGTGGCTCTACCGCCGCCTCGGCCCCAGGCGGGCGGTGCTCACCGAGCTGGCCGTGCTCGGCGCGGCGGCGCTCGGGGCCCTCACGCTCGTGTACCAGGTCCACAGCTTCGGCAACGACGACGTGACGACCGGGACGTTCGACGCCCGGCTCCACTGGCTGCCGGCCAACTTCCACCTGTTCGTCCCCGGCATGGCGCTGGCCGTGGTGCTGGAGTGGTCGCGTCGCCGGGAGCGGCCGCTGTGGCTGCTGGAGTGGCCGCGCCGCCACCCGATGTTGTGCTGGGCCGGCGCGGCCGCCTGCTTCTGGGCGGTGTCCACCCGGCTCGACCTGGGCTTCCAGGTCGGGGCGACCGAGCCGGGCCAGGCCGTGGTCAAGGAGGTCCTCTACGCCGGGACGGGCTTCCTGCTCGTCTTGCCCGTCGCGCTGGCGGGTGCGACGCTTCCCCGGTCGCTGCGCTGGTTGGGCAGCCGACCGATGGTGGTGCTGGGGGTGCTGTCGTACGGCATCTACCTCTGGCACGAGGGGGTGACCGACATCTACCGCGACATCTTCAACGTGCCGATCTTCAACGGCTCGATCCCGGCCGCGCTGGCCTTCACCATCGCAGGCAGCGTCGCCGTCGCCGCCGTCTCCTACTTCGTGGTCGAGCGGCCCGCCCTCGCCCTCAAGGACCGCCACCGGCGCCTGTTCGCCGCCTGGCACCCCGTGGGCCTCCCGGCCGGGGCGGCCGCATGACCGACGTCGCGGCCGACGATCCCTCGGCGCCGGCCGGCGCCGCCCCGCCCGCCGAGGCCGCCACCGGCGGCGACGGGGATGGCGGCGGCGCCTCCCCCGCGGCCCCGGCCCGCCCGGGCCGCACCCGGCGGGTGTGGGCCTGGTTCGGCCGCCACCGCTGGGTGCTGCCGACGGTGCTGGTCGGCCTGGTGGTCGCGGCGCCGATGCGGGGCGTGTTCCGCGCCCCGGGAGCCCCCATGGAAGAGGGCTTCATGATCGTGTTCCCCGAGCGCCTGCTGCACGGGGACATCCCCAACCGGGACTACCTGCACCTCTACGGGCCGGGCTCGATCTGGACGCTGGCCGCCTTCATGAAGGTGTTCGGCGTGTCGATGTGGACCGAGCGGGCGGTCGGGGCGCTGCAGATCGTCGGGCTCGTCGCCGGCACCACCTGGGTCGGCTACCGCTGGGGCCGCTACGCCGCCGTCCTGTGCGGGGCGGTCACCGCCGTCGTGCTCATCCCGCCCATGGGCGTCACCGCCCTCGCCTGGGTGGGCGGCGTCGCCTTCGCCGTGTGGTCGGTGGCCGTGGCCGCCCGGGCCCTCGACCCCGGCCAGAACCGGCGCCGGCTGCTGCTGTGGTCCGGGCTGCTGGCCGGGGCGTCGCTGCTCTACCGGCCCGACCTCGTCATCGCGCTCGGCATCCCGCTGGGCGTGCTGTTCGTGTGGGCGCTCGACCGGCAGGGCCGCCGCCGGCTCGCCCTCGGCACCGCCATCGGCGTCAGCCCCTACCTGATCCACCTGGCGCTGGCCGGGCCGGGCAACTCGATCCAGGGCATGCTGCTCGACCCGGTGTTCAAGCTGCGCCCGGGCCGCCGCCTCCCCTTCCCGCCCCCGACCGACGACTACACCAGCTTCCTCAACCGGGCCTTCGCCTTCCGGGAGTTCCCCTGGCCGTTCCCGGCCTTCCGCCAGCCGCTCCAGATCGCCGTGTGGTTCTGGACCCTGGTGGCCGTGTGCGTCCTGCTGGTGGCGATCGGCGTGTGGGCGAAGCGGGCCGGCAGCGTCCACGGCTGGCGGCTGCTGGCGCTCAGCCTGCTGGCCATCGGGCTGCTGCCCCAGGCCGTGCAGCGGGCCGACACCGCCCACCTGTGCTGGGTGAGCTGCGTGCCGTTCGGCCTGCTGCCCGCCTTCCTGGCCGAGGCGGCCCGGCTGCGGCGCGCGCGGGCCGTGCCGACCAAGGCCGTCATGCTGCTGCCGCTCGGGCTGCTGTTCCTGTTCCCCCACTTCACCTACCGCTGGTACGCCGACTACACGGACCAGACGTTCGGCCGTCGCCGCGAGGCGTCCAACATGGTCAACCACGGCGGCCGCAGCTTCTACTACGGGCGCCACGACGTGGGGGTCGCCGCCGAGGAGATGTTCGCCGACATCGACCGGCTGACCAAGCCGGGCGACCGGCTCATCGTGGGGCCGGGCACCTTCCGGCGCACGCCCTACAGCGAGGCCTACCTCTACTACATGCTGCCCAAGCTGGTGCCGGGCACGCGCTACATCGAGATGGACCCCGGGGTGGCCAACGCCCCCGACTCGGGCCTGGCCGACGAGGTGCGCAAGGCCGACGTCGTGATCATGTCGACGATGTACGACAACTGGGTCGAGCCCAACACGTCGCAGGACCCGGGCTCGCCCGAGCCCGACCGGGTGCTGGCCCGCGACTTCTGCCTCGTCGACCGCTACGGGTCCAACCCGCCGGCCGGGCCCGACAAGCCGATCTTCACGCTCTACATCAAGTGTGACGAGGACAACGTCAGGTGACGCGGAGTACGGTGGAACGACCGCGCGACGACTGGGGCTCAGCATGAGAACGCTCGTCATCATCCCGACCTTCAACGAGGCCGAGAACATCGATGATGTGCTCCGGAAGGTGCGCGCCGCGGCGCCCGAGGTCGACGTGCTGGTGGTCGACGACTCGAGCCCCGACGGCACCGCCGACATGGCCCGGGCGCTCGGTGCCGAGCTGGGGCACATCGACGTGCTGGTGCAGCCGGAGAAGGGCGGCCTGGGGGTCGCCTACCGGGCCGGGTTCGAGCGGGGGTTCGAGCGGGGCTACGACGTGCTCGTCCAGATGGACGCCGACCTGTCCCACGACCCCGACGCGCTGCCAGCGCTGATCGGCCGCATCGCCGGGGGCGCCGACGTGGCCATCGGCTCGCGCTACGTGGCCGGGGGCAGCATCCCCCACTGGCCGATGACCCGGCGGGCGCTGTCCCGCATCGGCAACACGTACGCATCGACCGTGCTGGGCGTGAAGATCCGCGACTGCACGGCCGGCTACCGGGCCTACCGGGCCACCGTGCTGCGCCGGGTCGAGGCCGACGCCACCCGGGCCACCGGCTACGGCTTCCAGGTCGAGCTGGCCTACCGGGCCCACCGGCAGGGCGCCACCATCGTCGAGGTCCCGATCACGTTCAACGACCGGGTGCGGGGCGAGTCGAAGATGTCGTGGCACATCATCGGCGAGGCGATGTCGCTGGTGACGTGGTGGGGCTTCCGCGACCGGGTGCTGCGGCGGGGCCGCCGCCGGCCCGGCCCGCCGGTCGAGGCGCCCGACGTCGAGACCGTGGTGCTGCCCGACCGCGACGGCCCGGCGGTGCCCGCCGACGCCGCGGGGGACGTCGAGCCCGCCTCGTCCTGACCCGGCCTGGCGCCGCCGGCCGGCTCAGCAGCCGTGCTGGAGGACGTGGCCGACGTCGCGCACGCTGAGCAGGTCCAGGCCCACCAGCCGCATCCGGCGGCGCAGGCCGCTGATGCGGGGGCGCAACAGCGCCCGGTCGGCACCGCCCTCGGGCCAGCCGGCGGCGGTGAGGTCGTCGTAAGGCACGACGGTCCCGAACCGGTCGACCAGCGGGCCGGCGAGACGCTCCTCGGTGCGGGAGACGGCGACCCAGCGGCCGCCGAAGATCAGCCGGCCGGCCCCGTCGAGCAGCGGCCGGGCGGGGTGGGCCTGGCTGCGCAGCCGCAGGTGGTGCAGCCGGGCCCGCACGTCGCGGTCGTCGGCGGGGAGCCGCACCCAGTCCTCGAGGTCGTCGGCGCCCACCGGCGGATCGTCGCCCGCGGCCACCAGCACCAGCCGGGGCAGGCCGAGCCGCCGCAGCTCGTCGAGGCCGCCGTCGGTGGCGGGCCAGGCGACGACGGCCACGCCGGCCCCGCCGCCCAGCGCCCGCTCGGTGCGCTCGATGAGGGCGACGTGGCCGAGCGCGTCCGCCGGATCCCCCGGCGACCGCCGCCGGCGAGCGCCGGCCGACGGCCCCGGGGCGACGGCGGCCATCCCCTCGTCCACAAGGGCAATGTGCCAGACGCCGCCCCGACGCGGCCGTCAAGATCGCGTAGAGATTCCGGTCACAGTGCGTCGACGCCGCGCTCGCCGGTGCGGACTCGGATGACCGTGTCCACCGGGGTGACCCAGACCTTGCCGTCGCCGATGGTGCCCGTGCGGGCGGCGGCGACGATGCAGGCGGCCACGTCCTCGACGTCGGCC
>DATFRN010000114.1:0-12525 GCA_035263165.1 Acidimicrobiales bacterium | reverse complement strand
GTCGGTGACCATCTCCAGGGTCAGCTCGTCGTGGTTGCGGAGGAAGATGCCCCACTGGGCGCCGTCGGGCAGCTCGGGCGTCTGGGACAGGATCTCGGTGATCGGGTGGCGCTGCTCCTTGCGGACCGCCATGAACATGCGCGGCATGAGCGGGAAGTGGAAGCACATGTGGCACTCGTCGCCGCTGCCGAAGTAGTCGACGACCTCGGACGGCCACTGGTTGGCCTCGGCCAGCAGCACCCGCCCGGGGAACTCGGCGTCGACGGTCTTGCGCACCCGGCGGAGGTACTCGTGGGTCTCGGGGAGGTTTTCGCCGTTGGTGCCGTCCCGCTCGAACAGGTAGGGCACGGCGTCGAGCCGGAAGCCGTCGAGGCCGAGGCCCAGCCAGAAGCGGACGACGTCGAGCATCGCCTCCTGGACCTCGGGGTTCTCGAAGTTGAGGTCGGGCTGATGGTGGAAGAAGCGGTGCCAGTAGAACTGCTCGCGCTGGGGGTCCCAGCTCCAGTTGGAGGGCTCGGAGTCGACGAAGATGACCCGGGCCTCGGACCAGCGCTCGTTGTCGTCCTCCCAGACGTACCAGTCGGCCTTGGGGTTGGTGCGGTCCTGGCGGGACTCCTGGAACCAGGGGTGGGCGTCGGAGGTGTGGTTCATCACCATGTCGGCGATGACCCGGATGCCCCGGCGGTGGGCCTGCTCGAGGAAGCGGGCGACGTCGTCGACGTGGCCGGACTCGGGGAGGACGGTGAGGAACTCGCTGATGTCGTAACCGCCGTCCCGCAGGGGCGACTGGTAGAAGGGCAGGAGCCAGAGGCAGTCGACGCCCAGCCACTCGAGGTAGTCGAGCTTGTGGGTGAGGCCGGCGAAGTCGCCGAACCCGTCGCCGTCCGAGTCGAAGAACCCGCGTACCGCCACCTCGTAGAAGACGGCGCGCTGATACCAACGGAAGTCGGACGGATCGATCGGCGTCGGCATAGTCATTCAAGGGTTACACACCGGACGACCTGCCAGGGGGCCCGACGCGGACCCGGCAGCGACCGCCGCAGGACGTGGGCGACAGTTAGTCGCCGGCCGCCGCCGGGGCGGCCAGGTGCCGCCGGGCGAGCGCCCGCCACCGCCGCTGCCGGTAGCGGTAGATCCCGGCGGCGAGGGCGGCCACGAGCGGGGTGAGGGCCCCGGCGTCGATGGTCACGGTGTCCCGATACCGGCACCGGCTGTCGTCGCCGCCGAGCGCCTCGACCTGCAGCGTGTGGTCCCACCGCCGCAGCACGCCCCCGTGCTCGTGGGTGGCGACGATCCCGGCGCCGGCGTCGGCCCGCACGACCTCGATCGTGTGCCGGTAGACGGGCACCAGCCCGAACGCCCACAGCCAGGCGGTGCCGCACTCGCCCTCGACGAGCGGGTCGATCCGCCCCTCCAGCGCCGGCACCCGCAGCAACCCCCGGCACACGTGGAGGAAGGTGGCCGGCAGCAGCATCGCCTGCCACACCCGCTCGGCGGGCGCGTCGAGGTCGGTGGCCAGGGTGACGGTCCGGGTGCGGGTGCCCATGCCGGGGCAAGATACGAGCAATAGCTCGCATCCGATACTCGCATTCGCACAGCCCCGGGAGCCCCGATGCCCACGGCCGATCGTCGCCTCCGCCCCCGCAAGCGGCCGGTCCAGCGCCGCGCCGAGGACACCCGCGACCGCATCCTCGCCGCAGCGGCTCGTGTCTTCGCCGCCCGCGGCTACGCCGGCGGGACGACCAACCACATCGCCGCCGAGGCCGGGCTGTCCGTGGGCTCGCTGTACCAGTACTACCCGAACAAGGACGCCCTCCTGGCCGAGCTCATGCGCGCCCACGTCGCCGAGGGCGCGGCCCTGATCGCCCGCCGCCTGGCCGAGCCGCCGCCGGCGGCGGCAGCCGACGACGCCGACCTGGCCGCCAGCCTCCGCCCGTTCGTGGACGCAGCCATCGACAACCACCGGGCCGACCCCGCCCTCCACCGGGTCCTGTTCGAGGAGGCCCCCCGCCCGGCCGACGTGCTCGCCGAGCTCCACGCCCTCGAGGCCGGGGCGGTGACGGCCGCAGCCAGACTCCTGCGCGCCCACCCCCAGGTCACGGCGCCCGACCCCGACCTGGCGGCCTGGTTCGTGGTCGCCACGATCGAGTCGCTGACCCATCGCTATGTCGGCAGCCCCGCCCGGGGTCGCCTGGACCTCGACGCCTTCGGCGACGAGCTGGTCCGGATGCTGGTGGCCTACCTCAGCTCGCCATCACGATGATGGCCAGCACCACGACCACCGCCACGACGGCGGCGATGGCCAGGAGCACAGTGCGATTGCCGGCGGCCGGGCCCGCCGTCGGCGGCTGGTTGCCACCGTCGACATAGGCCCGGAACATCGCGGTGTCCGCGCTCGGGTCGTCCCGATCGTCCATTGACATGCGGCGATGGTAGGCCCGACGGCGCCGCGATCGGTGGTTACTCGTGCCGCAGCGCCTTCGCCACCTCCTCCTCCACCCGGGGCGGCCGCCGGGCCCCGACCCCGGCCGACTCGAACGCCAGCTCCCGGATCGTCCCGGTGAACGAGAACGGCGGGGCGTAGGCGTCGTCGACGGGGAACCCGGCGTCGTGCCCGATCCGCAGCCCCGCCCCGCCGATCTGCCACCGGAAGGGCAGGTCGGCCGGCAGCGTCGTCTCGGCCACGACGACGCCGTCGACCTCCAGCGAGAGGGGGCCACCCCCCGAGGACACCCGCCGGTAGCTGAGGCCGAGCGTGTAGGCCCCGGCGGCGACGGCGTCGGCGGCGACCAGCCGGCAGGGGGTGCCCAGCAGGCAGAAGGTGGCCGCCGGCCGGCCGTCGAGCAGGTACCAGGCCCACCCGCCGCTCCAGTCCCCCAGCGCGCACACGACGCCCTCGGGCGCCCCGCCCCCGGGCCGCTCGGCCACCTCGACCTCGGCCGTGGCCCGGAACCCGCCGCCCAGTCCGGGCAGGAAGTCCTCGGCGATCGGCCCACCCCCGGGCCGGAACGCACGACGGGGCCGGGGCAGGTTGGGGCCCGGCTCGATGGCGATGGCCCGACCCACCAGGCTGTCGTCGAGCGGCAGCACCCCGTTGCGGCCGGCCTCGTGCCACCACAGCTGCTCCAGCTCGGCGACCACCTCGGGGCGGTCGTCGGCCAGGTCGTGCGCCTCGGCGAAGTCGTCCTCCAGCCGGAACAGCGCCCACCGGTCGGTGGCGAAGTCGTGGCTGCCCGGCACCAGCTCACGCTCGATCGAGATCTGCGCGCCGATGTGGTCGGTGGTGGCCTTCCAGCCGTCGTGGACGATCGAGCGCGACCCGATCATCTCGAAGTACTGCGTCGACCGCCCCTCCGCGCCGCCGTCCGTGAACGACGCCCGCAGGCTGGCCCCGTCGAACGGCAGCTGCGCCACCCCGTCGACCTCCGCCGGCGCCCGCACCCCGGTGGCGTCGAGCACGGTGGGCGCCAGGTCGACGGCGTGGCAGAACTGGTCGCGCACCTCCCCGGCCGCCTCGGGGTCGATGCCGCCCGGCCAGTGGACGATCAGCGGCGTCCGTACCCCGCCCAGCCAGGCGTAGCGCTTCCACAGCCGGAACGGCGTGTTGCCGGCCCACGCCCATCCCCACGGATAGTGGTTGTAGGACCGGAACCCGCCCAGGTCGTCGATCCGCTCCAGCGTGTCGTCGAGGTCGTCGACCCGGTCGTGGACGAAGCGGTGCTCGTTGAACGACCCGGTCGGCCCGCCCTCGGCGCTGGTGCCGTTGTCGCTGATCAGCAGCACCAGCGTGTCGTCCATCAGCCCGCTGGCCCGCAGGTGGTCGAGCACCCGCCCGATCTGGGCGTCGGCGTGGGTGAGGAAGCCGGCGAACACCTCCATCATCCGGGCGTAGAGCCGCCGCTGCTCGGCCGGCAGGGCGGCCCACTCGGGCACCCAGGGCGGCCGCTCGGTGAGCGTGGTCCCGTCGGGCACGATCCCGGCGGCGACCTGCCGGGCGAAGGTCGCCTCCCGCCACGCCTCCCAGCCGCCGTCGAAGCGGCCCCGATAGGCGTCGATGTACTCGGCCGGCGCCTGGTGGGGAGCGTGGACGGCGCCGGTGGCCAGGTAGCAGAAGAACGGCCGGTCGGGCGTGGCCTGCTGCTGGTCCTGGATGAACCGGATGGCCCGGTCGGCCAGGTCCTCGGACAGGTGGTAACCCTCCTCCGGCGTGCAGTGCGGCTCGACGAACCCGTTGTCCGACACCAGCTCGGGCGTCCACTGGTTGGTGTCGCCGCCGAGGAAGCCGAAAAACCGCTCGAACCCCAGCCCCAGCGGCCAGCGGGCGAACGGGCCCGAGGCGCTCTCCTCCCATCGGGGCGTCAGGTGCCACTTGCCGACGGCGAAGGTGCTGTACCCGGCGTCGCGCAGCATCCGGGGCAGCGTGGCCGCCGACGGCGGGATGCGCCCGTTGTAGCCGGGGAAGCCGATGGGGATGTCGGTCAGGAACCCCATGCCCACCCGGTGGTGGTTGCGCCCGGTCAGCAGGCAGGCCCGGGTAGGCGAGCACAGGGCGGTGACGTGGAAGCGCCGGTAGCGCAGCCCGCCCGCCGCCAGCCGGTCGATGTTCGGCGTGGCGATGTCGCTGCCGTAGCAGCCGAGCTGAGCGAAGCCGAGGTCGTCGAGCACCACGACCAGCACGTTCGGCGCCCCCGGCGCCCGTCGCCCCGCACCCAGCGGCTCGGGGAAGGCAGGCGTCGAGTCCCTGATCGTCCGCCCGATGACCGCCGCCCGCGGCGCGCCGCCGCCCTGTCCGTTGTCCACGTCGTCCCCTTCCCGAGCCCGAGCCCGGACGGCTGCCCGGGCGGACGCGCCGACCCTAGCGGCCACGCTCGGTGACCGGCGGGTCCGGCTGATCCCCCGGGCGGCGGGCGGGGAGAAGCCGACCGCCCGGGTGATCAGCCAGCGAGCTGGCCGGCGGCCTCCCGCTCCCCCGTGGGGAGGGGGAGACGGTCCCGCCAGGCCGCGGCCAGCTCGCGCAGTGCCCGGCCGCCGTCGCCCTCGAACGACGAGCCGTGCATGATCGCCAGGGTGCGGGGCTCGAGCCCGGCCAGGCTCTCGAGCGCCCGGGGCACCGCCTCGCCGGGCGGCGACCACGCCAGCGCCGACTCGGCGGCCAGCGCCTCCGCCACCGGCGCCGACCGGGTCACGGCCGGCCCGTCGCCCAACTGGGCGAAGAGGTCGCCGCACAGCAGCGTGCCGGTGGTTTCCTCGTACAACACCTGGGATTCGACGTTGTGCGGCACGTGCGGCGTCGGCACCACCACCACCCGCCGGCCCCCGAGGTCGAGCGCCTCTCTCGGCGCCAGCGCCCGCGGCGGCCGATCCGCCATGTCCCGCAGCGACATCCAGCACCCCCGGGCATTGAACGCCACCTCCGCGTGCGGCGCCGCGGCCAGCAGACCGTTCATCGCCCCGCACTCGTCGGCCTCGACGTGCCCGAAGGACAGCCAGCGCAGCCGCGACAGCGGCAGCAGGCGGCCGAGCGCGGCGGCGGTCGCGCGCAGGCAGGCCCGCAGCCCGGTGTGGAACAGCAGCGGCTCGTCCGCCATCAGCAGGAAGACGTTGATCGTCAGGTCGCGCCCGTCGACGGCGCCGGGCAGGCGCGAGGAGATGCGGTAGATGCCATCCGCCACCTCGTCGACGCTGCTCTCGGCCATGCTCGGTCGCCTGCCTGTCCCGATCGGTCCTCACTCGCCCCCCGCCGCCCCCGCGGCGCCGTGGCACCGGCCAGCGGACCGGCACCGAACGTGCGGAGTACGGGGACCGCCACCGCCCGCAGTGGCGGTCCCCGGGTCTCCGCTGGGCGTCCCCAGCCTGCGTCGGACCCATTAGCCGCGCCGAAGCCGCTGGTGGCACCCGATGCGCATGTCCGGCTGACGGGCGGGACTTACCCTGTGCCCGCCCATGTCCCGCTCGTTCCGTTTCGAGCCGCCGACGCCCCGTCCGGGGTCGCTGACCCGCCCCCGCCTCCTGCGCGCGCTGCTCGGCCGCTGGGAGCACCGGGTGACAACCGTCGTGGGCGGCCCCGGGCTCGGCAAGACCACCCTGCTGACCCAGGCGGTTGCCGAGAACCTGCTCGCCCCCCGGGGTGAGGACGTCTGGATCGGCCTCGGCCGCCACGACAGCGACGGCGACGCGATGGCCCGCGACGTCATGGCGGCGGTCCTCGCCCACGCGGCGACGAGCCAGCCCACCGTCGCCGACCCGACGCCGGATGCGACCACCGCCGCCGGCCGCGCGCCGGGCCCGAGCCCGCGTCCGGGCGGCCTCCTGCCGCCGGAGCCACCCGAACAAGCGTCGGCCGGCGGCGACGACCCGCCCGCACCAACGGCGGTCGCCGACGCGGTGTGGCGCCTCGCCCCCACCCCGGTGTGCCTGGTCCTCGACGACGGCCACTGGCTCGAACGCGACTCGGACGGCGCCGCCTGGCTGGCAGGGCTCGTCGACGTGCTGCCCGAGAACGGACACGTCCTGGTGGCAAGCCGCTGGGTCCCGCCGATCCCGCTCGCCCGGCTGGCCACCCAGGGCGAGGTGTTGCGCCTGTCCGAGGAAGACCTGAGGTTCTCCCCGGACGAGCTCGCCGGCTTCGCGGCACGCCGCGGCATCGATCCCGACCGCCTGTCCCCCACCGGCGGCTGGCCGGCCATGGCCGAGCTGGCGGCGTCGGTGACCGGCGACATGACCGGGGAGTACCTGTGGGAGGAGGTCCTGGAACCCCTCGGTCCCGACCGCCGCCGTGTCCTCGCCGTCCTGTCCGACCTGGGCGGCGCCGACGACGGGTTGGCCGAGGCCACGCTCGGCACGCCCGTCGACCTCGACCGGGCCCTCGACGGGGTGCCGCTCATGGCGGTCGGCGCCGGCGGCTGGCGTGTCCCGCATCCCCTGTGGCGCACGGTGCCGGCCCTCGCCCTCGACGACGAGGACCGCCGCGCCCTGCGCCGCCGGGCCATCGCCCACCTGGTCGCCCGCGACCGCTTCGACGAGGCGGTCACGCTCGCCACCGAGGCCGGCCTCGGGAGCGAGGTGCCCGACATCCTCCGGGCCGCGTGCATCCGTCCGCTGCGACCCCCGACCCGCCGGCTCGACAGCTGGCTCGCCGACCTGCCCGACGTCGCCCGGGGCACCCCGGGCGCCGTGCTGGCGGCCGGCCTGCGGGCGGCGGTGGCCACCCCGGGTGAGGCCACGGAGCCGCTGCGCCGCGCCATGCACGTCTGCCGGGAAGCCGGCGACGCCGAGGCCGAGCTGAGCGCCATCGCCGTCCTCGGGCGGGTGGCGTGGTGGCGCTCCGACCTCGGCCTGCTGGCCGAGCTGTATCTGCGCATCCTCGAGCTCGAGGCCGGCGGCCTGGAGTCGGCCTCGGGCATCGCCGGCGTCGGACGGGCGGTCATCGCCGACCTCGACGGCGGCGACGACGAGGTCCTCCGGCTGCTCGACGCCATCGAGCCCGGCGCCCTCGACGGCGCCTGGCAGGCGATGGCCGACTGGCTGCGGGCCACGATCCTCGTCGGCCGGGGCGACGCCGCCGAGGCCCGCGCCGTCCTCGACACCATCCCGCCCGGGCCCGACCCGGCGTTCCGCATGACGGTGGAGGGCACCCGCCTGATCGCCTTGTGGGCCGAGGGCCGCGTCGATGACGTGGTCGCGACGCTGGTGCCGCTGCTCGACAGCATCCGGGCCGCCGGCGTGATGCAGAACGTGACCGTGGGCCTGACTCAGACCGCCTACCTGTTCGGCGCGGTCGGCGATCCCGATCGCGCCCGCCCCTACCTCGACCAGGCCCGGCGGGCCGCCGCGGAGACCGGCACCGGGTTCCCGGTGCGCCTGGGCCTGGCCGAGGCGTCGATCCGGCTGGCCGAGGGCGACGAGGCGGCCGCGGCCGACAGCCTGGTCGCCGCCCTGGCCAACAGCACCATCGACGGTCCCGATCGCCGCCTGTGGCGTACCGGGCTGCCCCTGACATATGTCTTGGTGCCGGCGACCCGCAGCCGGTGGGACGCGGCCCCGCTGCGCGGCCATCTGGCCCTCAGCCGCCGCCTGGCGGCGTCCGTCGTCGCCCTCCGGGACGGCGGCACGGGAGCGTCGAGCCCGGACACCGCCCGCCGCGCGCTCGACGGCGTCGACGCCAGCGACCCGGCCGTTGTTCGCGCCACCCTCCACCACCGGTTCGCGGTCACACTGGCCCTCGGGCTGGAGGCGGCGGACCGCCCCGAGGCCGGCCCGCTGCTGGAGTCGCTCGGCCCCGCCGGCCGGGAGGCCGTCCGGGCCGTGGCCGCCGAGCGCAGCCAGACCGCCCGGCCCGCCCGATCCCTGCTGGCCGCGGTCCCGGCGCCGCCCCACCAGACGACGGAGATCCGGGTGCTCGGCGCGCTGGAGATCGTGCGGGACGGCGAGCCCGTCGTCGAGAGCGAGCTCCGCCGGGAGCGGGTCCGGGCGCTGCTCGCCTACCTCACCGGCCACCGCACCACCACGCGGGCGGCCATCACCGCCGCCCTGTGGCCCGACCTGGACGAGCCGGCCGCCGCCAACAACCTGCGGGTCACGCTCACGTACTTGCTCCGGCTGGTCGAGCCGTGGCGGTCGGCCCGCGAGTCGTCGTACTTCGTGCGGGTGGACGGCCCCAACGTCGCCCTGGTCACCGGCGACCGCCTCCGCATCGACCTCGACCGCTTCGACGACCACCTCGCCCGCGCCGCCCACGCCGAGACCGAGGGCGCCCCGTCGATTGCCCTGGACCACAACCTCGCCGCCGTCGACCTCTACCGCGGCGACCTCCACGACGGCGTCGCCGACGCCGAGTGGTTCAGCCTGGAGCGGGAGCGGGCCAAGGCCCGCTTCGTCGCCGCCGCCACCCGGGCGGGCCAGCTGCTCGCGGCCCGGGGGGACGCCGACGAGGCCGAGCGGGTGGCCCACCGGGCGGTCGCCGTCGACCGCTGGGCCGAGTCCGCCTACGGCGTGCTGGTGTCGGCGGCGCTGGCCCGTGGCGACCGCTCCGCGGCCCGCCGCGCCCTCGACCGCTCGCTGGCCGCGTTGGACGAGCTGGGCGTGGAGCCGTCGGAGGAGACGAGCCGCCTCCGCCGCCGCCTGCGGTCGAGCTGACGCCGCCCCGCGCCTCAGCCGCCGAAGCTGAGGATGTGGGCGACCTGCCCCTGCGTCGGGTCCAAGCGCACATAGGGATGCGGGCCGTCCCAGATGTAGGTGTCGCCACCCAGCTCGTCGTGCACCGGCAGCGGCCCGCCCCAGCCGAGTCCCATGGCCCCGAGGTCGAGGTCGAGCACGGTCTCCTGCGCGTTGTGGGGGTCGAGGTTGACGACCACCAGCACGACGTCGCCGTCGGCCACGCTGCCCTTCGACCAGACGAGGAAGTTCCCGTTCCCGCCGTCGCCGTGGAACCGCACGTTGCGCAGCCAGCGGAAGGCCGGGTGCCGCCTGCGGATCTCGTTGACCCGGGTGATGAACGGCACCATCGAGTCGGGCGCCCCCCAGTCCCGCACCCGGATCTCGTACTTCTCCGAGTGCAGGTACTCCTCGTTGGTGTCGCTGGCCGGCAGGTTCTCGAACAGCTCGTACCCGCTGTACATCCCGTAGCTCGGCACCAGCGTGGCGGCGAGCACGAAGCGCATCAGGAAGGCGGCGGGCGGCCCGTGCCGCAGCGGCCCCGCGAGGATGTCGGGCGTGTTGGGCCAGAAGTTGGGCCGCATGTAGTCCGCGGTCGGCCCATAGGCGAGCTCGTTGACGTAGTCCCGCAGCTCCCAGGCGCTGTTGCGCCAGGTGAAGTACGTGTAGCTCTGGGTGAACCCGACCTCGGCCAGCTTGGCCATCACCTTGGGCCGCGTGAAGGCCTCGGAGAGGAACACCACCTCGGGGTGATCCCGATGGATCCGCTGGATCATCCACGCCCAGAACGCCATCGGCTTGGTGTGCGGGTTGTCGACCCGGAAGATGCGGATGCCCTGGTCGATCCAGAACCGCAGCACGTCCCGGCAGGCCTTCCACAGCGCCACCCGGTCCGCGTCGCGCTCCGGCCAGAAGTTGAGCGGGTAGATGTCCTGGTACTTCTTGGGCGGGTTCTCGGCGTAGCGGATGGTGCCGTCCGGCCGCGACCAGAACCACTCCGGGTGCTCGGTGACCCAGGGGTGATCGGGCGAGCACTGCAGGGCGTAGTCGAGTGCCACCTCCATCCCGAGATCGACCGCCTCCCCGCAGAAGCGCCGGAAGTCGTCGAACGTCCCCAGCTCCGGCGCGATCGCCGTGTGCCCACCCGCCGGCGAGCCGATCGCCCACGGACTGCCGGGATCGTCCGGACCGGCGCCCAGCGTGTTGTTCGGACCCTTGCGGGCCGTCGTGCCGATCGGATGGACCGGCGGCAGGTACACCACGTCGAAGCCCATCTCGGCGATCGCCGGCAGCCGCTTGGTCGCGGCCGCCAGACCCCCCTCGCTGCGGGGGAACAGTTCGTACCAGGCCCCCGAGCCACCCCGCTCGCGGTCGACCCACAGGGGCCGGCGCGGGCTGGAGGTCAGGTCGGCGTCGGGGACCCCGGCCACCAGCTGCGCGACCCGGTCGTCCAACCCCGCGTTCAGCCGCACCTGCAGGGCGCACGACGTCCGCCGCAAGCCGGCCACCGCGTCGAGCACCCGCTTCCGGGCCCGCGCCCCGATCCGCTCGGCCAGCGTCTCGAGGATCCGGGCCCCCTCCTCCAGCTCCAGCTCCACGTCGTCGCCCACGCCCGCCTTGATCTCGATGTCGTGACGCCAGGTGGCGAAGCGGTCCCGCCACGCCTCGATCACCAGCTCGTGCGGCCCGATCTCGCCGACCGAGATCTCCCCCTCCCAGCGGTCGTTGATCAGATCCCGTAGCGGCGCCTCGTGCCAGCGCGACTGGCCGACGCGCCGCCAGCGGACCCGGGCCGCCAGGAGGTCGTGACCGTCCCGGAAGATGTCCGCCCCGACGGTCACCCGCTCGCCCACCACCACCTTGGCCGGGCAGTCCGGCGAGGGGGTCGTCGGGCGGATGGCGTCGATCGTGATGCGGCCGAGCACCCTCAAAGGGTACGCAGGCTCGGCCGGACGCATACCTCGTCGCCGGGTGGCCGGCCAGGTGCCCGGATGAACCCGACGTGAAACTCTGCCGCTCCCTGGCCGGGGCACGACCGGTGGTGGTCCCGGTCGCTACCGTGCGCGGGTGATGAAGGCGCTCCGCAGCTTCACCGTCCGACCCACCCTGCCGCCCGAGCTGGCGGCCCTCGAGCAGCTGGCGTTCAACCTGCGCTGGTCCTGGGACGACCAGACACGCGACCTGTTCCGCTGGGTCGACCCTGACCTGTGGGACGCCAGCGTCCACGACCCGGTCCGGCTGCTGGGTCTCGTGTCGCGCGAGCGCCTCGACGCCCTGGCCCGGGACGCTGGGTTCAAGCGCTTCCTCGGACAGGTCCGCAGCGAGCTGCAGGGCTACCTCGACGGCGAGCGGTGGTTCCAGGCCAAGGGCACGAGCCCCCTCCAGTTGGTCGCCTACTTCTCGCCCGAGTTCGGCATCGCCGAGGCGGTACCCCAGTACTCGGGCGGCCTCGGCGTCCTCGCCGGCGACCACCTCAAGGCATCCAGCGACCTGGGCGTTCCTCTGATCGGGGTCGGCCTGCTCTACCGCAACGGCTACTTCCGCCAGAGCCTCGACGCCGACGGCTGGCAGCAGGAGCGCTACCCCCTCCTCGACCCCCACGTCATGGCGCTCACCCCGTGCGAGGACGTCCGCATCGAGGTCGACCTGGCGGCCGACGAGCTGCCGCTCGTCGCCCAGCTGTGGAAAGCCGACGTCGGCCGCGTCCCGCTCTACTTCCTGGACGCGGACGTGGAGGAGAACTCGGACAAGCTCCGCAGCGTCACCGACCGGCTCTACGGCGGCGATACGGAGCACCGGCTGCGCCAGGAGATCCTGCTCGGCGTCGGCGGTGTGCGGGCGCTCCAGACCGTCGGCGTCGAGGCGCAGGTGTTCCACACCAACGAGGGCCACGCCGGCTTCCTCGGCTTGGAGCGGATCCGCCAGCTGGTCACGGGCGAGGGCCTGACGTACGCGGAGGCGATCGAGGCGGTGCGGGCCGGCTGCATCTTCACCACGCACACGCCGGTGCCCGCCGGCATCGACCGGTTCCCGCTCGAGCTCATGGAGAAGTACTTCGGGCGCTGGTGCGACGAGGTCGGGGTGAAGATCGCCGACCTGGTCGCCCTCGGTCACCGCCCGGGCGACGAGCCGGACACCCCCTTCAACATGGCGGTCATGGGCCTGCGCCTGGCCGGCCGGTCCAACGGCGTCGCCGAGTTGCACGGCGAGGTCAGCCGGGACATGTTCGGTGACCTGTGGCCCGACCTGGAGTCGGACGAGACGCCGATCGGCTCGATCACCAACGGCGTGCACGCCCACACCTGGGTGTCGCCCGAGATCAACGACGTGCTCGCCCGCTACGTCCTGCCCGAGTGGGACGAGGCCGGCCCC
>DATFRN010000113.1:0-102643 GCA_035263165.1 Acidimicrobiales bacterium | reverse complement strand
CGGGGCGGAGCGCGCCCGCTACCCCGCCGGGCCGGCGGGGGTGACCACGTAGGTCGCCAGGACCTCGGCCGCAGGGGCCGCGGTAGCCCCAGCCACCTCGGGCCCCGCCGCCCCCATCCGCCGGGCCTCCTCGGCCAACGCGGCCGCCGCGGCCACGGCCCGGGCCCGTCCGGCGGCCCCTCCCGCACGATCACGCCCCGCCGCCGGCGCATCTCGACCAGCCCCTCGTCCCGCAGGTCGCCGTACGCCCGCAGCACGGTGTGCATGTTCATGTCCAGCGCCCACGCCCCGTGTCACGATGGGGTGGATGGCCTCACCCCGCGACCGGGTCCTGCGCAGGGTGGCCCGGACGGTGGCCCGCTGCTTCTTCCGCACCGTGGAGGTGGTGGGCCCGCGCGCCCCCGAGGGCCCGGTGCTGGTGGCGGCGAGCCACCTCAACGGCTTCGTCGACCCGGTCCTGCTGGTCACCGCCCTCGGCCGGCTGCCCCGGTTCCTGGCCAAGGCCACGCTGTGGAAGGTCGTGCCGGCCCGGCCCTTCCTGGCCCTGGCCCGGCTCATCCCCGTCCACCGCCCGCAGGACCACGACGGCGGCACCAACACCGGTGCCTTCGCCGCGGCCGTCGACGCCCTGGCCGCCGGCGACACCGTCGCCATCTTCCCCGAGGGCACGACCCACGACCTGCCCCACCTGGTCGAGCTGCGCACGGGCGTGGCCCGCATCGCCCTCCAGGCCGCCGACGCCGGCGTGGCCGGGCTCCACGTCCTCCCGGCCGGCATCGCCTACGAGGACAAGGTGGCCTTGCGGGGCCGGGCGCTGGTCAGCTTCGGCGACCCGATCGACGTGTCGGCCGCCGTGGCCGCCTGCCGCCGGGAGATCGACGACGACCACGAGGTGGTACGGGACCTGATGCGGGTGGTCGACGAGCGGCTGCGGGCGGTGTCGCCCGACTTCGCCACCACGCTCGACGCCATGGCGCTCACCGACGGGGCCAAGGTCGTGGTGCGGGACGGGATGGCCGACCCCCGCGGCCTGCCGCCGCTGGCCGCCAGCACGCCCTTGGCCCGGCGGGTGGCGGCCGGCGAGCCCGAGCGGCGCCAGCGGGCGGTCGACGCCACCGCCCACTACGGGATGGTGCTGGCCCGCCTGGGCCTGCGGGACGAGGACGTGGCCCGCCGGGTGGGCCCGATCGCCCTGGCCCGCCGCGTGGCGATGCTGGCGCTGGCCGTGGTCGTGCTGGCGCCGTTCGCGCTGGCCGGGCTGATCGCCAACGCCATCCCCACCGCGCTCGTGGTCGCCGCGGGGCTGGTGCCCCGCCAGCCCGTGACCAAGGGGACGGTGCGGGTGCTGGTGGCGCTGGTGGCCTTCCCCGTCACGTGGGTGCTGCTGGCCTGGTTCGACGCCGGCCGCACGGCGGTCACCGACGCGACCCACGGGCTCACCTTCCCCCTCTCGCCGGTGCTCGCCGCCCTCGGGTCCGGACGCGGCGGCGTGCTGTCGTCGCTGCTGGTGCTGGTCACGCTGCCCCTGCTGGGCGTGGCCACGCTGGCGGTGGTGGCCGAGTGGGGCGAGTTCCGGGTGGCGTGGCACTCCTGGCGCACCCGCCTCGACCGCCGCGGCCAGCTCGACGAGCTGCGCCTGTTGCGGGCCGAGGTGGTGGCGGCGATGACGGCCGCCGACGCCGTCGCGCCCGCACCGAGCCCGACACCGGCCGCGGCGGCCGACCCGGCGGTCGACCCGGCGTGACCGGCTCGACCCTGGCCGCCGGGGACTGCGAGCGCATCCACGACGGGGTGTGGGCGCAGCCGGTGAACGCCGCCTCCAGCCTGGCCTACCTGGCCGCCGGGGCGGCGCTGGCGGCGCGGGCCGGACGCCTGCCGGTCGGGCGGACCCGGACCGGGCGCTACGCCTTCGCCGCGGCCGTCGCGGCCAACGGGGTCGGCAGCGTCGCCTACCACGGTCCCGGCGGGCCGGTCAGCCGGTGGCTGCACGACGCCGCGCTCATCACCACCCTCGGCCTGCTGGCCGCGACCGACGGCGAGCGGCTGGGCAGAGCCCCCGCCTGGCCCGGGGGCGCGGCGGCCGCGGCCGGCGCCGGGGCGGCGCTGGCCCTGTCCCCCGCCACCAGCGCCGCGGCCCAGGCGGTGCTGGGCGCCGGCGCCCTGGCCGGCGAGGTGGCGGTGGCGGTCGACGCCCGCCGCCGGGGCCGGCCCCTGCGGGCCGGGCCCGCCGTGGCGGCGGGCGCGCTGGCGGTGGCGGTCTACGCCACCACCCGCACCGGGCGGGCACTGTGCCGGCCCGACTCCCTGCTCCAGGGGCACGCGCTGTGGCACGGGCTCACGGCCGCGCTGCTCTGGTGGCGGGGCCGGGCGACGATGTGAGCGGCGCGCGAACCCTTCGGCGCCCGGGGCTCGCGTCGCCCGACGAGCGCGGCTGATGGTGCACACTGGCGCCATGGCGACGGCCCCCGCCCGGCGGCGCTCCGCGGAGCTGACGCGCCGCAAGCTGCTGGACGCCGGGCGGGCGGCGTTCGCCACGCTCGGCCACGACGGCGTGAACCTCCAGCGGGACATCCTCACGCCGGCCGGTGTCTCGGTCGGCAGCTTCTACCACCAGTTCCACGACAAGACCGACCTGCTGGTCGCCGTCGTCGACGAGGGCGGCCAGCTGGGCCGGGCGATGGTGGCCGGCCAGGGCGACGAGCCGGCCGACCCGGTGGCCGCCACCCGGGCGGCGTTCGCCCGCTGGTTCGCCACCGTCGACGGCGGCGAGGACCTGGTGCGCATCCACCTGCGGGAGCGCTACAGCCCCAACCCCCGGGTCCGGGCGGTGCTGACCCGGTCGCACGCCGCCTGGATCGACGCCTGGGCCGAGTCGTTCCAGCGCTTCGCCGGCCCGGGCTCGTCCTTCGACCCCCGCCAGGCCGCCCGGGTGGTCGTGGCCATCGGGCTCGGCCTGCTCCTCACCTACCTCGACGCCCCGCCCGAGGACCGCCCGGCCCTGCGGCGCGAGCTGATCGACGCCGCGGTGCCCTTCACGGTCGGCGGCTTCGTGGCGCTGGGCGCCGCCGACCCGGCGCCGGACTAGTCGTCGGCCGGCGGCGCCGGAGGGGCCGTCCGTCGCACGAGGATCAGCTCGCTGTCCCGCGGCTCGCCCCGGCGGGGCGGGCCCGACCGGGCCAGCAGCTCCGCCTGGCCGGTGTCGATGGCGTAGCCGGTCAGGCCGTCGAGGGCCGCCGCCGGGGCCAGCGACAGCTGGGGGTGGCCGGCGGCCCGGCGGTCGGTGATGTCGACCCAGGGGATGCCCGCCCGCTCGAGGATCACCGGCAGCCCGAGGTCGACGGTGCTGAGCATGGCGGTCGAGTTGGCCACCACGAACGGCTGGCCCCGCCCCGCCCGCTCGATGGCCGGCACCAGTCGCAGCAGGGCATGAGACTGCGCCTCCTCCGGCTGGTGGCCGAGGCTGCCGCCCCACACGGTCGCCGCCACCGGCACGGCGACCAGGGCCAGCGCCGCCCCCGCCGCCGCCAGGCCCCGCCGGCCGCCCGCGCCCGGGCGGGGCCGCCAGGCGGGGTCGTCCAGCGCCGGGACCCGCCGGGCGGCGACGCCGGCCACCGCGAACCCCAGGGCGACGAACACCGTCATCGTCACGACCGCCACCCACCGGAACGGCCAGAACACCGGCAGGCCCCGGGCGGTGAGCAGGTCGGTGGCGGTGGCCGCCAGGCCGGCCGCGGCCAGCCCGGCTGCGGCCCGCACCGCCCGGCCGTAGCCGTCGGCCAGCGGGGCCCGGCGGGCGAGGACCAGCGCCGCGGCCAGCATCGCGGCCACCACCACCAGCAGCAGCCGCGAGCTCTGGCCGAGCAGCGGGTAGCCGAAGGCGTTGATCGGGGTGACGTTGCCGATCCACAGCCCGGTGGGGTCGACCAGCCAGGCCAGGGCGCCGACGGCCCGGTGGGCGGTCATGGTGCCCTCGGTCAGCCGGCCCATCCCGGGGGCGACCGACGCGCCCGACGACCACCGCACGATCGTGCTGAGGTTGCCGGTCCGGACCACCTCGTCGAACGCCACCGGCAGCCAGGCGAGGCCGGCCACCACCGCGGCCGGCACCAGGCGTCGCCGGGCGGGCAGGCGGCGGTGCTCCAGCCACCACAGCGCAGCCGTCGCCGCGCCGATGACCGCCACCGGCTGGGCGAACCCCACGTGGGCCTGCACGACGAACGACGCCACCCCGACGAGCGCCGGCAACGTCCAGCGCCGGGGGCCGAGCACCAGTTCCAGGCACAGCAGCACGAACAGGGCGAAGGGGACGATGGGCAGGGTCGGGTTCCAGGGGTCGCCGAGCTGGCTGATGCCGAGGCCCCGCTCCAGGACGGCCAGGCCGGCCAGCAGGGTCAGGGCCCGCCGGCGGGGGTGACGGACGGCCACCGCCACGCAGCCGAGCGTGGCCAGGAAGTTGACGACGCCCGCGGCGAAGAGCAGCCCGTGCTCCGGGGCGGCGAGCCGGTAGGGCAGGGCCATGAGGTAGAAGGGCAGCGGCCCCGGGTGGCGCCAGCCGAAGCGGGACCAGGCCCCGAGCAGCGGGGTGTGCGCCGTGCCCACCTGGCGGACCTGGAGCTCGAGCAGGGCCCAGTCGTTGGTGGGCGCCCACGGGTTGCGCAGCGCCGACCCCATCGCCACCAGCGTCGGGACCAGCACGAGCAGGGCCGCCACCACCAGCACCGGATCGGGCCGGAACCGCCGCCCGGGGCGCGGCGGGGTGTCGTCCTCCGGGAGGCCGTCCGGGCCGGCCGCGGCCGCGAGCCCCACGCCGCCCGCGCCGTCCGTCGCCATCACGGGATCCTAGACGAGAAGTTCTAGAACTACCCCTCTAGCTTGGGGAGAGGTGGGCGTCGAAGAAGTCCGCCACCGGCACCTTGACGTCGCCCCGCATCTGGTGGACCGCGAGCACCAACGCCACCTGGTTGGCCACCTCGTTGGCCACCGGTCGGGCGGCGGCGGGCAGGTCGGCGGAGGCGGCCCGGGCGATCGCCTCGTCGATCGGGACCTGGCGGGTGCCGGCCGCGTCCCACGCCCCCGTGGCCACCAGCGCCGCGAAGGTGGCATCCGCCGTGCCGGCGTCGACCCCGGGGATGCGCAGGAACCGGGCCGCGGCCAGCGGCTGCTCCCGGGCGACCGACAGGCCGGCCGGCGTCCCCGCGGAGACGGCCCGCCCGTAGTCGGCCAGGACCCCGACCGGCGGCACGGTGACGTCGTTCTCGGCGGTGACGAACCAGGCCGGCACCGTGAGCCCACCGGCGGCCGTGACCGGCGCGGCGATGCGGCCCATGTACAGCGCCACGGACCGCACCGGTTGGCCGGCGTCGGCCCACTCCTGGCCCCACAGGCTCACGAAGCGGGCGCCGTTGGACATGCCCAGGCCCAGCAGCGGCGTCGACGCCGTCACCCCCGTCGTGTCGATCAGGTGCTGCTGGAGCCGGGCGAGGCGGGCCAGGTCGGGGTTGGTGGCGGGCGACGGGTCGACCACGTCCCAGCGCCGGTCGCCCGTCCGCTCGGTGCTCTCCGTGGCGACGAACCCGTAGCCCCGAGCCAGCAGTTCGTTGAGCGTGTCGACGGTCTCGACCCGGGTGGCGAACCGTGCGCCGCCGCCGGTGCCGTGGAACAGCCAGACGAGCCCGACCGGGTCGTCAGGGATCGACGACACCACGTCGAACCCCTCGAACGACCAGGTCTCGAAGGCGGTCGACGGCGTGACCGGGACGCAGGCCGCCGGGCCCGCCAGCAGCACCAGCGCGGCCACGGCGACCAGCGCGCCCCGGCGCCGGCGGCGGAGGCGGGTCGGCGCAGCCATGCCGGGACGCTACGGGCGCCGTGTTAGGGCGGCATGATCCACCGGGGATTCATCCTCTGCGGGGGATGCCGTGGCCGCCGCCACGGCGTCTGCTGGGCCCGTGGCCCTACACCGCAAGCACCATGACACCGACGCGTCGATCGAGGTCAGCCCCCTCTACACCCGCCACGGCGAGGCCTCCCGCGCCCCCCGGCACGTGATGCCCGAGGGCGAGATGCACCCCGACACCGCCTACCAGTTCGTCCACGACGAGCTGATGCTCGACGGGAACGCCCGGCTCAACCTGGCGACGTTCGTGACCACGTGGATGGAGCCCCAGGTCACGGTGCTCATGACCCAGACGTTCGACAAGAACATGGTCGACAAGGACGAGTACCCCCGCACGGCCGAGCTCGAGCAGCGCTGCGTCAACATGCTCAGCCGGCTGTGGAACTCGCCCGACCACGAGGAGGCGACGGGGACGTCGACGACAGGGTCGAGCGAGGCCGCGATGCTGGCCGGCATGGCGCTCAAGTGGCGCTGGCGCGACCGCCAGAAGGCGGCCGGCAGGCCCACCGACCGGCCCAACATGGTCATGGGGGCCAACGTCCAGGTGTGCTGGGAGAAGTTCTGCCGCTACTGGGACGTCGAGGCCCGGCTGGTGCCGATGAAGGGCGACACGTTCCACCTCACCGCCGAGACCGCGGCCGCCGCCGTCGACGAGAACACGATCGGCGTCGTCGCGGTGCTGGGGTCGACGTTCGACGGGTCGTACGAGCCGGTGGCGGACATCTGCCACGCGCTGGACACGCTGGCCGCCGGCGGAGGGCCCGACGTGCCGGTGCACGTGGACGGGGCCTCGGGCGGGTTCGTCGCCCCGTTCATCGACCCCGAGCTGGTGTGGGACTTCCGGCTCGACCGGGTGCAGTCGATCAACGCCTCGGGCCACAAGTACGGGCTGGTCTACCCCGGCGTCGGCTGGATCATCTGGCGCAACCCCGACGCCCTGCACCCGGACCTGGTGTTCGACGTCAACTACCTCGGCGGCCACATGCCGACGTTCGCGCTCAACTTCTCCCGGCCCGGCAACCAGGTGGCGGCCCAGTACTACAACTTCGTCCGCCTCGGCTTCGACGGCTACCGCCGGGTGCAGCAGGCCGCCCGCGACACCGCCCGCTACACGGCCGACGCCGTCGCCGGGCTGGGCCCGTTCAAGCTCATCACCGACGGCAGCGAGCTGCCCGTGTTCGCCTTCGCCCTCGAGGCCGGCGACCGGCCCTACACGGTGTTCGACCTGTCCGAGCGCCTGCGGGACCGGGGTTGGCTGGTGCCGGCCTACACCTTCCCGGAGGAGCGCGAGGACCTGGCCGTGCTGCGGGTGGTCATCCGCAACGGCATGTCCCGCGACCTGGCCGACCTCCTCCTCGCCGACCTCCAGCGTCACATCGAGTACTTCGACGGGCTGCCCGCCCCGCTCCCACAGCCCGAGAGGCGCGACGCCTTCCACCACTGAGGCCTCCGGCTGAGGCCTCCCTAAGGCGCGAATACGGCATCTGCCCGATGCCACCGCGCGTGCTCGTGGCGTCCACTGATCGTGCCGGCGCCTCCCCCGCCGGCACGACGCGGAAGAGGAGAACATGGACACCACCACCACCTTCGGCGCGCGCCGGGTCGCCCGGGCGGGCGCCGCCGGCGTCGCCGCGCTCGCGGCCCTGACCGCGGGCCTGGCCGTGGCCGGCCCCGCCGGGGCGACCTCGACGGGCACCACGGCCGCCGTCGCCAGCGACACGCTCACCGTGATCAGCGGGCGGGCCGCCGACCGGCTGGCCCTGCGGCTCGCCCCCGGCGACGCCACTCAGCTCCAGGTCGACGTCGGCGACGACGGCACGGCAGAGCACACCTTCGACCGGGCCACATTCAGCCGGATCGTGGTCGACAGCGGCGCCGGCGACGACAGCCTGCGCATCGACCAGGCCAACGGCGCGTTCGCCGACGAGGCGATCACGGTCTTCGCCGGCAGCGGCAACGACACGTTCAGCGGTGGCGACGGCGCGGAGGTCTACTTCGGCGGCAGCGGCCGCGACTCGGCCGACCCCAACCGGGGCGACGACACCGGCGTCATGGGCTCGGGCCAGGACACGTTCCGCTGGGACCCGGGCGACGGCTCCGACCACATCGAGGGCCAGGCCGGCTTCGACACGCTCGACTTCAACGGCGCGGCCGCCAACGAGAACATGCAGCTCGTGCCCAACGGCGAGCGGGCCCTGTTCCTGCGGGACGTGGCCAACATCCGCATGGACATGGACGACGTCGAGCGGCTCGACCTGACCGCCCTCGGCGGCAGCGACACGATGCTCGTCGGCGACATGACCGGCACGGACTTCCGGCAGGCCGACATCGACCTGTCCGGCCCGGCCGGCGGCGGCGACGGGTCCCTGGACACCGTGACCGTGACCGGCTCCGACGCCCCCGACAGGGTGGCGGTGCGGGCCGACGGCACCGGGGTGGACGTGACCGGCCTGCGGGTCGCGGACCACGTCTCGGGCGCCGAGCCGACCGACAAGCTGCAGGTCAACACCGGCGACGGCCGGGACCGGGTCAACGTCGACCCGGCCGCCCAGGCCCTGATCCAGGTCGGCATCGACCTCGGGGCCGGCCAGTTCTGACCTGGCACCTGCGCAAGCATGACTGGAGGCCGGCGTCGGGTGACGCCGGCCTCCAGCGCGCGCCGGACCCGCTCGGCGGTAGCAGGTCAGCGCGGCGAACGACTCACGCTACGTGATCGGGTATCACCTGCACGGCGTAGCGGACGGCGTCGTCGCGGTGGGTGCGCACGCTGCGGCTGCACAGCGGGCAGATGGTGTCGCCGTCGAGGTCGGTGCAGCTGGCCCGCAGGCGCCATCCGGACGCCCGGCAGTAGCGGGACTGGCGGTCACGGTCGGGAATGCCCCGAGGCTGCCGGGCGGCACGACCCGCCGCATCCGGAGCACCGGTCTCCCGCCGTGCCGCCAGTCGCCGCACCCCCCGTGCCAAACGCCCCAGCGCGTCAAGCACGGGTATGGCCCCCGGCAGTTTCCGGCCGCGGCCTGACGGCGGCCAGCCGGCCGGCCTGGGGATCGGGGGGAACGATCGCCCGGGGGCCGGTGGCCGGGGAGGCGACCGTCGACACTGCGGTCGCCACCCCGGCCAGCGGTAGTTCGTTGACAACTCGGCCTACGGACACTGCTCCCCCATCCCTCAGGCCTTGATCTGACAGATCATGTCGTCGGTCCGCTCAGATCGGCGGACAGTCCAGCTTCTTGATTCGTCCCCAGTATCTATCCGTTCGTTACGTAGCGCAAGGCGTTCCTGACGCTCGGTGGAGCGTCACGCGTGATCGAACTCTCCGTTGGCGATGCCACCCAGGAACGCTTCCCACTCGGAGGGGAAGAACACCAGGACAGGGCCCTCGCCGTTCTGCTTGGTGTCCCGCACGGCGACCCGGCCATCGGCCGCGAAGCCGATCTCGACGCAGTTGTCCCCGCCGCTCGACAGGCTCGACTTGCGCCAATGCGTGAACACGTCGTCACTCAGCATGACGTTTGGTCCTCTCGGATTGATCTAAGGGCGGATCAGCACGCTTGCTTGGACAGCCCCGATTTAACTGACGGTACAGGGACAATGCTCTGTATCGCCACGGAACGCAAGGGCAATTTGCCTGATCGCGCGCAGAGTGATTTCGCAGCCGCCCGCCGCGCCTCAGCGGGCGCGCAAGAGGGCGATACAGGCGCTCTCCGCGTGGTGGCCGGCGGCCGCGACGGGGTCGCGCCCGGCCCGGAGCTCAGCGACCGGCCAGCTGGGCGGCGTCGATCAGCAGCTCGAGGCTGTCCTGCATCGGCAGCGCGGCGTCGCGCAGCCGGTCGAACAGCTCCTCGTAGCGGGACACGTCGTCGTCCCCGGTGAGCACCAGGTCGTCGGTCACCGTGTCCACCGCCACCACGGTGGGGTCGTCGGGGTCGGAGAAGGTGTAGATCGAGAACGCCGAGCGGGGGACGCTGTAGTTCTCGATGTTGGCCTGGACCGGCAGCACCCGGGAGGTGATCTTGGGGTTGCCGTTGACCGTGGCGGCGATGTGGTACAGCTGCGCCTTCACCACCTCGCGGGGCGCGGCGCCCCGGCGGATGGCGAGCTCGTCCAGGATGACCTCGTAGGTGGGGCCGCCCGGCCGTCGCAGCATGCGCTGGCGGCCCAGCCGCCCGTCGGCCGCCTTGTCGGCGCTGAAGCTGGTGGCGCCGGCGCCCTGGTCGGCCTCGCTGCGGGCCCGGGTGAACTCGGGCGTCTGGAGCAGGCCGGGGATGAAGGTCATCTGGAACTCGCGGATGGTCTGGGCGCCGGCCTCCAGGTTGGCGTAGAGCGCCTGGCGCTCGCCCATGGCCCGGTTCGACTCCCACCAGCCCCGCTCGCCCGCCTCCCGGGCGATCGTCATGATGCGCGTCCAGGTGGTGTCGTCGACGCCGAGGGCGTCGAGGATCTTCATCACGTCGTCCTGATCGACGACGTGGCCGTTCTCCAGGCGGGAGATCTGGGCCCGGCTCTGACCGATCTTGCGGGCCAGCTGCTCGTGGGTCAGTCCCCCCTCGGCGCGCAGCGACCGCAGTTCCGCGGCCAGTCGCAAGCGACGTACATAGGGACTGATCATTCCCGTCCTCCGGACACCAACGCGGGACGCACGTTACGCCACCGTGGGCATCCGGGGAAGACTGGACTAGCGCGTTACTCGGTCAAAGTAGGAATGAAGGAACTTCCCCCACTTTTCGCGGTCGACAAACTCCACTGGGTAGTTGGCGTTCCCGAGAGCGTAGCCGTCCCGATCCGGATCGTTGTCGTAGGCCAGCTTCGAGGCCGGGAAGTAGATCGCCAGCCCGTGCGAGCCGAAGCGGCCCTGCCGCTGGGCCGACGCCCAGCTGTCGATCACGGCGTCGTCGAGCGCCGCCCGGGCGGCCGTCGCCCGCTTCGCCAGCGCCGGCGCGACCGCCGGCGCCGCCGCCACCTGGTCCAGCAGCCGGGCCAGGTCGATGGAGTTGAGGCCGTACCCGGGCGCGTAGTTCTCGCACGCCTTGCGGGCCCGCTTGAGCACCGGCAGGTGGTCGTCGAGGTGGGTGGTGGCCTCGGTGGCGAACCGGGACAGGGCCCGGGCCGCCTTCTCCACCTTCGTCAGGTCGGTGGCCGCCATCGTGGTGGCGTCCCGGTCGCCGTAGTAGTCGCGGTAGGCGGCCACCATCCGGGTCCCCAGCGCGGCGGCGTCGAAGGCGGCGGGGTCCGCGGCCAGCGGCTTGAGGAACCCGTCGTAGCTCCAGCCGTCGCCGGGCTCGAGCTCCTCGCTCCCCACCATCACCGAGCCGGCCTTGCGGAGGGCGTAGGCGGTCTCCAGCATCGACATGAGGCAGGCGTCGAAGCCGATCACGTCGATCTTCTCGTCGCGGGTGAGGTCGGCCAGCGCGTCCTGGATCTCGCGGTTGTAGAGCTTGTCGCCCGTGTCCTCGTCGTGGGAGACGTAGCGGAACGCCCCGTGGATCGTCTGGTCGTCGGGCAGGGGCTCGATGCTGCCGACGGCGTCGCCGAGCCGCTGGCGGGCCGCCTGGCGCCCCCTGGCGACCCGCCCGAGGTCGGCGGCGGAGGCCCGCAGGGTCAGCTCCTGGGCGCGCCGCCAGCCCTGCCCGTGGTCCCACAGGGCGAGCATCGTCTTCTCCGCCGGGTAGTTGGTGCGGCCCCATGTCACGAAGTCGGCCAGTGCGGAGCCGGCGCCCATGTTCACCTGGCCCAGGTCCTCCAGGGCCCGGGCCTGGGTCGGCTTCATGCCCTTGGCCACCCGGAAGCGCAGCGTCTTGGACCAGGCGCCGTACTGGTCGCTGTAGTGGCGCCGGGGCCGGCCGAACTCGACCAGCACGTTGACCCGGTCGGTGCTGCCGACCTTGGCCATCTGGTCCCAGTTGAGGAACGAGAACTGCTCCAGGTTGTTCTTGGCGTTGAGGAAGACCATCACGGTCCAGTCCGCAACCTTGGGCGTGCGCTTGGTGGGCATGGGACGGTCCTCCGCGGTCAGGGTCGGGAACGGGTGGATGCGGCGACGCGCCGCGCCTCGCCGCAGAAGGCGAGCAGGCCGCTGGTCACCTCGGCGATGATCTGGACCATCTCGTCGTAGGGCGGGTGGAACGGCGTGGGGTTGTCCTCGGCGCCCCACTCGACCGTGAGGGCCAGCACCTTGGCCCGGGCCGGGTCGACCAGGTGGCGGCTGTAGGCGTAGTCGTCGGAGGTCCCCGCCGTCGGGTAGAGGCTCATCGACTGCTGCACCCGGTAGCGGCGGCCCCGGGCGGCGGCCACCCCGGCCTGGAGCCGGGCCGCGAGGCGGGCGAGCAGCCGGGCGTCGCCGGCCGCGATGTGCTCGCGGTACTGGTCGCCGGGCGCGCCCCGGCGGCCGTCCCAGTCGGGGTTGGTGAAGGCCATGGCCGGCGTGGCCGTCTGGTTCTCGTCGTCGCCCCAGCTGTACATGATCAGCTCGCCGTAGCTGTGCAGGTCGACGAGGTAGCCGATGCCGGGCCGCTCGTCGAGCAGCCACACGACGTTGCGGGTCTCCGGCTCGGAGGCCGGCCCGGGGCCGACGTAGACCTGCTGGTCGCAGGGCTGGGACGAGCACGCCACCGGGGCGGCCGGGTCGAAGTGGGTGGCGAAGTCCCACAGGAAGTCGAAGTTGCGGTTGAGGTCGACGCCCACGCAGTGGTCGGGCGCCCCGGGCGGCGCCGGGCGGCGGTTCTTCCGCCACATCGGGTCGACGGTGAAGCTGTGGTGGCGGCCGTCGGGGTTGACCTGGGGCACGAGGTAGAGGTCGGCCTCCTCGACCAGGCGGCGGACGGCGGCCGCCGAGAAGCGCCGCCGCCCGATGGCGATGCCCTTGCCGGACACCCACGCCCCCAGCAGCCGCTCGGCCAGGGCGACGAGGATGTCGGCGCTCCCCCACTCCCGGGCGTGCACGCCGCCGAGCAGGCAGATGCCGGGCCTGACGCGGCCGTCGCCGCCGTCGCCGCCCGGCCCCCGCCGGCCGATGCGCAGGGCCCGGCACGTCCGCCGCTCCCAGGTCCGGTGGGGCAGGGCGATCAGCTCGGTCGCCGCCTGGTACGGCGGCCCGGCCAGCTCCGCCAGCCGGCGGTCGACCTCCGCCACGTCCATGTAGCCGGCCGGCCCGGCGCCCGGCCGGGGCGGGCCGGCCCCGGGCGCGGCGCCGCCGGCGGCCGCGCCGGCCAGGCCCCCGGCGGGCGCCAGGTCCTCGACCGGTTCGACCGTGAAGCCGTGGGCCGCCAGGGCGGCCAGGTCGGCGGCCTCGCCCAGCGCCTGGACCCGCCAGCGCCCGTCGTCGAGCCGGCGGGCGGTCTGGCGCACCACCGCCACCCCGTGCACCCGCACGAGGTCGGCCATGGCCCCGGCGTCGGGCCCGATCAGGTTCACCCGCTGCACGCTCCGCCCACCCGCCTTCCGTGGGAACCCCGTGTGTCACCCTGCCTGTGACGGCAGAGGGTAGTGCCCTACGCACCGGGCGTCACGGCGCTCGGACGCGCCGAGCCCCGGCCACCTGGCTGGTGGCCGGGACCCGGGGGCGTCAGCCCACCCCGTCAGCCAGTCGGGGCGAAGAAGACGTTCTGCTCCAGATCGCCGCGGGCGATGCCGGCGTTCTGGCTGATGATGTCGCCGAGGCGCTTCCGGTAGTCGATGCCGAACACGAGCCGGATCGTGGTGAGGTCCGGGTTGTTCAGGTAGAAGAACCGGTCGCCCTCACGCAGCTGGATGAACTGCTGGGTCCACACGGCCCGCTGCAGCTCGCCCATCTCCGCACCGGCCACGTGCTTCTCGGACACGAGGCCGACGAAGGCGTCCATGTTGTTGACGTTGCCGTAGATCGCCTTGAGGCGGGCCGCAAGGGTGGTGCGGCGGATGCCCACGGTGGCGATGTTGTTGGCGTCCGGGGAGTCCAGAGGGACGTTGTTCCCGTTGATGTCCTTCAGCTGGACGAAGTCCAGGATGTTGGGATCGTTGATCGGGTTGCCCGTGATCGTCGGATCGTTGGTCGGGAACGCCTCGGTGGCCTCGCCGGTGACGGCGGTGAAGCTGGTCTTCGGGGCCAGCCCCTCGGCCTGCCGCAGCTGGTTGTACGTCGGCATGCCGTGGTCACGGCCGCGCTCGATGTCGAGGGCGCCCACGTCGGACACACCGTTGAAGCACGTCGGCAGCGTCGGGCCGTCGAGGCACTCGGGGTTGCCGGACACCGGCACCTGGAACAGGACCGAGCGCATCGAGTTGTCGATCTGCTCGTCGTTCTTGTACTGCGACTCGCCGGCCAGACCCTCGAGGATCGGGCCGACGCCGATGGCTGCCATCACGTCGGGGTTGAAGAACGCGACGTTCAGCGGGACCACGAGCTCGATCTCGCCGTCCTCGGGATCGCCGACCTCGACGCCCTGACCACGCAGGAAGTCGAGGGTGGCGGCCGGGGTGTCGGCGTCGACGTCGGCCTCGATCTCGCCGTGGATCATCGAGTGGGCCCGGTAGGCGACCGTGGCGAACTCGTTGCTGATGGCGGGGTTGATGTTGGGGTTGTAGCCCCGGTAGGCGGGCAGGTTCACACCGACGGCGGGCAGGAACTCGTTGTAGGTGATGAACTGCTCTTCCGAGATCACGATGCGGCGGGCGATGGCGAACTTGAGCTGCTCGCTGATCGTGTTCGGCAGGGCGTTGACGATGCGGTTGTGCTCACGCACGAACAGCGTCTGGATCGCCGTCAGGCCGATGTTCTCGTTGGCGCGGACGTCACCGGCGACCACGGCGTTGCCGGGGTTCGCCGCGAGGCGGCCGTCATGGTCCATCTCGGGCGCCGTGTTGGCGTTGCCGCGGAAGTTGCGCCGGGGCAGGTTGTTGTTGGCGTCGACCGCCATCTTGGCGCTGTTGTTGTCCGGGTTGCCGTCGTTCGGCCCACCGGCCCGCAGGAAGTCGAGGCGCGCGTTGGTGCCGCCATAGACCGCCCAGCCGTCGATGAACGAGCTGACGGTGTTGGTCTGCTGGCGGGTGTTGTTCACGCCCGTGCCCGGCGCCGCGGCGGACCGCTGGAACGGGATCACGCCGAGGTTGTTGGTGAACGTCTCGATCGGGTCGGGCGACCCGTTGTTGTACGGGATGTTGGCGACCGGGCCGTTGCCGTCCTTCAGACCGACGTTGTGGTCGATGAACTGGCCCCACAGCCACACGATCTGGGAGACGCCGCGCTCCGAGAAGATGTTCTGGTGGACGTCGTTGAACACCCGGTTGCTGACGAACCGGCTGTTCGGACCGGACACCGGTTGGCTCTTGCCGTCCGCGTAGTTCGCCGGTGCGACGCGCAGATACGGCGTGTTGGCCTGGCCGGCGGTCGGATGCGCCCGGTTGTTGCCGCCGCCGTCGAGCGTCTGGTCGGACAACGCGACGTCGGCCCCGGCCCCCGGTGAGACGAGCGTCGCACCCATGGCGACGACGAGGCCCACGACCAGGGCCAGCATCGGCGCCTTCGTGCGACGACGTTTCGTTCGAGGGACATCCCTCTGGGTAGTGGACCTGCGGGTAGTTAGCACTAGTGCCCCCTCGGCATGGGGTCGACGGCACGCGTGACGTTGACGACGTCGCGTCTGGCGGTGCCGACCGCAGGTGCGTCGGCGATGCCTCCTCCTGATCTTCACCGCTGCTGACGCTGCTCGATTTCGTGCGGACACGACGCTGTGCCCACGGGTGTCCCCGTCACACGGACCCTCATGTGACCCGTGTTAAGTAACTGAATCCTCGTCCTCGCGCGACAGACCGTCAATTGTCCTCGTATGGAGACCCCCCTGTGCCAACATCCGAGTGGAGTGACACCCTTTGTGTCACTCCAGAGTTGGACGATGGGGAGACGTTGGTCACAAACCCTGGCCCTGGTGCCCGGTTTGAGCGTACGCTCAAATCATTCGCTCAAACCTTGCCCCCGATCACCTGGCCGGGATGTTCGGCATCGACGACCTGCCGGAGCGCCTCGCCGCCGTCGACGACCGCATCGTCGAGGCGCTCGACGGTGACAACGCCCTCCTCGGCCGGGACGCCGTCGGCGTGGCCGCCGAGGGCAAGCGCCTCCGCCCGCTGCTGACCCTGGCCGGGGCGGCCCTGGGCGGGGTCTACGACGACCGGGTCGTCGACGCCGCCGCCGCCGTCGAGCTGGTCCAGGTCGGCTCGCTGGTCCACGACGACATCCTCGACGCCGCCGACACCCGGCGGGGCCGGCCCACGATCAACGCCCGGTCCGGCGTCAACCGGGCGCTGCTGGCCGGCGACTACATCCTGGCCCGGTCGGCCGCGCTGGCCGCCGGGGTCAGCGGCGAGGCCGCCGGGCTGCTGGCGTCCGCCCTCGGCGAGCTGTGCGAGGGCCAGGTGGCCGAGCTGCGCGACACCTACGACCGCGACCGCACCGCCGAGTCCCAGCTGCTGTCGATCCGGGGCAAGACGGCGGCCCTGTTCTCCTGCGCCTGCCAGCTGGGCGCCCACACGGGCGGGCTGGCCGAGCACCAGCGGGCGGCGCTGGCCCGCTACGGCACCGCCTTCGGCCTCGGGTTCCAGGTGCTCGACGACGTCCTCGACCTCATCGGCGACCCCGGGCGCATGGGCAAGCCGACCGGCAGCGACGTGGCCGCCGGCGTCTACACCCTGCCGGTCATCCGGGCGCTGGCCGGGCCCGACGGCCCCGAGCTGCGCCGGCTGCTGGCCGCCGGCACGCCGGGGGCGCGCGAGGAGGCGCTGGAGGCCGTGCGCCGGTCGGGCACGGTGGCCGACGCCCTGGCCGTGGCCGACCGCTATATGGACGACGCCCGGCGGGCCGTCGAGCACCTCAACCAGACGACCGTGGGCGGGGGGCTGGCGGCCTTCCCCCGGGCCTACGTCACCTGGGCGCTCGAGCACCTCATGGACCGGCGCTACCGCGCCATCCCCCTCACCACGCCGGGCTGAGAGGATGCCGAGCGTGCCCGACACCCGCACCCGCATCGTGGAGGCGGCGCTGGCGACGCTCCGCGACCAGGGCATCACCGGCGTGAGCGCCCGGTCGGTCGCCCGCCACGGCGGCTTCAACCAGGCGCTGATCTTCTACCACTTCGGGTCGGTCGAGGGGCTGCTGGTGGCGGTGGCCCGCAGTGAGAGCGAGCGGCGCTCGGCCCTCTACGCCGAGGCCCTGCGCTCGGTCACCTCGCTCACCGACCTGGTCGCCGTCGCCCGCCGGCTGCACGACGAGGAGTTCAAGGCCGGGACCGTCGCCGCCCTGACCCAGATGCTGGCCGGGGCGGTGGGGTCCGAGGATCTGTCCCGGGGCATCCGCGAGGCGCTCGAGCCGTGGACGTCGCTGGTGGGCGAAGCGATCACCCGGCTGCTCGAGGGCACCCCCTACGGCGACGTCCTCCCCCAGAGCGACGTCACCGCGGCGATGGCGGCCCTGTTCCTCGGCATCGAGCTCTACACGGGGCTCGACCCCGAGGCGACCGCGGGGTCGCTGTTCACGACGATGGGCGCGGTGGCCGCGTTGGTCGACGGCCTGCTCCGCCCCGCCGCCGTGGCTGTCACCCCGCCCCCGTAGGCTGCGGGGATGGCCACCCCTCGCCCCAGCGGCATCGCCACCGACGAGCTGTCCGCCGACGTCCGCCCCCAGGACGACCTGTTCCGCCACGTCAACGCCCGGTGGATGGCCGAGACCGAGATCCCGCCCGACCGGGCGGCCCACGGCGCGTTCCACGCCCTCGACGACCAGTCCGAGATCGACGTGCGGGCGCTGGCCGAGGAGGTGGCGGCGTCCTCGGCCTCGGCCGAGCCGGGCAGCGACGAGCGCAAGGTCGGCGACCTGTGGACCTCGTTCATGGACGAGGCCGGGGCCGAGCGGCGCGACGCCGCGCCGCTGGCCGACGACCTGGCCGACATCCGGGCGGTGGCGTCCACCGGCGAGCTGGCCGGCCTGCTCGGGCGGCTGGGGCGCCACGGCACGCCGGGGCTGGCGGCCTGGTACGTCGACAACGACGGCGAGGACGCCACCCGCTACATCGTCAACCTCGTGCAGGCGGGGCTGGGGCTGCCCGACGAGGCCTACTACCGCGAGGACGCCTACGCGGAGGTGCGGGCGGCCTACGTCACCCACGTGGCCGCCATGCTGGCGCTGGTCGACGAGCCCGACCCCGAGGGCGCCGCCGAGCGGATCATGGCGCTCGAGACCGCGCTGGCCGCCGGGCACTGGACGATGGTCGACAGCCGCGACGCGCTGAAGACCTACAACAAGCGGACGTGGGCCGAGCTGGCCGAGCTGGCGCCGGGGTTCGACTGGGACGCCTGGCGGGCGGGGTTCGAGGCGCCCCCGTCGGCGGTGGCCGAGGTCATCGTCCGCCAGCCCGGGGCGCTGACGACCGCCGCCCGGCTGGTGGGCGAGCTGCCGCTGGCCGACTGGCGGGCGTGGCTGGTGTTCCACCACGTGCGGGCCTCGGCGCCCTTCCTGTCGAGCCGGTTCGTCGACGCCAACTTCGCCTTCTACGGCACGCTGCTGTCCGGGATCCCCCAGCTGCGTGAGCGGTGGAAGCGGGGCGTGGCGGTGCTGGAGGCCGGGCTCGGCGAGGCGGTCGGGCGGCTGTACGTCGCCCGCCACTTCCCGCCCGAGCACAAGGAGAAGATGCAGCGGCTGGTCGGCTGGCTGGTCGAGGCCTACCGGGTCGACATGGAGGCGCTCGACTGGATGTCGGCCGAGACCCGCGAGCGGGCGCTGGAGAAGCTGGGCCAGTTCACCCCCAAGGTCGGCTACCCCGACTCGTGGCGCGACTACTCGGCGCTCGCCATCGACCCCGACGACCTGCTGGGCAACGTGCGGCGGGCCGACGCCTTCGAGACCGACCGCAACCTGGCCAAGATCGGGCGCCCCATCGACCGCGACGAGTGGCACATGACGCCGCAGACGGTCAACGCCTACTACAACCCCGGGATGAACGAGATCGTGTTCCCGGCGGCGATCCTGCGCTGGCCGTTCTTCGACCCCGACGCCGACGACGCGGTCAACTTCGGCGGCATCGGCGCGGTGATCGGCCACGAGATCGGCCACGGGTTCGACGACCAGGGCAGCCGCTACGACGGGCGGGGCAACCTGCGGGACTGGTGGACCGACGACGACCGCAAGGGGTTCGACACCCGGTCGCAGGCGCTCATCGCCCAGTACGACGCGTTCGAGCCCCAGGACCTCCCCGGCCACCACGTCAACGGCGCCCTGACGGTGGGCGAGAACATCGGCGACCTCGGCGGCATCCAGATCGCCCACAAGGCGTACCGACTCAGCCTCGACGGCGCGGAGGCCCCCGAGATCGACGGCTACACGGGCAGCCAGCGGGTGTTCCTGGGATGGGCCCAGGTGTGGAGAACGGTGGTCCGCGAGGCCGAGCAGGTCCGCCGCCTGGCCATCGACCCCCACTCCCCACCCGAGTTCCGGGCCAACGTGGTCCGCAACCTGGACGAGTTCCACGACGCCTTCGACGTCGCCGACGGCGACGGCATGTGGCTCGCCCCCGACGACCGGGTGCGCATCTGGTAGCCGGGCGAGTCGGGCGACGTCATCTATTCATTGTCGTTGCGGCTAGCGAGCATCCACCCGCTTGTGGGGCTCCGAGTGGGCCCAGTCCGCCAGCAGGGTGCGCAGCGCCGTGAGCAGCAGCAGCGGCTGGTCGAGCATGGCGTGGTGGCCGGCCTCGGGGATCTCGATGATCGGCGTCACCCGGCCCAGCATCTCGTACATGTCCGCGCCGATGTCGGCTGTGACCAGGCCGTACTCCGAGCGGAGCAGCGCCAGGCGGCAGCGGACGTCCGCCAGGTACGGCTTCGCCACCCTGCGCATCGTGCCGCCGAACTGGGCGAAGACCTGGCGGTCGAACTTCCAGCGCCAGCCGCCGTCCACCCGGCGGACCGAGTGCCTGGCCACGTTGTCCACCACATAGTCCAGGTAGTGCGCCTGCGGCGGGACCGTGCGGAAGTGGCCGAGGGCATCGTCGAGGCTCGGGTAGGTGCGGGGGGCGCCGAAGGCGCTGCCCAGGCGGGCGGCGCTGACCTCGGGGTCCTCGCCCGTCACCGGTGAGTCGCACACCACCGTCCCGGCCAGGCGGTCCGAGTGCAGGGCGGCGGTGGCGATGGTGACGAAGCCGCCCATGCTGTGGCCCACCACCACCGGCGGCCCGGCGATCCCGCCGGCGTCGGCCACGGCCATGACCTCGGCGGTCCAGCGGGCCAGCGTGTACTCGTCCCGGTGGTCGCTGTCGCCATGGCCCGACAGGTCGAGCGCCAACACCCGGAACTCGCCGGCGAACGTCGCCGCCACGTGCGTCCACCAGTGGGCGTGGGCCCCGCCGCCGTGGACGAACACCAGGCCCGGCCGCCCGGCTGCGCCCCACGCCAGGTAGTGCACGGTCGCCCCCTCGACCGCCACCTCCTCGTCCACGTACGGCTCGGCGAGGGCCCGCCGGAACCATCCCGGGGCGTCACGAACGGCTGCACGGTCACCGGCCACGGGGGTCACGCTAGGGCGTCCACCCCGCCCCACGTGGGACGACGCCCACTACCGACGTGAGGGCCAATAGCGGTCTATAGTTCCCGGCGGGCGGTTCGCAAGGTGCTGGGGAAGTCACGACGATGCACGATCGCGTCAACCGCCGCAGCGTCCTGGTGGCCGGGGCTGCCGCCGGGGCCGCCGCGGCGGCCGCATGCAGCCGCCTCCTGGGGAGCGGCGGCCCCGAGGTCCGTCAGGTCGACCTGACCTCGGCGGCGCCCGCCCGCCCCGCCGACGCCGGGGCCTTCGCCAACCGCGACGCCAGCTACGCCGCCGCCGGCGGCCAGGCGGCGGTCAAGTCGGCGCCGGCCCCGGTCCTCGTCTACCCCACGGCCTCCGCCGCGGCCGCCGCCACCAAGCCGGCGGTCCCCGGCGTGCTGGCCAACGGCGACCCGGTCCTCCACCTGCTGCGCCGGGCCACCATCGGGCCCACCCCGGCGATGGCGGCCGACGTGCGGGCCCGGGGCATCGACGCCTGGATCGCCACCCAGCTGGCCCCCGACACGATCGCCGACCCGGTCGCCGACGGCGTGACGGCGGCCTTCCCCCTGGCGACCGCCGACCTCCCCACCGTCAACGCCCGGGTCCGGCCGGGCGACTGGGACGCCATGACCGACTACGGCCGCTACACGCTGGCCCGGATGGTCTGGTCCGACCGCCAGCTCTACGAGGTCATGGTCGACTTCTGGGCCAACCACCTCAACGTCCCCCAGCCGGGCCCGGGAAGCTGGAACGTCGGCCCCGCCTACCACCGCGACGTCATCCGCCGCCACGCCCTCGGCTCCTTCACCGACATGCTGCTGGCCGCCGGCCGCCACCCGGCGATGCTCCGCTACCTCAGCGCCGACCTGTCCGACCGCGGCTCGGTCAACGAGAACTACGGCCGCGAGCTGCTCGAGCTGCACACGGTGGGCATCGACGGCGGCTACACGGAGAAGGACGTCCGCAACAGCGCCTACATCCTGACCGGGCGCAGCGTCGTGGGCGACGGCAGCCCCGGCGCCGGCACCTTCCGCTACGACCCCGACCGCCACTGGACCGGCCCGGTCAAGGTCCTCGACTTCACCAGCGCCAACGCCACCGGCGCCGGCGGCCTGGCCGTCGGGGACGCCTACCTGCGCCACCTGGCCGGCCTGCCCGCCACCGCCCGCGCCATCGCCCGCAAGCTGGCCGTGCGGTTCGTGGCCGACTCCCCGCCCCCGGCGCTGGTCGACCGGCTGGCCAAGGCCTACCTCGACGGCGGGACCCAGATCGTGCCGGTGCTCCGGCTCATGTTCCGGTCGGGCGAGTTCTGGGCCTCCGTCGGCCAGAAGGTGCGGCGCCCGCTCGAGAACCTGGTCGCCTCCGCCCGGGCCCTCGGCGTCCGCCCCGGCCCCGACAACGCGGCCGGCATGGACACTCTGCTCAACAGGGCGAACGACCTCGGCCACCGGCCGCTGGCCTGGCGGGCCCCCAACGGCTACCCCGACGTCCACGCCGCCTGGCGCTCGGCCGGCTCGGTCGTCGGGCTCTGGAACGTCCACCGGACCCTGGCCAGCGGCGGCGTCCCGGGGCTCACCGTGGCACCCGCCGCCCAGCGGGTGGCCGGCGCCGGCGGGGCGGCCGGCGCCGGCGTGGCCGCCCAGGTCGACGGGCTGTGCCGGTCGCTGTGCCTCCAGGCCTTCCGGCCGGCCCACCGCGACGCCCTCGTCCGCTTCGTGGGCGGGCCCGCCGTCGGCGACGACGCCGCCGACCTGGTCGCCCTCGTCCTCGACTCCCCCTACTTCACGCTGCGATGACACGAGACACGCGAGAGACGGAAGACACGCGACAGCCGCCGCTGCGGGTGCTGCACGCCCTGGCCGACCGGGTCACGTCCGACCGCGAGCGGCGGCGCGGCGCCTGGTCCCGTGGCTTCACCCGCCGCCAGGTCCTGGCCGGGGCGGGCATGGCCGGGGTGGCCGCGCTCGGCACCCAGCTCGTCACCACCCGGGCCTCGTTCGGCGCTCCCGGCGGCGGCACCCTGGTCGTGCTGTTCCTGCGGGGCGGCATGGACGGCCTGTCGGTCGTGGTGCCGGCAGGCGACCCGCACCTGGCCCAGGTCCGGCCCGACATCGCGGTGCCGGCCGGCGAGCTGCTGCCGCTCGACCGGGGCTTCGGCCTCCACCCGGCCCTGGGCCCACTCCACGAGCTGTGGAAGAAGGGCCAGTTCACCGCCGTCCCCGCCACCTCGACCCCCGACCTGTCCCGCAGCCACTTCCAGGCCCAGGACTGCCTGGAGCGGGGCGGATCGTCCACCGGCACCCTCGAGGGCTGGCTCGACCGGGTGCTCGACGGCATGGGGCCGGGCACGACGTTCCGGGCGCTGGGCTCCGGGCCCACGCTGCCTCGCTCGCTGGCCGGCGACCAGGCCCCGCTGGCCCTGCGCCGCATCGACGACCTGCGGCTGCGCGACCCCGACAGCGTCCGGGGCCGCACCCGCGACGCGCTGAAGGCCCTCTACACGGGCGTCGACGGCCCCGTCACCGGCGAGGTGGCCAGCGGCCTGGCGAGCATGGACATCGCCGCCGTGCTGGGCGCCGTCCCGTACCAGCCGGCGGGGGCCTACCCCGACGGCGACCTCGGCGTCGGCCTCAGCCAGATCGCCCGGCTGGTGAAGTCCGACCTCGGGGTGCGGGTGGCGTGCATCGACCTCGGCGGCTGGGACATGCACACCCACATCGGCACGATCGACGGCGGGTTCATGAAGGACAACCTCACCGCCCTCGGCCAGAACCTGGGGGCGTTCGCCGCCGACCTCGGCGACCGGCTGGGCGACGTCACGCTGGTCGGCATGACCGAGTTCGGCCGGCGGGTGGCCCAGAACGGCAACGCCGGCGCCGACCACGGCCACGGCTCGACCGTGCTGCTCATGGGCGGCGGCCTGGCCGGCGGCACCGTCCACGGCGCCTGGCCCGGGCTCGCCCCCGGCCAGCTCGTGCAGGGCGACGTGCCGGGCGCGAACGACTTCCGCGACGTCCTGGGCGAGCTGGTGGTGCGGCGCCTGGGCCTCGGGACCGCCACGCTGGGGTCGGTCTTCCCCGGCCACGCCTACCACCCCCTCGGCGTGACCCGCTGAGGTGACGATTCGCGTGCACGCGCGCGCCCATGCGTGGCATCCGGCCCGCCGTTCCGTAGCATGGACAGGCTGCCTAGGAACGAAGGACCACCTATTGGCGAAGATCAAAGACGACGCCTTCATCCTTGAAGGACGCACAGAGGAAGCCCTCAAGGGGGGCCACTTCCGCATCGCGCTCGACAACGGCCACACCGTGCTGGGCCACCTGAGCGGGAAGATGCGCAAGAACCGGATCCGCATCCTGCCGGGGGACCGCGTGCAGGTCGAGGTGTCCGCCTACGACCTCAACCGCGGACGGATCACCTATCGCTACAAATAGTGGTGTGGTCGGGCCGCTACATTGAGCGGCGAGTTGGTCGCGCGGATCGGCTCGGCACGAAAAGAGAAGAGCATTGGCTACTGGAACTGTGAAGTTCTTCAACGCCGAGAAGGGCTACGGCTTCATCTCGCGTGAAGACGGAAACGACGTCTTCGTCCACTTCTCCAACATCCAGGGGGACGGGTACAAGACGCTGAACGAGGGGCAGACGGTCGAGTTCGACATCGGCCCGGGCCGGAAGGGCGACGAGGCCCAGAACGTTCGAGTGATCTGATCCGCGCCGATCGAGGCGCCCACGGGACCGCCGGCCTCGCGCCGGCGGTCCTTGCGTTTTCACGCAGAGTGGCACGGCCAGTGTCACATCGCCTAGCCTCTCGGCGGGCAGATGATCCGCGATGCCGATCTACCGGATGTCGTCGCTGCGGCGGGCAAGGGTGAGCACTGGGCGCTCACCGAGCTTTTCCGCGCCTACCAGCCGCCCCTCCTCCGCTTCCTGCGGGCCCAGGAGCCCCGGGTGGCCGACGACCTGGCCGGCGAGGTGTGGATCGCCGTCGCCCGCGGCCTCGACCAGTTCGACGGCGACGAGGCCGGCTTCCGGGGCTGGCTGTTCACCATCGCCCGCCGCCGGCTGATCGACCACCGCCGCCGCACCGTCCGCCAGCGCACCGACGTCGTCGCCAGCGAGACCCTCGACACGGCCGACGAGTGGGGCCTGGGCGGCGACCCCGCGGGCGAGGTGCTCGAGCGCCTGACCGCCCAGGGCGCCGTCGAGACGCTGGTGGCCGAGCTCACCCCCGACCAGGCCGAGGCCGTCCTCCTGCGGGTGGTCGGCGGCCTGTCGGTGGCCGAGACCGCCCGCATCATGGATCGCGAGCCGGGGACCGTCCGGGTCCTGTGCCACCGGGCCCTGCGCCGGCTGGCCGCCCACTTCGGCGAGGACGCGGTGACCCGATGAGTGCCCGCGACGAGATGTGGGTCGACATGACCCAGTTCGACCACCAGGCGGCCGACGGGCTGTGGGACGGCACCCACCGCGACCCCGACGCGCCGCCGTGGTACCGGGACCTGCGCTCGCTGATCCACCGGGCCCGGGGCCCGGCCGAGACCCACGAGCTGCTGGACGAGCCTCTGGTCGTCGACACCATGCACAAGGTGCGGATGGGCAAGTCGATCAGCCGGCTGCCCCACTCGCCCCGGGCGCGCACCCTGGGCCGCATCCTGGCCATGAAGGCCGCCGCCGCCACCACCGCCAGCATGGTCGGCATCGCCACCGCCGCCGCGGCCACCACCGGCATCGTCGCCATCGCCGCCTCCACCGTCGTCATGCCGGTGGTGACGCACCAGATCGTGCCGATGATCAACCAGCACATCGCCCCGAAGGTCGCCCCGGCCGAGACCGCGACGGCCCCGCCGACGTCGTCGGTGCCGCCCCACCACGTGACGGCCCCCGAGCTGGTCATCCCCCGCGAGCCGGTGACGCCGGCCGAGCCGCTCGCCGCACTGGTGGAGGACGCCGCCCCCACCGCCGTGACACCGGCCACCGACGCCGTCCCCGAGGCCGAGGCGCCGCCGGCCGATCCGGTCGTCACCGACCCGCCACCGGTGACCGAGCCGCCGCCGCCCGACCCGGTGGTCGACCCCGCGCCGGTCGACACCACGACGGTCGACCCCGCGCCGGCCGACACCACGCCGGCCGACCCCGCGCCGGTCGACCCCGCGCCGGCCGACACCACGACGGTCGACCCTACGCCCGTGCAACCGCCCACCGACACCGCCACGGTCGACCCCGAGCCCGAGCAGCCCGCCGATCCCCCGGTGGTCGACCCCGAGCCCGAGCAGCCGCCGCCCGCCGACCCCGGCACGGCGGGCTGCGACGACGGCGATCACGACCAGGGCCAGGGCGACGAGCACGCCGCCGACGCCTCGGCCCCGCACGCGGACGAGAGCGACGGCCTCACCCCTGCTGGGTGATGCATGGGGGGCACGGCCCCCTGACCATCCGGTTGAGCTGCTGCCCTAGCGCTCGACCCGGAGGTGGCAAATGGACAGTACGAGTGGACGCCCGCCGATGCAGATCAGGAGCGGCTGGGTCACGTTCGCCGCGGTGATCGCAGGCGTCGTGTCGATCTACAACATCCTGAGCGGCATCGCCGCGATCTCGAAGGACGACCAGACCGAGGCCGTCAGCAAGGTGCTGTACGGCATCGACATCTCGGCCTGGGGCTGGTTCTGGCTGATCCTCGGCATCGTGCAGCTCGTGACCGCGTGGCTGATCTACAGCCGCAACCCGATCGGCCAGATGCTGGGCCTGCTGTGGGCCTTCATCGCCGCGTCGCTCTCGGTGCTGATGATCTTCGTGGCGCCCATCTGGGCGCTGGTCGTCCTCGGCATCAACATCATCGTGATCTACGCGCTGGTGGCCCACACCGAGGAGTTCGACGTCGGCTGATCACCCCGTGCCGGGCTCGGAAGGGGCGATGTCGTCGAGGAAGGCGGCCACCGCCTCGCCCGAGCGATGGCGCCACAGGGCGACGGCGTCCCCCGGCGGGGGCGCCGCCGCCAGCGCCGCCAGCGGCCCCTCGAACCGGGCCCGCTGCGCGGCCACCAGCGGGCCCACGTCCCGGCCGAGCCGCCCGGCGACGACGAGCTTGAGCAGCAGCTCGCCCCGGACGTCCCGCAGATGCTCCACGGGCTCGCGCAGCCAGCGGGCCAGCCGCTCGCGGCCCGGGCGGAGGGGCCCGTACACCCGCCGGGGCGGTCCGCCGTCGCCCGCCTCCTCGTGGCGCGCCTCGACGAGGCCGAGCGCCTCCAGCCGGTCGAGCGCCCGGTAGACGAGGGGCCGGGACACCCGCCACACCGCGCCCAGCTCCGCGTCGGGCGCCAGGGCGGCGGCGATGTCGTACCCGTGGCGGGCCCGCTCGACGAGACAGGCCAGCACCGCCCACTCGTTGAGCGACAGGGTCGGGCGCCGATCCATCGGGGACGAGTGTTCCATCGACACCCACTAGTGTCACTGTCACTAGAGACACCCGAGGGGGGAACATGCGCAGAGGTTGGAGCCGGAGCCTGCTGGCCGTCCTGGCCGGGATGCTCGTGCTGGCGGCCGCGTGTGGCGGCGACGACGACAAGAGCGACACGTCGGGCAACGCCGGCGCCACCGAGACCACCGCCTCCGGGGTGGACGGCTCGATCACCGTGTTCGCCGCCGCGTCGCTCACCGACGCCTTCGGCGACATCAAGGAGGCGTTCGAGAAGGAGAACCCGGGCGCCGAGGTGACGTTCAACTTCGCCGGCTCGTCGGCACTGAAGGAGCAGATCCTCCAGGGCGCCCCCGCCGACGTGTTCGCCTCGGCCAACCAGTCCAACATGGACCCGGTGAAGGACGCGGGCAAGGCCAGCGACGACAAGGTCTTCGTGACCAACAAGCTGGAGATCGGCGTGCCCAAGGGCAACCCCGGCAAGGTCACCGGGCTGGACGCCTTCGGGATCGACAACCTGCGCATCGGGCTGTGCGCCGAGGACGTCCCCTGTGGCGAGTTCGGCCGGGAGGCGCTCGAGAACGCGGGGGTCACCCCCAAGCCCGACACCGAGGAGGCCGACGTGCGGGCGCTGCTGACCAAGGTGCAGAGCGGGGACCTCGACGCCGGGCTCGTCTACACCACCGACGTGCTGGCCGGCGGCGACCAGGTCCAGGGCATCGAGATCCCCGCGGACCAGAACGTCATCGCCAAGTACCCGATCGCGGCGCTGAGCGGCTCGAAGGAGTCCGCCACCGCGGACGCCTTCGTGGCGTTCGTGCTGTCGCCCGACGGCCAGAAGCTGCTCGAGAAGCGGGGCTTCACCCCGGCGGCATGAGCCGGCGACGACGCACCACCGGCGACCGGCCGCCCTGGGCCCTCGTGCCCCTGGCGGCCGTCGCCCTGGCGTTCGTCGCCGTGCCGTTCGTGGCGCTGATCCAGCGGGTGCCGTGGTCGGCACTGCCCGAGCTGCTGCGCGAGCCGGTGGTGACCGACGCGCTGCGGCTGTCGCTGGTCAGCGCCTTCAGCGCCACCGGGCTGTCGCTGCTGTTCGGCGTGCCCTTGGCCTGGATGCTGGCCCGCACCGACGTGCCGGGCCGGGGGTTCCTCCGGGGCCTGGTCGTGCTGCCCATGGTGCTGCCGCCGGTGGTGGGCGGGGCGGCGCTGCTGTTCGCCTTCGGCCGCTTCGGGCTGCTCGGCGGCCCGCTGTTCGACGCCACCGGCATCCTGCTGCCGTTCTCGTTCAGCGGCGTGGTGTTCGCCAACACCTTCGTGGCCATGCCGTTCCTGATCGTGACCGTGGAGGCGGGCCTGCGGGCGGCCGACCGCCGCTACGAGGAGGCGGCCGCCACGCTCGGGGCCGGCCGGTGGACCGTGTTCCGCCGCATCACCGTGCCGATGGCCGCCCCGTCGATCATCGCCGGTGCCGTGCTGTGCTGGGCCCGGGCGCTCGGCGAGTTCGGCGCCACCATCACCTTCGCCGGCAACCTCCAGGGCCGGACCCAGACGATGCCGCTGGCCATCTTCCTCGACCTCGAGTCGGGGGGCGCCGACCGGGAGTCGGCGATCGCGCTGTCGCTGATCCTGGTCGCCGTATCGTTGGCCGTCTTGATCCCCCTGCGCGACCGCTGGCTGGCGGCCTAGGCCCCCGTGGTGCTCGCCGCCGACGTGCGGCTGCGCCTGGGCGAGCTCGACCTGGCCCTCGAGGTCGAGGTCGCCGACGGCGAGGTCGTCGCCCTGCTCGGGCCCAACGGGGCCGGCAAGACCACGGCGCTGCGGGCCATCGCCGGGCTGCTGCCGCTGGACGAGGGGCGCGTCGCGGTCGGCGACCGGGTGCTGGACGAGCCGGCCACCGGCACGTTCGTCCCCACGGCCGAGCGGCCCGTCGGCGTGGTGTTCCAGGACTACCTGCTGTTCCCCCGCATGACCGCGCTCGACAACGTGGCCTTCGGGCTGCGGGCCCGCGGGGTCGCCCGCAGCGAGGCCCGGGCCCGGGCCGCCGGCTGGCTGGAGCGGGTCGGCCTGGCCGACCAGGCCGGCGCCCGGCCCCGGCGGCTGTCCGGTGGCCAGGCCCAGCGGGTGGCGCTGGCCCGGGCGCTGGCCACCGAGCCCCAGGTCCTGCTGCTCGACGAGCCGCTCGCCGCCCTGGACGCCCGCACCCGGCTCCACGTCCGGGCCGAGCTGCGCCGCCACCTGGCCACCTTCCCCGGCGCCCGGCTGCTGGTCACCCACGACCCGGTCGACGCCCTGGTGCTGGCCGACCGCATCGTCGTGCTGGAGGCCGGGCGGGTGTCCCAGGAGGGCACCACCGCCGAGGTGGCCCGCCGGCCCCGGTCGGCCTACGTGGCCGAGCTGGTGGGCGTGAACCTGCTGCTGGGGAGGGCGGCCGGCGGCCGGACCGTGCGGCTACCGTCGGGCGCGGAGGTGGTGACGGCCGACCCGCTGCCCGGGACCGACCTGGCGGTGGCCGTGCGCCCCCAGGCCGTCACCCTGTCGCCGCACCAGCCCGAGGGCAGCGCCCGCAACGCCTGGCCCCTCACCGTCGCCGACCTGGAGGCCGACCACGACCGGGTACGGGTGCGGCTGGCCGGGCCCGTCGACCTGGTGGCCGAGGTCACGCCGGCGGCGGTGGCCGAGCTGGGGCTGGCGCCGGGCCAGGAGCTGTGGGCGTCGGTCAAGGCCGTGGACCTGGCCGTCTACGAACGCTGACCCTCCCCTGCCGGCGGCACGCACGGTGCTTGACAGCGCCCGGTCCGGCGGGATGCTTTCCCCATGAGCACCCCTCCGAAGTCCGTCAAGCTCCTGGCCGTCCTGGTCATCGTGGGTGGCGTCATCCTCGCGGCGGCGGGCGTGGTGACCTGGGTCGTTGTCACCAACCAGCTGAGCGACGAGAAGATCACCGTATCCGACGACGCCGACCACTTCGGCGGCCAGGACGTCAACGGGCCGTTCACCGCCTTCGCCCAGGCCAACGTCATCCGCAAGCACGCCCTGGAGGCCAGCGGCGGCAAGACCTACGCCGAGCTGCCCCAGGACGACCCCAACCGAGACACCGTGATGACCGCGTCGTTCCTGCGGGCCTCGCTGTTCACCTCGGTCGTGTCGTTCGGCGTGGCCGCCTTCGCCTTCGGGATGGGCATCCTGATGGTCCTCATCGGCTGGGCCCTGCTCCGCGTCAACCGGTCGTTGCGGGCGCCCGAGCCGGTCGAGCCGGCGCCCCCGACCGAGCCGGCCGAGTCGACCGCGCCGCCCGCGGCGCCGGAGCCCGCCGAGCCGGACGAGCCCGCCGGAACGCCGGAGCCGGCCGAGCCGGACGAGCCCGCCGGGACGGCCGAGCCGTCCGCACCAGCCGAGCCGGCCCCGCCGGCCGAGCCCGACGGCCCCGGCGAGCCGGCCGAGCCCGCCCCCGCCTGACGTCGCCCGGGGCGCCCGCCGGGCCCCGGGACCAGCCTGCAAGCGGTCGGCAACCGGCGTGCAAGCGCCGGTCGGCAACCTGTCGTTCATGGAGACGACATCCCCCGCTCGTCGCCGCTCCGACCTGATCGATCTCGCCGAGCCCGGTGCGACCGACGGATCGCTCGTCGGCGCCAAGGCCGCCAACCTCGCCCTCGCCCGGGCCGCCGGGCTGCCCGTCCTGCCCGGCGTGGTGCTCAGCACCGCCTGGGACCACACCGGCTGGTCGCACCCGTCCCGCCCCCAGCGGGCAGTCCCCGCCCGCGGGGCCTGGGAGGCGATGAGCGACGGCGGCTCCCGCCCGGTCGTCGTGCGCTCGTCGTCGACCAACGAGGACGGCGGCAGCTCGTCGATGGCGGGCGTCTTCACCTCCGTGCTCGACGTCGTCGCCTGGCCCGACTTCATGGCCGCCGTCGACGAGGTCCTGGCCTCCGGGGACCGGGCGGCGGTGCCCGATGCCCGGATGGCCGTGCTCGTGCAGCCCCAGCTCACGCCTCGGTGGGGCGGTGTGCTGTTCGGCGCCGACCCGATCACCGGCCGCACCGACCGGCTGCTGGTCTCCGCCGTCGAGGGCGGCCCCGACAGCCTGGTCAGCGGCCAGGACGGCGGGTGGACCGCCGTGCTCTCGCCCCGGGGCCGGGTGCTCGACCACCAGGACGGCGGCGAGTTCCCCCTCCCGCGGGCCAAGCTGCGGGCCCTGGCCGCGCTGGCCCGCCGGGCGGCCGCCGCTTTCGGGGGCCCCCAGGACATCGAGTGGGCGGTCGAGGACGACGGCACGCTGTGGCTGCTCCAGAGCCGGCCCATCACGACCCCCACCGGCAAGCCCGTCGGCCACGTGCTCGGCACGGGCCCGGTGGCCGAGACGTTCCCCGACCCGCTCAGCCGGCTCGAGTCCGACCTGTGGCTCGCCCCGCTCGGGGAGGGCCTCACCCAGGCCCTGCTGCTGACCGGCACCGCCTCGCCCCGGGCGCTGCGGCGCTCGGCCGTGGTGCGGGACGTCGACGGCTGGGCCGTCGCCGACCTCGCCCACCTGGGCGTGGCGCCGGTCAAGCACCGCATCCTGGCCCGGCTCGACCCCCGGCCGCCGGCCCGCCGCCTGCGCAGCGCCTGGCGCACCGGCCGCCTGGGCCGGGCGCTGCCCGCCCTGGCCCGGGACGTGATCGAGCAGGTCGATGCCGACCTGGCCGACGTCCCGCCGCTCGACGACCTGTCCAACGGCGCCCTGCTGGCCGTGCTCGACAACGGCCGCACGGCCCTGCGGGCGCTGCACGGCCACGAGGCGCTGGCCGGCATGCTCATCCCCGACGACGGCCACGGCGTGACGGCCGCCTCCCTGGCCATGTCGGCCCTGGCCCAGGCCCAGGCCGAGGACATCGACGCCGACGACCTCGTCGCGGCCAACCCCGTCGTCCTGGCCCTGGCCCCGCCCCGCATCGGCGCCGACTCCCCCGTGGCGCCGCTGCTGGGCGGCGGCCGGGCGCCGGCGCCGGCCGCCCCGCCGACGGTCGACTCCGAGGCCGCGGTCGTGCGGGAGGCGCTACGGCTCCGGGCCCGCTGGGTCCAGGAGCTGACCGCCCGGGCCGCCTGGGACCTCGGCCGCCGGCTGGTCTCCGTGGGCGTCCTGCCCGATCACGGCGCCGTCCGGCTGCTCGGCCTGGACGAGCTGCGGGCGGCCGCCGTCGCCCGGGTCGTGCCCTACGACCTGGCCGAGCGGCACGACCCGGCCACCGAGGCGCCCCGGCCGCTGCCGGCCCAGTTCCGCATGACCACCGACGACCGGCCCATGGCCGTCGCCGCCCCCGCCGGCCAGGACGGCGGCGTCGGGGCCGGCGGCGGCGTCGGCTCCGGCCCCGTGCACACCGGGGACGACCCGCCGCTCGGCGCGGTGCTGGTCGTGCGCCACCTCGACCCCCGGCTCGCCACCGTGATCCCCCGCCTGGCGGGGCTGGTGGCCGAGACCGGCAGCCCGCTGTCCCACCTGGCCATCCTGGCCCGCGAGCACGGCGTGCCCACCGTCGTCGGCCACGCCGGCGCCGTGGACCGCTTCGCCGAGGGCGACGTGATCGAGGTGGACGGCACCAGCGGCGGCGTCCGGCCGGTGATCGACCTGACGGCCGCCCCGATCGAGACGGGAGCAGCCTGATGAACGCCCGCATCCTCCGCGGCCTGCTCGGCGGCGCCACCCTGGCCGCCTCCGGCGTCTACACCTTCGTCTACCTGTACCGGTGGGAGTGGAACCGGGCCCTCATGTCGGCCGCCATCTTCGTGGCCGCCGAGGTGGCGGTCATGGGGGCGCTCCTGTCCCAGCGGCTGAAGGTCGTCACCAAGCGGCTGGACGCCCAGGAGGCCAACGCCCGGGCCCAGCGGCTCGAGCGCATCCGGTCCTCGGCGCCCCCGGCCCGGACCAACTTCGCCTGGCTGCGCCGGCCCGAGCACATGAACGTGTTCGTGCCCGTGCTGATGGGCGCCGGCGTGCTGATGTCCGGCCTGGCCTGGGTCGTCGAGCGGCTGGCCCGGGCCACCGCGGCCCCCGTGGCCGAGCGGGGCCTGGCCGCCCAGCTCGACGGGCTGGCGCTGCCGGCCCACGGCTTCGCCACCACCGGGCCCGAGCCCCTCGACCTGCTGCGAGGCCCGGTCGGGGTCGGGGGGCGGTCGTGAAGGCGATCGCCATGGCCGTCCTGTCGCTGGTCGGCGTGGCCGGCGTCTTCGGCCTGGCCGACCTCACCCAGAACCGCCCCGACGAGGTGCGGCCGGGGTCCGAGACCGTCGTCGCCTTCGACGTCGGCACCCGCCACTACCGGGGCGGCGACGACGGGGCGGCCCAGGCCCTGTGGTCGGTGTGCGTCGCCACCGTCCCCGGCGAGACGACCACCCCGGTGACCGACCTCCACGGCGGGTACACGGTGACCGTGACCCCGGCGATCGGCGAGCACGGGCGCAAGCGGCTGGCCGGCTGCCTCGAGGACGGCACGCTCGACCGGGTCAGCGGCCACGTGCGCAGCATCGCCGACGTCGGCACCTGACCCGCGCCCGCCGTGTACCTACCGTGACGTAGTGTGCGGGGGCGGGCATGGAACGCAGGGGGGAAAGATGGCGCGCGCGAGCCGCACGGCTGTCGTCGGGGGCATCGTCGGGGTCGCGGTGGCGGCCCTCGTGGCGGGGGCGGTGATCGTCGTCGCCCGGGACGACGGCGGCTCCAGCGCCGCCGAGGCGGCGGGGGCCAGGGTCGAGACGGCCGCCCGATCGGGCGACGCCGGCGGGGAGGGCCACTCGGCCCACCCGATCCGGCCCGGCGACGTCGGCCAGCTGACGCAGGCCTGGCGGGTCGACGGCCAGGTGGGCGTGACCGGCAAGCCGACCGTCCGGGGTCACACGGTCTACTTCGGGAACTGGGCGGGCTCGGTGGTGGCGGCCGACCTGCGCACCGGCGAGGTCGCGTGGTCGACGCCGGTGACCGCCCGGCAGGGCCTCGGGATCGACGGCGCGGCGCTGGTCACCGCCAGGCGGGTCTACGTGGGCGACGCCGACGGGATGCTCCACGCCCTGTCCCGGGACACCGGCCAGAAGGTGTGGTCGACGGAGCTCGACGCCCACCCCCAGACCCGCATCTTCTCGACCCCGGTGCTGGTCCCGCCGCCGGCGTCCCACGGCCACGGGCTGATCGTCATCGGGGTGGCCTCGACCGAGCTGGTGCTCGACAAGGCGGACTTCACGTTCCGCGGCTCGGTGGTCGGCCTCGACGCCGCCTCGGGCGAGATCCGCTGGCGGCTGCCGGTCAGCGCGGGCAGCGACGGCGCCGGGTCGTCCGTGTGGTCGAGCGCGGCGATCGACCGCCAGCGCCACCTGGCCTTCATCGGCACCGGCCAGGCCTACGAGCACCCGGCCGGCCACCTGTCCGACTCGCTGCTGGCCATCCGCTACGACACCGGCAAGCTGGCGTGGTCGCGCCAGTTCACGGCCGACGACGTGTGGACGTTCTTCGCCAAGCCGCCGGTGGGGCCCGACGCCGACATCGGCGCCACGCCCAGCCTGTTCCGGGCCGGGGGCCGCGACCTGGTCGGCGTCGGCGACAAGGCGGGCACCTTCGACGTGTTCGACCGGAAGACCGGCGAGACCGTATGGGCCCGGGAGCTCACCAAGGGCAGCATGCTCGGCGGCGTCATGGTCACCGCCGCGGTCGGCCCGAAGACGATCTACGTGACGTCCAACGAGATGGACCGGTCCCAGCTCGGCAACGTCGCCTCCGACACCCACCACTCGACCCTCTTCGCCCTCGACGCCCGCACGGGCGCGGTGCGCTGGCAGAAGTCGCTGCCCGGCGCCACGTTCGGCTCGATCACCTATGCCGACGGCGTCGTCTACCGGCCGTCGGTGCCGGGGGTGCTCCAGGCGTTCGACGCCCGCACCGGCGAGCTCCTGTGGTCGAGCGAGCCGGGCGGCGACATGGGCGCCGGCGTCCGGGTGGTCGACGGCTGGCTGCTGGTGCCGCACGGGTTCTGGTTCATCGTGTCGCCCCCCAATCCCATCGGCGGCGTCGTGGCGTACAGAGTGGCAAAGTAGTCTCGCTGCGTGGCCGTCGGCGCCTTTCGCCACGAGGCGTTCCTCTACACCGACGAGCGCGAGCTCGTCGAGGGGGCCGCGGGTTTCGTCGAGGACGGGCTGGACGCCGGCGACGCGGTGCTGGTCGTGCTGCCGGCGGCCAAGATCCGGCTGCTGCGGGAGCGGCTGGGCGGGAGGGCCGAGCGGGTGGCCTTCACCGACATGGCGGTCGTGGGCCGCAACCCTGGGCGCATCCTCCACGTCTGGCACGAGTTTGCCGAGCGCGAGGTCGGCGGGGGGCGACAGGGCCGGGGCATCGGCGAGCCGGTGTCCCTCGAGCGCAGCACTGACGAGCTGGCCGAGTGCCAGCGCTACGAGCGCCTGCTGAACCTCGCCTTCGAGGGCGGCCCGCCGTGGTGGCTGATGTGCGCGTACGACATCCGGGCCCTGGCCGGCACCACGGTCCGCGAGATGCGGCGCAGCCATCCGGTCCTGCGCATCGACGGCGAGTCGTACCCCAACGCCCGCTACGAGCCGCTCGACCCGGCCGACCCGCCCACCCGGGAGCTGCGCCCGACGCCGGCGACGGCCCGCGAGCGGCCGATCGACCTGTCGTCGCTGGATGAGGTACGGGCGGCCGTGGACCGCGACGCGCGGCGCGCCGGGTTGGGCCATGGCGCGGCGCAGGACCTGGTGGCGGCCGTGAGCGAGCTGATGGCCAACAGCCTGCGACACGGCGGCGGCCGAGCCGTGCTGCGCTCCTGGGACGACGGCGACGACCTCGTGTTCGAGGTCGAGGACGCGGGGGTGATCGCCGATCCCCTCGTCGGGTGGCGGCTCCCGCCCGCCGACGCCGTGGCGGGCCGGGGCCTGTGGCTGGTGAACCAGCTGTGCGACCTGGTCGAGCTCAGCTCGGGCGAGCGGTCGGGCACGACCGTCCGGATCCACAAGCACCACGGCTGAGCGTCCCCCGGGCGCCCTCACGGGCCTCCGGCCGGGAGCGAGGGCCCGTGCACTGCTCCTCGCACCCGGCCGGGGCCACCCAGGCAGGCGTTCCCGCCCCGGGGCGTGGCGATACCTCGCCGTCCGGTCGCGGGGTCAGTCGCGCTCGAAGGCGGCCACCACCTCGACGTGGGCGGTGTGGGGGAACGCGTCGACCACCGTGGCCCGCACCAGGCGGTAGCCGGCCGCCCCGAGCAGGCGGGCGTCGCGGCCGAGGGCGCCGGCGTCGCAGCTGACCAGGGCCAGGCGGGAGGCCTGGGTTCCCGCCACCGCCCGCACCCCGGCGGGACCGAGCCCGGCCCGGGGCGGGTCGGCCACGACCGCGTGCATGCGCCGGGGCCGCCAGCGGGTCACGTCGCCCGTGACGACCCGGGCCTTCATGTCGGCCAGGTTGACCCGGGCGTCGGCGGTGGCCGACGGCGACGCCTCGACCAGCTCGACCTGGAACCGGCGCCCGGCGGTGGCGGCGAACAGGCCGACGCCGCCGTAGAGGTCGGCCAGCCGGTCGCCGGGCCGGGGCGGTCCCAGCACGGCGGCCACGGCCGTGACCAGGGCCTCCGCCCCCTCGGGGCCGGCCTGGAAGAACGAGCGGGCCGACACCCGCAGGCGCACGCCGTGGACCTCCTCGAACAGCCAGGCCCGGCGACCGGCGGCCAGGGCGGCGCCGGTCACCACCCGCACGCCGGGCGGCACCGCCACCGGCTCGGCGTCGCCGTCGATCACCACCATGCGGTCGGCGGTGCGGGCCCCGACCCGGGCGGTCACCTCGGCGCCGGGCGGGAAGCGGCCCTCGTCCACGATCTCCTCGAGCAGCGGGTGGGCGACCAGGCAGCCGGGGATGGCCACCGGCTCGTGGCCCCGGTGGCGGCGGAGGCTGAAGCGGCCCTCGGCGTCGGCCACGCCGCGCAGCGTGGTGCGATAGCCGGTGGCGGGCAGGGGCGGGCCCTGCACCACCTCGGGGGCGTCGAGGCCACCGAGGCGGCGCAGGGCCTGGTCGACCATGGCCACCTTGAGCACCGCCTGGGCGGCCGGCTCGACGTGCTGCCAGCCGCAGCCGCCGCACCCGGCCGCCACCCGGGGGCAGGGCGGCGCCACCCGGGCGGCAGCCGGCTCGACGACGTCGACGACGTGGCCGCGGGCGTGGTCGCGGTGCTCGCTGTCGATGGCGACGGCCACCCGCTCGCCGGGCAGCGCCCCGGTCACGAAGACGACCCGGCCGTCCGGCTCGCGTGCCACCCCGTCGCCGCCCACGGCCAGCCCGCTGACGTCGAGCACGTTCACGGTGCCACCCTAAGAGGCTGCGCCGACAGGCGTGGCCGTGGCCCGAGCGGCCGGCTGCGAAGCAGCAAGAGCGGGAGATCCAGACCACGGTGGCCGCGACGACGTGCCGTGTACGTGCAGGCTCTTAGGATGGCCGTGTGGATCGCCCGATCGAGATCGCCCCCTCCGTGCTGCCGGCCGACTTCGCCCGGCTGGGCGACGAGGTGGCGGCGCTGGATAAGGCGGGGGTCGACCGCATCCAGTGGGACGTCATGGACGGGCGGTTCGTGCCCAACCTCACCTTCGGCCCCGACGTCATCGCCGCCTGCCGGGGCCACGCCACCGTGCCCTTCGAGGCCCACCTCATGGTCGAGGCGCCCGACGAGCTGGCCCACCGCTACGTCGACGCCGGGTGCAGCCTGCTGATCGTGCACGCCGAGGCCACCCGCCACCTGCACCGCACGTTGGGCCGCATCCGTGAGCTCGGCGCCGAGGCCGCCGTGGCCCTCAACCCGGCGACGCCGGCCGAGGCGGTGGCCAACGTGCTCGACCTGTGCGCGATGGTGCTGGTCATGACCGTCAACCCGGGGTTCGGCGGCCAGGACTACATCGCCACGATGGAGCCCAAGATCGCCCGCATCCGCCGCATGATCGAGGACGGCGGCCACGACACCGACCTCGAGGTCGACGGCGGCATCTCCCCGTCCACGGTCGCGGGCGCCGCCCGCGCCGGCGCCAACGTCCTGGTGGCGGGCTCGGCCCTCTACCGCGACCCCGAGGGCCTGGAGCACGCGGTCGGCGACCTCCGCTCCCGCGCCGAGGCGGCGCGGGAGCCGCGCGCCTAGGCGACGGAGAAGCCGTAGTCGAGGAGGGCGCGGGCGCCGGCGTCGCGGGCCTGCTCCGAGGGGGCGCCGAGCACGACGACGAGGATGCGGTGGCCGTTGCGGGTGGCGGAGGCGGCGATGCACCAGCCGGCCTCGTCGGTGTGGCCGGTCTTGATGCCGTCGGCGCCCCGATAGGTGCCCAGCAGGTCGTTGGTGGTCCGCAGGTCCGAGCCGTCGAGCCGGGTGGTCTCGGCGGCGACGATGCGGCGGAAGGCGGGGTCCCGCATGAGGTCGCGGGCGAGGTGGGCGACGTCGGCGGCCGACGAGTGCTGCGCCGGATCGTCGAGGCCGTCGGGGTTGGCGTAGCGGGTGGCGTCGAGGCCGGCCGCGGCCGCCTCGGCGTTCATCATGCGGACGAAGCGGCCCTCGTCGCCGGCCACGTCGACCGCCAGGGTGCGGGCCGCGTCGCCGGCGCTGGCGACCAGCATCGCCCGCAGCAGCTCGCCCCGCGACACGTGCTCGCCGGGCTCGAGGCCGGCCTGCGACTCGTCACCGGCGATCCGCAGCGACGGGACGGTCGCCGTGTGCTCGAGGTGCCCGGCGTCGAGGACCAGCCGGGCAGTCATGAGCTTGGTCAGGCTGGCCACCGGGCGGGGCTGGTCGGCGTTGTACGAGGCCAGGGGCTGGCCCGTGCCGCCGTCGACGACGACGTAGGCGGCGGCCGCGACCGGGGGGAGGGCGCGGGCCGGGGGGACGATCTCGGCCTCGGAGCCGCGGAGGGCGTCGGTCACCGCCGAGGTCAGGGAGGTGACGGCGGCGATGGCCAGGAGCGCGGCGGCGACCTGCACGATGAAGGCGACGGCCTGCCGACCGCCCCGACCCCGGCGACGACGGCGTCGGGGTCGGGGGTCGGCCTGCATGAGCTGCGCCGGCTGCCGGCGGCGTCGGGGGATGGTGCTCGCCATGGAGCGAACGTACGAAGGCCCAGGTCAGGGGCACATCGGTCGCACGTGGCGTTCCCCCTGGTCCGAAGGACCGATGGGCCGACCCGGCCGGTCCGCCTTTCGGCCGATGAACCGCGACCGCCGTCTGGTTACCGTGAGCCGATGCCTGACCAGCTCGCGGCGTGGTGGCGCCGGCTTCCCGACCTCGGTCAGGACGTCATCGTGGGTGTCGTGGTCGTCGTGGGCTGGACGGCCGCCACCCTCGCCGTGCAGCTGCCCCCGGTGGGCAGCGGGGGCCGGCCCGATCTCCCCTTGGGCCAGAACCAGGTGGCGATGCTGGCGACCGCGGCCGTGCTCACGCTCCGGCGCCGGGTGCCGCCGGTCGTCCTGCTCCTCGCGGTGCCGCTGTACGTCGGGGTGCTGAGCCTGCCGCTGTTCGACCTGGGTCGACCCGGTGGTGGCGGAGGGGTGCTCGCCCATGCCACCGAGTTCCACCTGCTGCCCATCCTCGCCATCGCCTACCTGGTCGCGCAGTCGGGTGCCGTCAGTCCGCTGGTGCCGGGCGCCGTGTGCCTGGCCGGCACGGGGGCGCTGTACGTCGACCTCGACGGCCCGACCCTGGCGCCCGGCCTCGACTGGTCGCGGGTGCTGTTCGCGCTGTTCGTGGCGGCGGGCACCACGTTCCTGGGAGCGCTCGTGCGCGAGCAGCGGCGGTTGCGAGCGGTCGAGTCGCAGAAGGTGGTGGTCGAGGAGCGCACCCGCATCGCCCGCGAGCTGCACGACGCGGTCGCCCACCACGTCAGCGCCATCGTGATCCGGGCCCAGGCGGCCGAGCGGCTCGCCCCCGGCCGGCCCGACGTGGCGGTCGACGCGGTGCGGTGGATCGCGGACGCCGGCAAGGAGGCGCTCACCGGCATGCGCCACGCCGTGCAGGTCCTGCGGGAGGCGGACGGCGACCGCACCGTCGAGCTCGCGCCCCAGCCCACCCTGGCCGACCTGCGGGGCATCGTCGAGCGGCTGGCCCCCGTCGGCCTCGACGTCGAGGTGGCGCTGCCCGACCCGCTCCCGGCGGTCGACCCCCAGGTCGAGCTGGCCGCGGTCCGCATCGCCCAGGAGGGCGTGACCAACGCCCTGCGCCACGCCGAGGCCCGTCGCGCGGTCGTCCGCGTGGCGGAGGAGGCGGGCCACCTCGTGGTCGCGGTCGACGACGACGGCCGCAGCGGCAAGGCCCCGGCCCTCACCGGCTCCGGCCACGGGCTGCGGGGGATGGCCGAGCGGGCCGCCGCCTGCGGCGGGCGCCTGGACATCGGCCGCAGCGACCTGGGCGGCTGGTCGGTCTGGGCCACGCTGCCCGGCCACCGCAACGGCGGCCGGCCGTGACCGCCGGCGGGGCGACGACGATCCGGGTCCTGGTGGCCGACGACCAGGCGATGATCCGGGCCGGGCTGCGCATGATCCTCGACAACGAGCCCGACCTGGCGGTGGTGGCCGAGGCGGCCGACGGCCTGGCGGCCGTCGAGGCGGCGGCCAGCGCCCGGCCCGACGTGGTGCTGATGGACGTCCGCATGCCGCTGCTCGACGGCCTCGAGGCGACCCGCCGGATCGTCGCGTCGTCCGACGCCCCGCCCCGGATGATCGTGCTCACGACCTTCGACGACGACGAGTACCTGTTCGAGGCCCTGCGGGCCGGGGCCAGCGGCTTCCTGCTCAAGGACGTCGGCCCCGACCCGCTGATCGAGGCCATCCACACCGTCGCCCGCCACGAGAGCCTCCTGGCCCCGGCGGTCACCCGGCGGGTCATCGAGCGCTACGTCGAGCTCGACGGCGCCGCCGCCGGCCGCTCCGGCCCCACCCCGATGGCCGAGGCGGTCGCCCGAGCGGGCCTGACGGACCGCGAGCGCGAGGTCCTCGTGGGCCTCGCCGCCGGCTGGTCGAACACGGAGCTGGCCGCCGAGCTGTACCTCAGCGAGGCCACGGTGAAGACCCACGTGAGCAGCCTCCTGGCCAAGCTCGGCCTCCGCAGCCGTGTCCAGGCGGTGATCGCGGCGTACGAGTCGGGCCTGGTCCACCCGGGCGACGGCCGCTTCGGTGCGTGAGGGACCACGTTGTGGTAGACCCCGTCGCCGGGTCGGGAGGATCGCCGAATGCGGCTCAAGGCACGGGTGGCCGCCGTCGTGGCGGCAGGAACCATGTTCGTGTGCACGGCGCCGGCGACCGCCCAGCAGCAATCGGAGTTGACCTGCGCGGACTTCCCGACCCAGGTGATCCTCGTGCAGAGCGTGTTCCCGCAGGACTTCGACACGAGCGTGCTCGACCCGGACGGCAACGGGATCGGCTGCGAGGACAACCCTGGGCCGGCTGATGGCTACAACGCCCTGGTGTTCCCGCCGGTCGCCAACTCCGACCCGCCGCCACCGTTGGAGGTGTCGCCGACGAGCGGCCGTCCCGGCGCGGTGATCACGGTGCACGGCACGGCGTGCCTGCGTACCGGCTTTACCTTCGCCATAGTCGGGCTGGTCGATACGACCACGCACCAACTCGTCGTCGACAACGCGGCGGACATCGAGGGCCCCGACGCGGGGGCAGGCGGGTGGACCGGACAGCTGATGGTGCCGGCGGGCGTCGATCCCGACGATGGATTCGCCGTCAGCGCCAGCTGCCACATCGAGGTCGAGACCGGCTCTGGTCTCGTCTTCGACTACGACCCCGTCGCGTTCGACGTGACCGGGCCGCCGGCTGCGCCCTCGGCACCGCCGGCGGCGCCCGTCGTGGCCCAGCCCACGTTCACGGGCTAGATCATCTCGCCGCGCTTGACGATGACGTTGTCGATGATGCCGTAGTCCTTGGCCTGCTCGGCCGTGAACCAGCGGTCGCGCTCGGAGTCGGCCAGGATCTGGTCGACGTTCTGGCCCGTGTGGAAGGCGATGCGCTCGGCCATGAGCTGCTTGACGTACAGGAGCTGCTCGGCCTGGATGGCGATGTCGGCCGCCTGGCCCCGGAAGCCGCCCGAGGGCTGGTGCATCATGATCCGGGCGTGGGGCAGCGCGTAGCGCTTGCCCTTGGCGCCGGCGCACAGCAGGAACTGGCCCATCGACGCCCCGAGGCCCATGCACACCGTGGCGACGTCGGGCTCGATGAACTGCATCGTGTCGTAGATGGCCATTCCGGCCGTGACCGACCCGCCGGGGCTGTTGATGTACAGCCACACGTCCTGGTCCGACTCGTCGCCGGCCAGGTGGAGGAGCTGGGCGCAGATCACGTTGGCGATGTCGTCGTCGACCTCGGTGCCGAGGAAGATGATGCGCTCGCGCAGCAGCCGGTTGAAGATCTCGTGGGTCGGGCTGACGATCGAGGTGGTCTGGGCGGTGGGGGCGGTCGGGAGGATCAAGCTCACGGCCGCAGAGGGTAGCGGCACTCGCCCGTAAGCTGACACGCCGGCCGGCGTACTCCAACTGGCAGAGAGAACAGGTTTAGGTCCTGTCCAGTGTGGGTTCGAATCCCACCGCCGGCACCGCTATCAGGGATATTGGCTCTGGAACAGCGTCGTCGACGTCGTCGAGTCGGGCACCACGCTCGACGGCGACGCCGTCGACGTCGTGGGCGACGACGAGGACGTGGTCGAGTCGGCGGGCGCCGAGGTCGTGCTGCCGTCGGCCGACGTCGTCGTCGGGGCGGAGGTGGTGCTGGACGAGGCCGGCGGGGCGGTGGTGGTGGTCGTGGCCGGGTCCGAGGTGGCCGGCCCGGACGTCGTCGGGCTCGTCGGCGGCCGCGGCCGGGTGGTCGTGGTCGACCGGCCCGGCTTGGGCCTGGGCGCCGTGGTCGTCGGCCTCGGCAGCTTCGTCCCGGTGGAGCCGGTCGCCGTGGGCGGCACCGCGGCGGCGGCCGGCGGCGCCGGCGGGGCCGAGGCGATGGCGCCCTTGTCGATGCCGACCACGCCCGGCTGGGCCGGCACGGCGAACATCGGGCCGCCGGCGATCATGGGCACCGCGGTGGCCAGCGCCAGGCGCCGGGAGGCGGCGGTGCGGGCGCAGTTGACCCCGTCGGGCACCGTCCCGCCGGAGTAGTAGCGCAGCACGGTCATGAAGTCGTCGCAGCGCATCGTGTCCCGGGCCTGGCTGGGCCGGAAGCCGATGGCGATGTTGACCGCGGCCATGTCGAGCCGGTCGGCGGCCAGGTTGATGTCGCGGGCCACGGTCCAGTACCAGGCGGCGATGGCCGGGCTGACCAGGCCGTTGGCCGCCAGCTCGGGCTTGCCGAGCAGGTCCAGGTCGAAGTACTTCCCGGCGGCCCGGTAGTTGAAGTCGCCGGTGAGCTGGATGAAGCCCCGTCCCCGGTAGCGCCGGTCGCTGCCGCCCTCGACCGCGTCGTAGCGCAGGCCGCTCTCGGCCCGCAGCGTGGCCAGGAAGGCGGCCTTGCGGGCCGGGGTGGTGATGCCGGCCCGCAGCATGGCCTGGTTGAGGTTGGGCAGTCCGGCGGCGATCGTGGCCTCGTCGGGCAGCGGCCCGAACATCTGGCGCAGCTCGTCCAGGGTGACCACGTCGTGGCCGTTCCAGTCTCCGGCCACCGGCAGGGCGTCCATGCTCGGGGCGGCCTCGACGGTGCGGGCGGCGGCCGGGTCGGCCAGGTTGGGCGTGGGCAGGGCGAACTTGCCGGCGTGCCGCCACATCAGGCCGACGGTGTCCCGCCCGTCCGAGTCCCAGTCGCCGGCCACGGGGTAGGCGTCGAAGGGCGACTCGCCGTCGGGGCGGGGCCCCAGCTTGGGCACGAAGGCCGGGTCGATCGGGCGGCCCTCGTCGTCGACCAGCGAGATCGTGCCGTCGGCCTGCTGGTAGACGCCGACCGAGTCGCGCCCGTCGCCGTCCCAGTCGCCGACGACCGGCAGGGCGTCGGCCCGGAAGGCGGTGCCGAGGGCCAGGGGCGCCGAGCGCACGCCGTTGTCGACCAGGATCGAGAAGGTGGCGTCGATCTCCTGGTAGAGGCCGATGGTGTCGCGGCCGTCGCCGTCGAAGTCGCCGGCGATCGGCCACACGTCGGTGCGGCCGGGGGTGCCGAAGTGGATCGGGGCCATGTCGTGGCCCTCGTCGTCCCGCAGCGTGAAGGTGGCGGTGGACCGGCGGTACAGGCCGACCGAGTCCTGCCCGTCGCCGTCCCAGTCGCCGGCCACCGGCAGCACGTCGGGCGCTCCGGCCGGGCCGAACTTCATCGGCGACAGGTCGGCGCCCACGTCGTTGCGCAGGCCCCACCCGGCGGTCTTGCGGGAGTACCAGGCGACGCCGTCGCCGCCCCCGTCCACCATGTCCTGCGGCCACGAGGTGAGGAACGGGTAGGGGTCGACCGTGCAGGGCTCGTCGCTGGTGAGCTGGCCGCACACGTTGATCTGGAAGTGGATGTGGGTGGGGCCGCCCTTGGCGTTGCCGGTGTCGCCGACCTTGCCGATGATCTGGCCCTTGGTCACCCGCTGGCCGACCGTGACCAGGTTGGCCGAGTTGTGGGCGTAGTAGTAGGCGACGCCCGAGTCGCCCCGCAGCCAGATGGTCAGGCCGCCGAGGCCGCGGTCCTCGTTCTGGACCTTGGCGATCACCCCGTTCTCGACCGCGACCTCCGGATTACCACCCTGTGTGAGGAGGTCGTTGCCCTTGTGCTTGCGGCTGCAGCCGTCCCGGCAGGCGTGCCAGCTGTCGGTGAAGTTCACCTGGTAGGGCGCCGGGATGGGGAAGGTGTTGTTCGCCGGGGGTGTGTGTCCCGCGCCTGCGGGGGCCGGCGCGGGCGCCGGCGGCGGGGTCTGGGCGCCGGCGGGGCCGGCCAAACCGAAGAGAACCAGTGCGCCGGTGACCAGCGCTGTCGCGAGCGTCAGCGCTCGACGTGGTCTTTTGCACCGCGTGCGTGAGGCCACTCCGGTCCCTCCGTTTGGTCCGCCCTTACCCGGACCAGCACAGCCGACCGGGCGGTCACATGCAAGGCATCGACGGTCATCCACGGGCCTTGTTCGTCACCGGGCCACCCGGCGTATGTCGCCACGTCGGTATCTTCTCCGTTCGTGCGCCTCCGAGACATCCCGACGCCCGCGCTGGTCGTGGTGCGCGACGCCTTCGAGCACAACGTCGCCACCATGGCCGCCGCCCTGCCCGGACCCCGGCTCCGACCCCACGTGAAGGCGTTCAAGTCGACGGCCCTGGCGGCCCGGCTGGTCGAGGCCGGCCACCGCACCTTCACGTGCGCCACTGTCCGTGAGATCGAGGGCATGGCCGCCGCGGGCCTGGGCGACGACCTGCTGCTGGCCAACGAGGTCCTCGACTGCCGCCGCCTGGGCGCGGTCGTCGAGGCGGGCGCGGCCCGGGTGACGGTGGCCGTCGACTCCGACGTCACGGTCGACGCCGCCGCCGCGGGCGGGGTGCGGGAGGTGCTGGTCGACGTCAACGTCGGCCTCCCCCGCTGCGGCTGCGAGCCGGGCGACGCCGGCCGCCTGGCCGACCGGGCCCGGGCCGCCGGCCTCGAGGTCCGGGGCGTCATGGGCTACGAGGGCCACCTCATGCGCGAGCCCGAGGACCGCAAGGCAGAGGAGGTGGCCAAGTCGATGGAGTGGCTGCTGGCGGCGCACGAGGCCGTCGGCGGCGACGTGATCTCCGCCGGCGGCACCGGCACGTACACGATCAACACGTGGGCGACCGAGATCCAGGCGGGCTCCTACGTCCTCATGGACAGCGAGTACCTGCCCCACGCCCCCGGGCTCCAGCCGGCGCTGTTCCTGCTCACCACCGTCATCTCGGTCAACCCCGGCGGCTGGGCGGTGCTCGACGGCGGGCTCAAGGCCCTGGCCATGGACCACGGCGACCCGACCGTGGTCGACGCGGGCACCTGCTGGTTCGTGTCCGACGAGCACATCACGTTCGGCACCGAGCCCGACCGGCCGGTGGCGGTGGGCGACCGGGTGCGGGTGCTGCCCGGCCACGTCGACCCCACCGTGGCCCAGCACGAGCGGATGCTGGTGGTGGACGGCGACGAGGTCGTCGACACCTGGCCCGTCGACCTGCGCGGCTGGTAGCAGTCGAGGGCCCATCGCGGCGGGGCTGGTAGCCGGGCTACCGTGCGCGGCGATGGCGTCGCGCAAGGTCGAGGTGGTCGAGGCCGCCGGGCGGGAGATCAGGATCACCAGCCCCGACAAGGTCTTCTTCCCCCAGCGGGGGGCCACCAAGGCCGACCTCGTGCGCTACTACCTGGCCGTCGAGGAGCCGATCATGGCCGCCATGCGGGGCCGGCCCACGCTCATGCAGCGGTTCCCGTCCGGCGCCGGCGGCCCGTCCTTCTTCCAGAAGCGGGTGCCCGACAACGCCCCCGACTGGCTGGAGACCACGATCGTCCGCACCGTGAACGGCACCCCGTCGCGGGCGCTGGTGGCCGCCGATCTGGCCCACCTGCTGTGGGCGGTCAACCTCGGGTGCCTCGGGTTCCACGTGTGGCCGTTCCGGACCGACGTGGCCGACGAGGACCACGTGGACGAGCTGCGCATCGACCTCGACCCCCAGCCCGGCACCGGCTTCCCCGAGGCGGTGGCGGCCGCCGTCGAGCTGCGGGCGCTGCTGGACGAGCACGGCATCGCCTCCTACCCCAAGACCACCGCCAGCCGGGGCGTCCACGTCTACGCCCGCATCGAGCCCCGCTGGGACTCCTACCAGGTGCGGGCGGCGGCCGTCGCGGTGGCCCGCGAGCTCGAGCGGCGCCGGCCCGACCTGCTCACCGCCGCCTGGTGGAAGGAGGAGCGGGGCCGGCGCATCTTCGTCGACTACAACCAGAACGCCCCCCACAAGACCGTGTTCGGCGCCTGGTCGGCCCGGGCCCGCGTCGGCGGGCAGGTGTCGACGCCGCTGTCGTGGGAGGCGCTGGCCGAGGTCGACCCCGACGACCTGACGATCGCCACCGTCCCCGCCCGGGTCGGCGCGCTCGGCGACCCGTGGGCGCCGATGGCCGGCCAGCGCCAGTCGATCGAGCCGCTGCTGGCCATGTCCGAGCGGGACATGGCCGCGGGGCTCATGGACGCCCCGTGGCCGCCCGTCTACCCCAAGATGCCCAACGAGCCGCCCCGCGTCGCGCCCAGCCGGGCCCGCGACGCCTGAGCGGCGGTGTTCATCACCAACCACGCGCTGGCGGGGGCGGCGATCGGGATGGTGGTACGGCGGCCGGCGGTGGCGTTCGTGGCCGGGGTGGCGTCGCACATCGCCATGGACATGTGCCTGCACTGGGGCGACGCCGACCTCAGCTGGGACGAGTTCGTCGAGGTGGCCAAGGTCGACGGCACGCTCGGCCTGGCGGTGTGCGGGGCGGCGCTGCTGGCGGCGCCGCCGTGGGCCCGGCCGGGCGTGGCGGCGGCCATCGCCGGGGCCTGCGTGGTCGACATGGACAAGCCGGGTCAGCACTTCTTCGGGCGCTCGCCGTTCCCGGCCGCGGTCGACCGGTTCCACCACGGCATCCAGAGGGAGCACCCGGTCGGGTGGCGGGTGGAGGCGGCCACGGCCGCGGGCCTGGCGGCGCTGGCGGGCGCGGCGGCGGGGATCGCTCGCTACCGTGCGAAGGGCCGTCTGCCCGGGAGGTCACGTCATGGCGAGGACCGACGCTCGTAGCACGCTGGAGGCCGGCGGGGAGAGCTACGACATCATGCGGCTGGACGCGCTGGCCGGCTCGTTCGACGTCGGGCGGCTGCCCTACTCGCTGAAGGTCCTGCTGGAGAACCTGCTGCGCCACCACGACGGCGTCCGGGTCAGCGACGACGACGTCGCCGCGCTCGCCGGCTGGGACGGGGGCGCCGACGGCGGGGCCGACGACCGGGAGATCTCGTTCCTGCCGGCCCGGGTGCTGATGCAGGACTTCACCGGGGTGCCGGCGGTCGTCGACCTGGCCGCCCTGCGCCACGCGGTGGCCGAGCGGGGGGCCGACCCCCAGGGCCTCGACCCGCTGATCCCCGCCGACCTGGTGATCGACCACTCGGTGCAGGTCGACGTGTTCGGGCGGCCCGAGGCGCTGGCCCGCAACGCCGAGCTGGAGTACCGGCGCAACCTGGAGCGCTACCAGTTCCTGCGCTGGGGGCAGCAGGCGTTCGGGCAGTTCCGGGTCGTGCCGCCGGCCACCGGCATCTGCCACCAGGTCAACCTGGAGTACCTGGCGACGGTCGTCGCCACCCGGGACGGGATGGCCTTCCCCGACACGTTGGTGGGCACCGACTCGCACACGCCGATGGTCAACGGGTTGGGCGTGGTGGGCTGGGGCGTGGGCGGCATCGAGGCCGAGGCGGCGCTGCTGGGCCAGCCGATCTCGATGCTGATCCCGTCGGTGGTGGGGTTCAAGCTGTCGGGCGAGATGCCCGAGGGCACGACCGCCACCGACCTGGTGCTCACGGTGACCAAGATGCTGCGGGCCCAGGGCGTCGTCGGCCACTTCGTCGAGTTCTACGGGCCGGGGGTCGCCAACGTCCCGGTCGAGAACCGGGCGACGATCGGCAACATGTCGCCCGAGTACGGGTCGACGATCACGATCTTCCCGGTCGACGGCGAGACGCTGCGGTACCTGCGCTTCTCCGGGCGGTCGGACGCCCAGGTGGCGCTGGTCGAGGCCTACGCCAAGGAGCAGGGCATGTGGCACGACCCGGCGGCCGAGCCGGTGTTCTCGGAGACGCTGGAGCTGGACCTGTCCACGGTGGAGCCGTCGATCGCCGGGCCGTCCCGGCCCCAGGACCGGGTGCCGCTGCGGGAGGCCCGGGAGCGCTTCCAGGTCGCGCTGCTCGACTCGCTGCCCGAGGGGGCGGCGCCCGCCGGTGCGGCGCCCGCCACGCCCGTGTCCATCGGGCACGCCTACGACGAGGCCGACGCCGAGTCGTTCCCGGCCAGCGACCCGCCGGCGGCGACGGTCGACGGGGCGGCCCACCACCATCCCGACGACCCCCTCGCCCCGGGGACCGAGCCGCGGGTGGCGGCCGCGGGCGGGAGCCGGCCCCACCAGCGGGTGGCGGTGCGGCTCGACGCCAGCGCCGGGGTCGACGAGGAGGTGGAGGTCGAGCTCGACCACGGGCACGTGGCCATCGCGGCCATCACGTCCTGCACCAACACGTCCAACCCCCAGGTCATGGTGGCCGCCGGGCTGGTGGCCCGGAGGGCGGTCGAGCGGGGGCTGTCCCGCCGTCCGTGGGTCAAGACGTCGCTGGCGCCGGGGTCGAAGGTCGTCGTCGACTACCTCGACCGGGCGGGGCTGCTGACGGACCTGGCCAAGCTGGGCTTCGACGTGGTCGGGTTCGGGTGCACGACGTGCATCGGCAACTCGGGGCCGCTGCCGCCGCCGATCTCGGCCGCCGCCGAGGAGCACGGGCTGGCGCTCGTGTCGGTGCTGTCGGGCAACCGCAACTTCGAGGGGCGGATCAACCCCGACGTGCGCATGAACTACCTCGCGTCGCCGCCCCTGGTGGTGGCCTACGCCCTGGCCGGGACGATGGACATCGACCTGACCTCGTCGCCGGTGGCCACGGCGGCGGACGGGTCGCCGGTGATGCTGTCCGACCTGTGGCCGACGACGGCCGAGGTCAACGAGGTGGTGGAGTCGGCGCTGGCGTCGGACATGTTCCGGTCGGCGTACGGGACGGTGTTCGAGGGCGACGACCAGTGGCGGGGCCTGCCGGTGCCCGCGGGCGGGGCGTACGAGTGGTCGGACACGTCGACGTACGTGCGGCGGCCGCCCTACTTCGACACCATGCCGGACGAGCCACCCCCGCTGGCCGACATCGCCGGCGCCCGGGCGCTGGCGGTGCTGGGCGACAGCGTGACGACCGACCACATCTCGCCGGCCGGCGCCATCCACCCGGACAGCCCGGCGGGGCGCTGGCTGCTGGACGCCGGGGTGGCCCGGGAGGACTTCAACTCGTACGGCTCGCGCCGGGGCAACCACGAGGTCATGATCCGCGGCACCTTCGCCAACCGCCGCATCCGCAACCGCCTGGCCCCGGGCACGGAGGGCGGGGTCACGGTCCACCAGCCGTCGGGCGACCAGCTCTCGATCTTCGACGCCGCGCAGCGCTACGCGGAGGAGGGGATGCCGCTGGTGATCCTGGCGGGCAAGGAGTACGGCTCGGGCTCGTCCCGCGACTGGGCGGCCAAGGGCACGGCCCTCCTGGGCGTGAAGGCGGTGATCGCCGAGAGCTTCGAGCGCATCCACCGCTCGAACCTCATCGGCATGGGCGTCCTCCCGCTGCAACTGGCCGAGGGCACGACGCTGGCGTCCCTGGACCTGGCGGGCGACCGAGCGGGCGGCCTGACCTTCTCGGTCGCGGGTCTCGAGGGCACGGACCCGGAGTCCCTCCTCGGCGCCCCGCTGGAGGCCACCGCCGACGACGGCACCAAGATCCCGGTCACGGCCCGCCTGGACACCCCCATGGAGGCGGCGTACTACCACCACGGCGGGATCCTCCAGTACGTGCTGCGCCAGCACCTGGCGAAGGCTGTCTAGTCCGACCTTGACTGCGTAGTCTAGAGCGCACTAGAAACAGTTGGTGACGTACCAGGCACATGTGGAGAGGGACGGGCGCTTCTGGCTCGTGCGCGTCGACGGCGTGGGGGCCACCCACGCGCGCCATCTGCGCGAGCTCGACGCCATGGCCGGCGACCTGATCGCCGTGATGACCGGCGACGAGCCCGACAGCATCGACATCGAGTACGACATCGTGCTCCCCACCTCGGTGCAGGCCCACCTCGTCCGCGCCGCCGAGCTCCGCGATCAGTCGGCCCGCGCCAACTCGGCCGCGGCCGCCGAGGTACGCGCCGCGGCCCGCGAGCTGTCCGACAGCGGCCTGCCCCTGCGTGACATCGGCCGCCTGCTCGGCGTGTCGCACCAGCGCGCCCAACAGTTGCTCGCTGGTTAGCAGACGCCCTACAGCCGCGCCCGCAACGCCCGGAACGCCCGGCCGCGGTGGCTGAGGGCGTGCTTCTCCTCCGCCGTCATCTCTGCGAACGTGCGGCCGTCGGCCTCTACCGGGGCCATGATCGGGTCGTAGCCGAAGCCGCCGTCTCCCCGAGGGGCGTCCGGGACCACGCCCTCCACCTCGCCGCGGACGACCTCCTCGCGGCCGTCGGGCCAGACCGCGGCCGCGGCGCAGACGTAGCGGCAGCCGCGACCCGACCGGGGGACGTCCGACAGCGAGCGCAACACCTTCGGGATCCAGTCGCCCTCCTCCGTCCAGCGGGCCGAGCGGACGCCCGGGGCGCCGTCGAGGGCGTCGATCTCTATGCCCGAGTCGTCGGCGATCGCCGGCTCGCCCGACGCCGCGGCCAGGGCGCGGGCCTTGATCAGCGCGTTCTCCTCGAACGTCTCGCCGGTCTCCTCGACGCCCGGGTCCTGGGCCACGACCTCCCACGCCGGGCCGAGGACGTCCTGGATCTCGGCGACCTTGTGGGCGTTGCCCGTCGCCAGGAGGATGCGCACCGGCCGGCTACCGCTGGCGGGCGACCGGGCGGAACGGCGGCGGCTCGGCCACCATCTCCCGCTGCAGCGAGATCAGCTCCTCGATCCCCTTCTCGGCCAGCCCCAGCATCGTGTCCAGCTCGCCCCGGCTGAACGGCTGGCCCTCGGCCGTGCCCTGCACCTCGACGTACCGGCCCTCCGACGTCATCACCACGTTCATGTCGACCTCGGCCCGGCTGTCCTCGACGTACGGCAGGTCGAGCACCGGCGTGCCCTCGACCACGCCCACCGACACGGCGCCGCAGAAGGCGGTCAGCGGGTGGGCCCCGATCACCCCCTGCTTGACCACCCGGGCCAGCGCGTCGTGCAGCGCCAGGTAGCCGCCGCAGATCGACGCCGTGCGGGTGCCGCCGTCGGCCTGCAGCACGTCGCAGTCGACGATCACCTGCCGCTCCCCCAGCAGCGCCATGTCGCACACCGACCGCAGCGCCCGGCCGATCAGCCGCTGGATCTCCTGGCTGCGCCCCGACGGCCGGCCGTCCTTGACCTCCCGCCGGATGCGCTCGGGCGACGACCCGGGCAGCATCGAGTACTCGGCCGTGACCCAGCCCTTGCCCCGGCCCCGCATCCACCGGGGCACGTCCTCGTCGAGCGAGGCGGTGCACAGGACCCGGGTCTGCCCGAAGCTGACCAGGCACGACCCGGCCGCCATCTCGGTGAAGTCCCGCTCGAAGGTGACGGGCCGCAGCTCGTCGGGTGCTCGTCCGTCAGCGCGCATCGTCACGCACGGTAATCCGCCCCGGTGACCGCCACGGACAGCGGCCCGCCGTAGGCCGCGGCCGCCAACGACCGCTGGGACTCGACGTCGGCCCCCGGCACCAGGTGGGTGAGCACCAGCCGCCCGGCCCCGATCTCGGCCGCCAGCGCCCCGGCCTGGGCGGCCGACAGGTGCTGGAACGACCCCTCCTCCTCCGGCGGCAGCGCCGCCTCGCACACGAACGTCCCGACGCCCTCGCCGACCGCGCCCGGCGCCCACCCCGCCCCGGTGTCGGCCGAGTAGAGCAGCGACCGGCCGCCGGCGTCGACCCGCACGGCCAGCGTCTCGACCGGGTGGTCGGTGAGGCTGAACCGCACCCGCAGGCCGCCGACCTCGACCGACGACGAGGCGTCGACGGTCCGCCAGTCGAGCGTCGGTGCCAGGTCGCCGATGACCGTCGCCGCCAGCCGCCGGGTGCCCGCCGTCCCGTACACCGGCAGCGCCCGGTCGGGCCGGCCCAGCACGTAGCGCAGGGCGTTGCGCAGCAGGGGCACGTCGAGCCAGTGGTCGGGATGCTCGTGGGTGAGCACCAGGGCGTCGAGGCCGTCGATGGGCAGGTGGCGCTGCAGGTTGGCCAGCGCCCCGGCGCCCAGGTCGACGCCCAGCGCCACCCCGCCGGCCCGCACGAGGTAGCCGCTGCACGCCTCGCCGGGGCCGGCGAAGGTCCCCGAGCAGCCGAGGACGGTGAGCGTCAGGTCGTTTGCGGTGGGGTCCGGCACCCGCCTTACGCTACGCACGGACATGGAATCGCTGCTCGCCGCCCTCGGCGTGGTGTTCCTCGCCGAGCTGGGCGACAAGACGCAGCTCGTCGCGTTGGGATTCGGCGCCCGCTACCGCCTCGCCCCGGTGCTCACCGGCGTGGTCGCGGCCTACATGTGCACCAACCTGCTGTCGGTGATCGTCGGCGGCCTGCTCGGCGCCGCCCTCCCCACCCGGGCGATCGGCCTGGTCGGCGGCGTGCTGTTCATCGGCTTCGGCATCTGGACCCTGCGCACGGGCGGCGAGGAGGAGGACGAGGCCGCGGCGGACGAGGCCGGGACGGATGGCGCAGTCGCCACCGACGAGCGCCACGTGATCGCCTCGGTGGCCACCGCCATGTTCCTGGCCGAGCTGGGCGACAAGACGATGCTGGCCACCGCCACCCTCGCCGCCCAGGGCAACCCCGTCCTCGTGTGGATCGGCGCCACCACCGGGATCATCCTGGCCGGCGTGCTCGGCGTGCTGGTCGGCCGGGTGTTCGGCGCCCGCCTGCCCGAGCGGGCCACCCGCATCGGCTCGGCGATCCTGTTCGCGGCCGTCGGCGTCGGCCTGATCGTGGCCAACCTCTAGCCGTCGTGCCCGGTCAGGTCTCGAGGGTCTTGACCTCGGCGGCCAGCTCGGCCAGCTCGGCGTCCCAGTCGTCGGGCTCGGCCAGCGGCACGACCACGAACTTGGACGCACCCACCCCGATGAACCGCTCGACCTGGCGCCGCAGCCCGTCGATGCCGACCGCCACCACCTCGTGGGGATCGAGCGCCGGCCGCCGGGCCGCCAGCAGCTTGGCGACGGCGTCGGGCAGCGCCCCCCGGGCATACAGCACGAGCACGCCCAGGTGCTCGTCCTCGATGGCCCGGCCGTGCTCGGCGGCGACGGCGTTGATGGTCGCCCACCCCGCCTCGACCTCGGCCGGCACGGTGAACGACGGCAGCCAGCCGTCGCCGAGCCGGCCGGTGCGCCGCAGCTCGGACGGCGAGGTGCCGCCGAGCCACACGTCGGGCGGCGTCTGGACCGGGCGGGGCAGCAGCGTCACGCCGTCGACGTGGAAGTGCTCGCCGTCGTGGTGGACGTCGTCCTCGGTCCACAGCCGCCGGATGAGCCCGATCGCCTCGTCGAACAGCCCGGCCCGCTCCCGCCGGTCCACGCCGAAGGCCCGGTGCTCGGCCGGGACCGGCGCCCCCAGGCCCACGGCGGGCAGCAGGCGGCCGCCGGACAGGCGGTCGAGGCTGGCGAGCTCCTTGGCCAGGACCACCGGGTTGCGGCCCGGCACGACGAGCACGCTCGTGCCCAGCTTGAGCTTGCGGGTGCGCCCGGCCGCCACGGCCAGGGCGATCAGCGGGTCGGGCGCCACGGTGGTGAGCCGCTCGCTCAGCCACAGCGAGTCGAACCCGTGCTCCTCCAGCGCGTCGACGAAGACCGGGAACCGCTCGGCGTCGCCGGCCAGCGTCTGGGTGCCGAGGCCGAAGCCGATGCGGACCTTCATCCCCGCCCCCTAGAAGACGATGAGGCGGCCGGCCAGCTCGGCGACCTCGTCGATGTCGCCGGTCCAGGCGCCGGTGGACAGGTACTTCCAGCCGGCGTCGGCCAGGATCACGACGATGGTCCCCTCGTCGATCTCGGTCGCCACCTTGGCCGCCCCGGCCAGCGCCGCACCCCCGGAGATGCCGGAGAAGACGCCGATCTCGGCCAGCCGCCGGGTCCACTCGATCGACTCGCGGGGCCGGACGATGCGCTTGCGGTCGAGCAGGTCGGGCCCGCCCCACTTCTCGTAGACGGGCGGGATGTAGCCGTCGTCCAGGTTGCGCAGCCCCTCGACCCGCTCGCCGAGGGGCGGCTCGATGGCGACGACCTTGACCCCGGGGTTCCGCTCCTTGAGGTAGCGGCCCACGCCCATGAGCGTGCCGGTCGTGCCCAGGCCGGCCACGAAGTGGGTGATCTCGGGGCAGTCGCGCCAGATCTCGGGGCCCGTGGCCTCGTAGTGGGCCCGGGGGTTGGCCTCGTTGGCGTACTGGTAGAGGAACACCCACTCGGGGTGCTCGTCGGCCAGCGCCTGGGCCCGGCGCACGGCCCCGTTCGAGCCCTCGCCGCCCGGGGTCATGATGATCTCGGCCCCCCACACCTCGAGAGCCTGGCGGCGCTCGATCGACACGTTCTCGGGCATGACGATCTTGATGTCGTAGCCCCGGGTGCGCGCGAGCATCGCCAGGGCGATGCCGGTGTTGCCCGACGACGGCTCGATGATCGTGCGGCCCGGGGTGAGCGTGCCGTCGGCCTCGGCCTCCAGCACCATCTTGCGGGCGATGCGGTCCTTGATCGAGCCGCCCGGGTTCTGGCCCTCGAGCTTGGCCAGGATGCGGACCCCGGGCGTGGGGCTGAGCCGGCTGACGTCGAGCATCGGCGTCTCGCCGATGAGGTCGATCACCGAGGAGTAGACGGCCATGTACCTGGTCCCAGGAGCGAAATCCGATCGGTCAGGTCGACAATCCTACCGGCTCCTCCTCGATCCCACCGTCGACGATGCGGTACGACCGCAGCACGGCCGAGGGCCGCTTGAGCGACACGATCACGTAGTGCCAGCCGGGGTCGGGCGCCTGGGCCACGTCGGTGGGCGACGGGTAGGCCTCGGTGTGGGTGTGGCTGTGCATGACCCCGAGGATCTCCAGGCCACGGCCCTCGGCGTCCCGGTCGGCCCGCAGGTGGTCGCGGGGGTCGACGGTGTACACCCGGCTCGACTCGGCGGCGTTGCGGCACGGGTAGAACACGCTGGCCTCGGCCGTGGCCGGGTCGCCGGCGAACAGCCCGCACGCCTCGTCCGGCAGGCCGTCGTAGGCGTGGCCCACCATCTGGCGCCACACCTCGGGGGTCACGGTGAGCACGGCGGAGCAGGCTACCGCTACCCTCAACGGTCCCCCATGGCCCGCGCCGACTCCCGCTCCGGAACCAAGCTCATCGCCGCCAACCGCCGGGCGCGGCGCAACTACGAGGTGCTCGAGACCATCGAGGCCGGCCTCGTGCTGCGGGGCAGCGAGGTGAAGTCGCTGCGGTCGGCCCACGTCCAGCTGGGCGACGCCTACGCCCGCATCGAGGCCGGCGAGGCGTGGCTGCACTCGATGCACATCGCCCCCTACGACCACGCCCAGCAGCACTCGGGCCACGAGCCCGACCGCCGGCGCAAGCTGCTGCTGCACCGGTCCGAGCTGGACCGGCTGCGGTCGATCGTCGACGAGCAGCGGCTGTCGCTGATACCGCTCTCGCTCTACTTCCGGGAGGGGCGGGCCAAGGTCGAGCTGGCGCTGGCCCGCGGCCGCAAGACCTACGACAAGCGCGAGGTGCTGGCCAAGCGGGACGCCGACCGGGAGGCCGCCCGCGCCATCGCCCGGGCGGGGAGGGGCGACTGATGGCGGTGCCCAACGAGCAGATGTCGGCCTGGTGGAACGGCCTGAGCGGCACCCTGTGGGCCGCCCATGCCGACCGCCACGACCGCCAGCTGGCCACCTGGAGCGAGGCCGTGCTCGACGCGGCGGGCGTGGGCGGCGCCGACCGGGCGATCGACGTGGGCACCGGCACCGGCACGCTGGCCCGGCAGGCGGCCCGGCGGGCGCCGGAGGGCGACGCCCTGGGCGTGGACATCAGCCGGCCGCTGATCGAGCGGGCCCGGGCGCTGGCCGCCGCCGAGGGGCCGGCCAACGTGCGCTTCGAGCTGGCGGACGCCCAGGTCCACCCGTTCCCGCCGGGCGGGGCCGACGTGGCCGTGAGCCGGTTCGGCGTGATGTTCTTCGACGACCTCGAGGCCGCCTTCGCCAACGTCCGCCGGGCCCTGGCGCCGGGCGGCCGCCTCGCCTTCTCCTGCTGGCAGCCGCTGGAGCGCAACGACTGGGCGGCCATCCCCGGGGACGCGATGGCCGAGCACGTCGGCCCGCCCGACACCTTCGGGCCGGGCCAGCCGGGGCCGTACTCCCTGGCCGATCCCGACCGGGTCCGGGCCGTGCTGGCCGCGGCCGGGTTCGCCGACGTGGCGCTGGAGGGCGCCGAGGCGCCCATGTGGCTGGGCGCCGACCCGGTGGACGCCTACGAGTACATGAAGGACCAGCCGCGGACCCGCGCCCTGCTGGCCGACAAGCCCCCCGAGGCCGTCGAGCGGGCCCTGGCGGCCCTGCGGGCCACCGTCGAGCGGGTCGCCGCCCCCGGCGGCGAGGTCGCGCTGCCCTCCCGGGCCTGGATCGTCAGCGCCCGCGTCGCTCGCTGATCAGGCCGGCTGCGCCGGCCAGCCGACGATGGGGGCCACCAGGCCCGCGGCGTCGGTGGCCACGTCGTAGCCGTCCCGCCCGGCCAGCCAGGCCCGGTTGGCCTGGTGGAGCTCGTCGCCGGCGTCGTACCGGTTCAGCAGCACGGTGACCGGCCAGGGCGCCAGGGCTGCGGCCGAGAGGCGGACGGCGTTGATGGTCCCGAGGCCGGCGTCGGCCACCAGCACCACCCGCTCGGGGCGCAGGGCGGCGGCCAGGGTGGCCGTGTCGCCGTCGGCGGCCAGCGGCGAGCGCACGCCCCCGGCCGACTCGACCAGGCCCACGCCGACGCCCGGCGGCCAGGCCACCTCGTCGGCCAGGTCGGCCACGCTGAACGGCGGGCGGCCCAGCACCTCGGCCGCCATCGGCGGCGCCATGGCCACCGCGTACCAGCGGTGGCGGGGGCACACGACCCCCGGGTGCTCGCCCGTCGCCTCGGCCAGCACGGCGGCGTCGGTGCCCGCGCTGGGGTCGTCGGGGCCGAAGGACTGCACCGGCTTGCGGGCGGCCACCACCAGCCCCCGGGCCCGCAGCGCCCGGGCCAGGGCGCAGGCCACCCAGGTCTTGCCGACCTCGGTGCCGGTCCCGGTCACCAGGACCAGGCGCTCAGGCCGCACCGTCGCCCCCGAGGCGGTCGAGCGCGCCCGCCAGCGCCTCGACCTGGTCGGGCGTGTGGGCGGCCGACAGCGCCACCCGCAGCCGGGACGTGCCCGGCGGCACCGTCGGCGGGCGGATGGCCGGCACCAGCAGGCCCTCGGCCAGGAGCGCCTCGGCCGCGGCCACTGCGGCCGACTCCTCGCCCAGCACGACCGGCACGATCGGGGTCGGGTGGCCGGGCGCCAGCCGGTCGACGTGGGCCCGCAGCCGGGCCACCAGGGTGTCGCCCTCGGCCGAGCGCACCACCCGCAGGGCGGCCAGCGCGGCGGCCGCGTCGGCCGGGGTCGGGGCGGTGGTGAAGATGAACGGCCGGGCCCGGTTGCGCAGCAGCGCCACCACCGGCTCCGGGCCGGCCACGAACCCGCCCAGCGACCCGAGCGCCTTGGACAGCGTCCCCACCCGCACCAGCGTCACCCCGGCGGCGGCCGCGGCGGCCGGGTCGACGGCCGGGCCCAGCACGGCGTGGGCCTCGTCGAGGACCAGCAGCGCCCCCCACGAGGCGCACAGCGACACCAGCGCCCCGGCGTCGGCCACGTCGCCGTCCATGGAGAACGCGCTGTCCGTCACGACGAGGGCCGGACCGTCCGCCTCGACCAGCAGCTTGGCCAGGTGGTCGAGGTCGCCGTGGGCGTAGACCCGGACCGTCGCCCGGGCCAGCCGGGCCCCGTCGACGATCGAGGCGTGGTTGAGCTCGTCGGAGAGGATCGTGACCCCCGGCCCGCCGAGGGCGGCCAGCACGCCCAGGTTGGCGGCGAAGCCGGTGGGGAAGGTCAGGGCGGCGGCGCAGCCCTTCCAGGCGGCCAGCTCGGCCTCCAGCTCGCCGTGCACCGGCCGCGACCCCACCACCAGCCGCGACGCGCCCGACCCCGCGCCCCAGCGGTCGAGCGCGTCGTGGGCGGCGGCCATCACGGCCGGGTGGTGGCTGAGGCCGAGGTAGTCGTTGGAGGCGAAGCTCACCACCGGCCGCCCGGCGACCGTCCCGGTCACGGCGCCGGTGGTGTCGAGGTCGCGCACGGTCCGCCACCGGCCCGCGGCCCGGAGGCCGGCCAGCTCGGCGTCGATCCGCTCGCCCCAGCCCGAGCCCACCATCACCCGGCCCCGCACACCTCGGCGATCGCGGCGGCCAGCGCGTCGACGATGCGCTCCAGCTCGCCGTCGGTGACGGTCAGCGGCGGCATCAGCACGACGACGTCGCCGAGCGGGCGCAGCAGGACGCCCCGGCGCACGGCGGCGGCGCACACCCGCCGGCCCCAGCGCAGGCCGTCGGCCGGCGGCGCCAGCTCGACGCCGCCCATGAGGCCGCACAGCCGCACGTCGGCCACCGCCGGCAGTGGGGCCAGGCGCTCGGCCGCCAGCCGGGCCAGCGTCCCCGCCCGGTCACGGACCCCCGCGAGCACGCCCCACTCGTCGTAGAGGCGCAGGTGGCGGAGGGCGACGGCCGCGGCCAGGGCGTTCCCGCTGTAGGAGTGGCCGTGGTAGAAGGTCGCCGCCGACAGGTCGGGCCCGAGGAACGAGCGGTAGACCCGGTCGCTGGCCACCGTGGCCGACATCGGCAGGTAGCCGCCGGTCAGGCCCTTGCCGATCGTCATCAGGTCGGGCCGCAGCCCGCACTGCTCGCTGGCGAACAGGGTGCCGGTGCGCCCGAAGCCGGTGGCCACCTCGTCGCAGATCAGCAGCACGTCGTGGCGCCGGCACGCCTCGACCAGGGGCCCGTAGGCGGCCGGATCGGCGACCAGCATCCCCGCCGCCCCCTGGACCAGCGGCTCGACCACGGCCGCGGCCAGCCGGGGCCCGTGCCGGTCGACCAGGTCGGCGGCGGCGTCGAGGGCCCGCGGGTCGTCGTAGCCCGGCGCCCGCACCACGCCGAAGCGCAGCGGGTCGAACAGGTCGGTGCCGAACCCGCCGGCGCCCAGCGACAGCGAGCCCACGGTGTCGCCGTGGTAGGCGTGGCCGAGGGCGAGGTAGCCGGTGCGGACCTCGCCCAGGTTGGCCCCGTGCTGGAAGGCGATCTTGAGCGCCTGCTCGACGGCGGCGGCGCCGTCGGAGGCGAACAGCAGGTGGGGCCGGTCGACGGGCACGACGGCGGCCAGCGCCTCGGCCAGCTCGACCACGACCCGGCTGCCGTTGCCGAGCAGGGTCGAGTGGGCCACCCGGTCGATCTGGTCCCGCAGCGCCTGGTCGAGCTCGGGCACCCGGTGGCCCAGCGTGGTGACCCACAGCGACGAGATGGCGTCGAGGTAGCGGCGCCCCTCGACGTCGATCAGCTCGCGGCCCTCGGCCGCCTCCACGATGACCGGCTCGTTGTCGAGGTAGCTGGCCATCTGGGTGAACCCGTGCCACACCACGGCGGCGTCGCGCTCACCCCACGATCGGGCGTCGACCATGGCCCGCCAGCGTGACAGCCGCCGGCGGGCGCGGTCGAATCGCCCTGGCCTCACCGCCTCCGGCGGGAAGGCGGGTCGCGCGGCACGGGCGGCCCGGGGCGGCTCACGGGCGCCGGCGCGCACGCGGCGACGGCCGGCAACGGCAGGCGACCAGCGGCCGGCAGGCGATCCCCGACGGCCCGGCCCAGGCGCCCTAGGCTGCGGCCCGATGGGGGACCCACGGCGGGGCGCCCGCGGGGCCGTGGCGACCCTGGCGGTGGTGGCAGCGGTGCTCGGCGCCTGTGCGCAGCGGGACAGCACCGCCGACACGTTCCCCGGTGGATCGGCCCGGGCGATGCTCCTGCGCCTCGACGACCTGCCGGCCCGGTTCCGCGAGGGCTCGCCGCCCGAGGCGGTCCAGCCGACCGCGGAGTCCGCCCGCCAGGTCCAGGCCTGCGCTCGCGGCGTGGGCCGTCATTGGGGCGTGGCGTCGCCGACCTTCGTCGACGACGCCGAGCGGACCGTGCAGGCCGTCGTCTGGGTCGAGCCCTCGGCGGCCGGCGCCCACCGGATGATGGCCGGCAACATCGACGGGGCCACCGTTCGCTGCATCGCCCGGGACGTCTACGGCCCCCGGTCGGTGATCCCGCCGGTGGTGCGGCCGATGCGGTTCCCCGGCGTCGGCGACGAGAGCGCCGGGTGGCGGGTGATCCTCGACCTGGGCGACGCCCGCCTCTACCTGGACCAGGCCTACGTCCGGGTGGGGCGGTTCGTGGCCCAGGTCGGCTTCGTCACCCGCGACGACCGCTTCACGCCGGACGAGGAGGAGCAGCTCGTCCGCACGATCATCGACCGGGCGCCGGACTAGCTGCAGAACTGACGGAGCTCGTTGACAGGTCGGGGTCTCCTGCGGGAGGAGAACCCGATGGACGATCGAGACCAGCAGGGGAAGGTGCGGCACCGCCTGGCGGTGCTGCGCCACGCTGAGGAGATCACCGGCAACGTCGCGGCGACATGCCGGTACTGCGGGATCAGCCGGCAGTGCTTCTACAAGTGGAAGCGCCGCTACGAGGAGCTCGGTGAGGCCGGCCTGCGAGACGGCTCCAGCGCCCCGTTGCCATCAGCCCGTCGGGCGTGTGGCGGATCCTCAACGGCGCCGAGTTCCAAGGCGCCTTCCCCCACGGCAGCCTCGGCGGCCAAACTCCCCACGAACGCCTACGACACAAGACCACGACCCCGACCGCGTAAGCGCCCTACGTCAATTGCACACCTAGGCCAGGCTGGCCGCGATGCGGGCGGCGGCCTCGACCACCGCGTCGCCGTAGCGGTCGCCCGGGGTGCGGCCCGTGCGCTCGACCGGGCCGCTCACGCTGACCGCCGCCACCACCCGGCCCGCCGGGTCCCGCACCGGGGCGCTGACCGACGCCACGCCCGGGGCCCGCTCCGCCACGCTGGCCACCCAGCCCGGCGCGACCGCCCGGCCGTCCACCAGGACCCGGCCGCCCGAGCCCCGGTCGAGCGGCAGGCGGGCGCCCACCGGGACGATCGTGCGCAGCTCGTGGGGGGCCTCCAGCGACTCGACGCAGACGCGCTCGTCGCCGTCCCGCACGTAGAGCTGCACCGACTCGCCCGTCTGCGACCGCAGCCACTCCAGCGCCGGCCGGGCGTCGAGCCAGCCCGGCAGCGCCTCGGCGGCGGCGTGGCCCAGGCCGATCAGCCGCAGCCCCAGCGACCACCGGCCCTCGTCGTCCCGGCGCACCAGCCCGTGGGTCGCCAGCGCCGACGCCAGCCGGTGGGCCGTCGCCCGGCTGAGCCCGGTCGCCGCCACCAGCTCGGCCAGCGACAGCGGGCGCGGCGCCGACTCGACGGCGGTCAGCACCGCCATCGCCTTGTCGAGCACCCCCACACCGCTTAGGCTGTCCATTGACTGAGAAGCCTATCTCACATACTGAGACGCAACCCACACCGCAGGTGACCGCCATGCCCGCCACACCCCGCACGTTGAGCCAGAAGGTCTGGGACAGCCACGTCGTCCGCCCGGGCGACCCCGGCCAGTCCGACCTGCTCTACATCGACCTCCACCTCGTGCACGAGGTCACGTCGCCCCAGGCGTTCGACGGCCTCCGCCTCGCCGGGCGCAAGGTCCGCCGGCCCGACCTCACCGTGGCCACCATGGACCACAACGTCCCCACCGCCGGCCTCGACCAACCGATCTCCGACCCCATCTCCGCCCGCCAGATGCAGGTGCTGCGGGCCAACTGCGACGAGTTCGGCATCGCCTGCTACGGCATGGGCGACCCCGGCCAGGGCATCGTCCACATCATCGGCCCCGAGCAGGGCCTCACCCAGCCGGGCATGACCATCGTGTGCGGCGACAGCCACACCTCCACCCACGGCGCGTTCGGCGCCCTCGCCTTCGGCATCGGCACCAGCGAGGTCGAGCACGTCCTCGCCACCCAGACGCTCTACCAGCAGCGCCCGGGCACGATGGCGGTCACCGTCGACGGCACGCTGCCCGCCGGGGCCACGGCCAAGGACGTGATCCTCGCCATCATCGGCCGCATCGGCACCGGCGGCGGCATCGGCTCGGTCATCGAGTACCGGGGCTCGGCCATCCGGTCCCTGTCGATGGAGGGCCGCATGACCGTCTGCAACATGTCGATCGAGGCCGGGGCCAAGGCCGGCCTGGTCGCCCCCGACGACACGACGTTCGCCTACCTCGAGGGCCGCCGCCACGCCCCCGCCGGCGCCGCCTGGGACCAGGCGCTCGACGCCTGGCGGGCGCTGGCCACCGACGACGGTGCCGCCTTCGACAAGGAGGTGGCGCTCGACGCCGCGGCCATCGCCCCCCACGTGTCGTGGGGCACCAACCCCGGCCAGGTCGTGCCGATCACCGCGGCGGTGCCCGACCCCGACAGCTTCGCCGAGGCGTCCGAGCGCGACGCCGCCCGCCGGGCCCTCGACTACATGGGCCTGACCGCCGGCACCCCGATGCGGGAGGTGGCGATCGACACCGTGTTCATCGGCTCGTGCACCAACGGCCGCATCGAGGACCTCCGGGCCGTGGCCGCCGTGGCCGACGGCCGCAAGGTCGCCCCCGGCGTCCGCACGCTGGTGGTGCCGGGCAGCCACGCGGTCAAGGCCCAGGCCGAGGCCGAGGGCCTCGACGCCGTGCTCACCGCGGCCGGCTTCGACTGGCGCGAGCCGGGCTGCTCCATGTGCCTGGCCATGAACCCCGACAAGCTGGCCCCGGGCGAGCGCAGCGCGTCCACCAGCAACCGCAACTTCGAGGGCCGCCAGGGCCGGGGCGGGCGCACCCACCTCGTCTCCCCCGCGGTCGCCGCCGCCACCGCCATCGCCGGCACCTTCGCCACGCCGGCCGATCTGGACTGAGGAGCGCCACCGATGAACCCCGTCCGCATCGTGCAGGGGACCGCCGTCCCGCTCGACCGGTCCGACGTCGACACCGATCAGATCATCCCCGCCGAGTGGCTCAAGCGGGTCGAGCGCACCGGCTTCGGCCGGGGGCTGTTCGCCACCTGGCGGGACGACCGCAACTTCGTGCTCAACGACGAGGCCTACGCCGGCGCCAGCATCCTGGTGGCGGGGCCCAACTTCGGCACCGGCTCGTCCCGCGAGCACGCCGTGTGGGCGATCATGGACTACGGCTTCGCCGCCGTGGTCAGCCCCCGCTTCGGCGACATCTTCCGCAACAACTCGACCAAGAACGGCCTCGTCCCGGTGCTGGTGCCGGCCGAGGTCGGCGAGGCGCTGCTGCGGGCGATCGAGGCCGACCCCACGCTCGAGATCACGATCGACGTCGAGCGGCGCACGCTGGTCGCCCCGGCGGCCGGGATCGAGTGCGAGTTCCCGCTCGACGACGGCACCCGCGAGCGGTTCCTCGAGGGCCTCGACGACGTGGGCATCACGCTGCGGGCCGAGGCCGCCATCTCCGACTTCGAGGCCACCCGCCCCGCCTACCTGCCGGCGGTCTCGGCCGGGTAGGGCTAGCGGCTGGCGGCCGGCCGCCGCTCGGCGGCCAGGGAGGCCGGCTGCGCCGGGCCCAGCGACTGCTCCAGGACCACGACGGTGCCCTTGGCGTCGCTCGACACCCGCACGCGGTCGACCAGCGCCTGCATGAGCGCCAGCCCCCGATGGTCCGTCGCCTCGGGCGACGGCATCTGGGGCCGCGCGGGCGGGACGAAGCCGGCGCCGGTGTCGGACACCGTGACGGTCACGTGCGTGCCCTCGACCACCAGCGTCACGCCGAAGGCGTCGCCGGCGGCGTGGAGGATGGCGTTGTTGCAGGCCTCGGCCACGGCCAGGACCAACGGATCGAGCGAGTCGGACGGGGCGCCGGCCGTGTTCAGGGCGTGGCGGACGAACGCCCGGGCATTGGGCACGGCGGTGCGCTCGCGTGCCAGTCGCGTGCTCGTTCGCACGTCCATCGCCCGTGGCCGTACCCTCCCGGGGCGTCCGACAAACGCCGTGTGCTGCTTCGCCACCACGCTCCACGGGTACCCCCGGCGGCGCCGTAGCGTAGCCAGTGCCGTCCGTCACCCGAGAGACCGATGCCCATGGACCCGCGACCGCCCGTTCTGCTCACCGCCCCGGCCGAGCGGACCTCGGTCCGCCTGGCCCGCATCCTGGCCGCCGGCGTGGCGGCCGATGCCGGCCTGAGCATCGACGACACCGAGGACCTGCGCATCGCCGTCAGCGAGCTGGTCGCGCTCCTGGTCGACGGGGTCGAGGTCCCGGGCCAGTCGATCGTCGTCCGTTTCTCCCGCGCCGCCGGCCAGGTGGTGGTGGACGGCGAGCGCCCCGCCAACGGCGCCGACGTCGACGGCGCCGATGCCGCCGTCGACGACCTCGCGCTCGAGATCCTCCGCGTGGTCGTCGACGACCACAGCTTCGACGCCGACGCCGAGGGTCGGCGCTTCCACCTCGTCAAGCGCGCCCGTGTGAGCCCATGACGCAGAGCCGGCGCCCCTCCCCCGCCGACGCCCTGGACGACCTGTTCCTCGCCTATCGGGCCTCCGAGGAACGCTCGGTCCGCAACGAGCTGGTCGAGGCCCACCGGGGCCTGGCCGCCTCGATCGCCAACGACTACCGCGGCCGGGGAGTCGAGCTCGACGACCTGGTGCAGATCGCCATGCTCGGCATGCTCAAGGCCGTCGAGCGCTTCGACCCCGGCCGGGGCATCCCGTTCTCGTCGTTCGCCAGCCGGACGGTCAACGGCGAGATCAAGCGCTACTTCCGCGACCGGACCTGGGCCGTGCGACCGCCCCGCAGCGCCCAGGAGCGCCACCTCGACCTGCGCCGGGCCCGGGCCGCGCTGTCGTCCCGGCTCGGGCGGCCCCCGACGGTCGCCGAACTGGCGACCGAGCTCGACATCTCCCCCGACGACGTGCTCGACGCCATCGAGGCCGGCGCCGCCTACCAGGCGGCCAGCCTCGACGCCCGCCGGGGCGGCGACGACGACAGCGGCTCGCTGGCCGACCGGCTCCCGGGCAGCGACTCGCCCAACGCCCCGGTCGAGCTGCGGGTCCTGGTCGACCAGCTGCTCGACACGCTGCCACCCCGGGAGGCCGAGATCATGCGGCTGCGGTTCTACGAGGAGCTGACCCAGAGCGAGATCGCCGAGCGGCTCGGCATCAGCCAGATGCACGTGTCGCGGCTGATGCGGCGCTGCCTGGTCGAGCTCCGGGCGTCCATCGATCGCTGATCGGCCGCGGGCGGCGCCGGCGGCTCAGCGGTCGATGGTCAGCAGGTCGCCGAGGCGGGTGATCTCGAACAGCCGCTGCACGGCCGGCGGGACCGACCGCACGACGAACCGGCCGCCGGTGGCCTCGGCGTGGCGATGCAGGGCCACCAGCACACCCAACCCGCTGGAGTCGACGAAGCCGACGTCGGACAGGTCGAGCGTGAGGGTGGCGGCGTCGCCGTCGAGCAGCTCGGCCAGCTCGCGCTTGACGTCCTCGGAGGTGACGATGTCGAGGTCGCCCGACAGCCGGGCGGTGGCCCGGCCGGCGCTGCGGTCGACCACCTCGAGGTTCAGGGGCTCGCTCGGCACGGCCGCCAAACTAACGCACGGCGGGGTCGTCTCCTCCCACCCAATCGGAGAGTCGCGGCATCTCGTCCGACCGCAGCCAGGCGTCGAACAGCGGCCCCAGGTCCTGGCCCGAGACCTCCTCGGCCAGCGCCTCGAAGTCGGCGGTGGTAGCGGACCGCCCGCCGTAGCGCCGGACCCAGGTGCGCAGCAGCGTGGTGAAGTGATCGTCGCCGATGGCGTGGCGGAGGACGTAGAGGGTGAGCGCCCCCCGGTCGTAGACGCTGCCGGCGAACAGGTGCTCGGGGCCGGGGTCGCCGGGCGGCACGCCGTTGCCGGACGAGCGCGCCGCCAGGGCGGCGTTGTCCGCCACCGGGACCCCCCGGTCGTGGGACTCCCACAGCCAGCTGGCGAAGGTGGCGAAGCCCTCGTTGAGCCAGATGTCCCGCCAGCTGCCCAGGCTCACGTCGTCGCCGAACCACTGGTGGGCCAGCTCGTGGGCGACCACCGTGGGCTGGTCGGCGGCGTCCTCGCCGAACAGCGTGAGGGTCTGGGTCTCCAGCGCGAACCCGAGGTTGTCGTCGACGACCAGCCCGCCGTAGGTCCCGAACGGGAACCGGCCGAACTCGCCGTCGTAGAAGTCGATCATGTCGCCCACCCGCGCCAGGGCCGCGGGGCGGCGGCCGGCGTCCTCGTCGATCACGTCGCGCAGCGGCAGCCCGTCGGGGCCCCTGCCGCGCACGACGTCGAGGTTGCCGATGGCGACCTGGACGAGGTAGCTGGCCATGGGGTCGGGCTCGTCGTACTCCCACGTCCGCATGCCGTCGTCGGTCGTCGTGCGCACCAGCCGGCCGTTGGTGACCGCCACCAGCGCGGCGGGGGCGGTGACCCGGAAGCGGTAGCTGGCCTTGTCGCTCGGGTGGTCGTTGGACGGGAACAGCGTGGCCGCCCCGATCGGCTCGAACACCGTGTAGACGTCGCCGGTGTCGTCGGCGAACCAGCCGGGCTCGACCGGGCTGACCGCGCCCACCCGGTTCTGGCCGCCTGCGTAGGCGACCACCACCGTGAAGCGCGCACCCCGGGCCAGCGGGCGGCGGGGGGTGATGCGGACGTCGCGGTCGCCCTCCCGGCGGGCCGGGGCCCGGTCGCCGTCGACCGTGACCCGGTCGATGCGCATGCCGACGAGGTCCAGCGTGAAGCTGGACAGGGCCTGGGTGGCCCGGGCGGTGATCGTGGCCCGGCCCGACATGCGGCCCGACCCGGGGTCCCAGCGCAGGTCGAGATCGTAGTGCCGGACGTCGTAGCCGCCGTTGCCGGCGTCGGGGAAGTAGGGGTCGCCGAGGCCCCGGGACCCGGCCTGGGCGCCACCCGCCCCGCCCGCGCCCGCCCGGGCGCCGGCGGGGGCGAGCGCCCGGTCGGCCCGCCCGCCCGCGGGGGCGCGCCGTGCCCCCGCGACGGCGCCCACCACCACCAGCAGGCACGCGCCGAGGGCGGTGAGGACGAGCAGGCGCCGGCGGGTCATGCGCCGGCGAGGATCGCACAGCGGCATGGTGTCAGCGACCGCCCTCCCGTCGGGAGCCGGCAAGCCGGGTCCCGACGGGAGGAACCCGTCACGCGCACCCGGCCCAGGCCCGGGGTGCCCGCTCGGCGTTCGTTCGGCCGTTGGGAGTGGGGAGCGTAGCGCACATGTGACATGCGTAACACCCCTAACGAAGAAAATTCTTCAGAAAGCGGCGCTACGGCTACGGCTCGTGGCGCTCGACCACGTGGCGGTCCGCCCGCTGGCGGTTGACCGCCGACACGACCGCCCGCAGCGAGGCGGTGGTGATGCTCTCGTGCTGGCCCACGCCCCACTTCACGGTCCCGTCCGGGCGCTGCGACTCGACGTAGGCCACGGCGGTGGCGTCCGACCCGGCGCCGACCGCGTGCTCGCTGTAGTCGACCACGTCGATCTCGACGCCGAGGTCGGCCTGGAGCCCGGCCACGAAGGCGGCGATGGGCCCGTTGCCCTCGCCCGACACGGTCCGGTGCTCGCCGTCCACGACCAGCTGGGCCACGACCGTCGACCCCCTCTCGCCGGTGGTCGACTCGTGGGCGAGGAGCTCCACGTCGGGATCCTCGGGGAAGTACTCGGCCACGAACGTGTCCCACATGTGGGCCGGGCTGATCTCGGTGCCGCTGTCCTCGGTGATGGTCTGGATCGTCTTGGAGAACTCGATCTGGAGCCGCCGGGGCAGGTCGTAGCCGTGCTCGGCCGACATGATGTAGGCGACGCCGCCCTTGCCCGACTGGCTGTTGACCCGGATCACGGCCTCGTAGCTGCGGCCGACGTGCTTGGGGTCGATGGGCAGGTAGGGCACGCCCCATTCCTCGTAGTCGGAGCCGAGGGCGGCGAAGCCCTTCTTGATGGCGTCCTGGTGGCTGCCCGAGAACGACGTGTAGACGAGGTCGCCCACGTAGGGGTGGCGCGGGTGGACGGGCAGGCGGTTGCAGTACTCGGCCACCCGGCGCACGGCATCGATGTCGCTGATGTCGATCTCGGGGTCGACGCCCTGGCTGAACAGGTTCATGGCCAGCGTGATCACGTCGACGTTGCCGGTGCGCTCGCCGTTGCCGAACAGCGTGCCCTCGACCCGGTCGGCCCCGGCCATCACGCCGAACTCGGCGGCGGCCACCGCCGTGCCCCGGTCGTTGTGGGGGTGCAGCGACAGGATGATGCGGTCGCGGTGGGGGATGTTGCGGTGGAAGTACTCGATGACGTCGCCGTAGATGTTGGGCGTGTAGCACTCCACCGTGGCCGGCAGGTTGAGGATGAGGCGCCGGCTGGTGTCGGGCTCGATGACGTCGCTCACCGCCGTGCAGATCTCCACCGCGTACTCGATCTCGGTGTTGGTGAAGCTCTCGGGCGAGTACTCGTAGCGGACCGCCGTCTCCGGCACGTCGTCCTCCAGCTTGCGGCACAGCTTGGCGGCGTCGGTGGCGATCTGGGTGATGCCCTCGTAGTCCATGCCGAACACGACCCGGCGCTGGAGGATCGAGGTCGAGTTGTAGAAGTGGACGATCGCCTTGTCCGCGCCCCGGATCGACTCGTAGGTGCGCTCGATCAGCTCGGGCCGGCACTGGGTCAGCACCTGGATGGTGACGTCGTCGGGGATCAGGTCCTCCTCGACGAGCTGGCGGATGAAGTCGAAGTCGGGCTGGCTGGCGCTGGGGAAGCCGACCTCGATCTCCTTGAACCCCATGCCCACCACCGTCTCGAACATGCGGCGCTTGCGGGCGGGGTCCATGGGGTCGATCAGGGCCTGGTTGCCGTCCCGCAGGTCGACCGAGCACCACAGCGGGGCCCGCTCGATCTGACGGTCGGGCCACGACCGCCCCTCGAGCGCGAGCGGGAGCGGCCGGAAGGGCCGGTACTTGTCGAACGGCATCTTCTTCGGGATGACGGGTTCGGGAGGCATGGCTCGCTCGCTCTCGGGTTCGTTGTGGGGTCGTGCGCCGGATCGGTGCCGGAAAACTCAAAAGCCTCCTGGCCGGCGAGGCGCAGGAGGCTGTGGCGAGCACCTATGTGGGGTGCTCGCCTTACATAAGAAGGAGGCCGGCGACGGGCAGGCGCACGAGGAACATCGTGCCGAACCAACGCCGGTTTCGTCAAGATCGTTCCGCGACCAGGACTTAGTCTTGGGCCATGCGACCTCTCGCGGTAGCGGCGGGCGGCGTCGTCCTCGTCGCGCTCGACTTCCGCACCGAGGCGCTCGACCTGCTGCCCGACCCGCTCGGATGGGCGCTGATCGCGCTGGCCGCCTCGTGGCTGGCGCTGCCCGCCGTGACGCGGCTGGCCGCGGTCACGGGGCTGCTCAGCCTGGCCGACGTCGCCCTGCCCTACCACTACGTGCGCATCGACCCGCTGACCGGGGAGCGGCTGGCCGGACCGGCCCGGGGCAACCCCGTGTCGGTGCGGCTCGACTACCTGCCGCTGGAGGGCACCCAGCTGGCCCTGCTGGCCGCCGCGGTCGTGGGCACGGGCGCGACGCTGTGGATGCTGCTCGGGCGGCTGCGGCGGCGGGCCGACTACGAGGAGGACGAGCACGCGGTCTCCCGGCTGCGGCGGGCGCAGTGGGCGGTGGCCGGCGCCTGGGTCGCGCCCTACCTGGTCACCCTGGCGCTGGCCGCCGCCCGGGACGGCCGCTACGACCCGGTCTGGAACCACGGCTACGAGTACCTCGGGCTGCTCGGGCTGGGGACCGGCACCTACGTGGTCGCGGTGCTGGCCGGCTCGATCCGGGCGTCGTGGGCCCAGCGCCCGGGCTCGTGGTACCCCTCGCCCTGGGACGAGCTGCGGCTGCGGGCGGCGGCGCGACGCATGAGCCGCCGCTCGACCAGCACGTAGGACGGCGCCGAACCGGCCCGGAGGGCGCGGCGATCCGGCCGCGGCCGGGGATTTACTCTGGGCGCCATGCGACCCCTTGCGCTGGCGGCGGCCGGCGTTGCCCTGATCGTCGTCGACTTCCGCACCGAGTCGTTCGACCTGCTGCCCGACCCCCTCGGCTGGGCGCTGGTGGCGGTGGCGGCCTCCTGGCTGGCGCTGCCCGCCGTCATGCGGCTGGCCGCGGTGACCGGGCTGCTCAGCCTGGCCGACTTCGGCCTCCCCTACCACTACGTGCGGGTCAACGAGCTCACCGGCAAGTCGGTCACCGGGCCCACGCGGGCCAAGCCGGCGGCGACCCGGCTCGACTACCTGCCGCTCCGGGGCGGGCAGTTCGTCCTGCTCACCGCGGCCGTCATCTGCACCGGGGCGACGCTGTGGATGCTGCTCGGCCGGCTGCGGCGCCGGGCCGACTACGAGAACGACCCGGCGGCGGCGACCCGGCTGCGCTGGGGCCAGTGGCTGGTGGCCGGCGCCTGGGTGGGCCCCTACCTCGTCACGATCGCGATGGCCGCGGTGCGGGGCGACGGCTACGACGCCGTGTGGAACAACGGCCTCGAGTACCTGGGCCTGGCCGGCCTGGCCGCCGGGCTCTACGTGGTCGGGGTGCTGGCCGGCTCGATCCGGGCCTCCTGGGCCCAGGGCGCCGGCTCGTGGGACCCCTCGCCCTGGGACGAGGCGCGCCTGCGGGCCCCCGAGCGGCGCAGGAACCGCCGCTCGACCAGCACGTAGGACGCCGTCGACGCGGCCAGGGCCAGGGCGATGCCGAACACCAGGCGCACCGGGCCCGGCCAGGCCGGGTCGCGCCGCTCGATCGTCCAGAAGATCGGGTAGTGCCACAGGTAGAGCGAGTACGAGATCGTGCCCAGCGCCACCAGCGGCCGCCAGGACAGGCTGCGGGCGAAGCCGGTGCCGGGCGCCACCACCACCGCCGCCACCGCCAGCGCGCCGCACGCGGCCAGCCCGGCGTAGAGGCCGAGCGGGAGGGCGGGCAGCGACCAGTCGGTGAGGAAGGCGACGGCCACGAAGGCGGCCAGCCCGAGCCCGCCCGCCACCGTGAGCGCCCGCTCCCGGCGGGCCAGCCAGCCGGCCCGCACCGCCATGGCGGCCAGGGCGCCGATCAGCGGGGCGTCGAGCCGGCTCCAGGTCGAGAAGTAGATGCGCAGCCAGTCCTCGCCCCGCTCGTAGGCGACGACCCGGGCCACGATGATGCCGGCCACCACGGCGGCCGTGAGGGTGGCGATGCGGCGAAGGCTCCAGCCCCGCCGCACGGCGAACCACAGTGCGGTCGCCCACATCACGTAGAACTGGACCTCGATCGCCAGCGACCAGGTGTGCAGCACCTCGGTCTCCATCCCGCGGGGTCCGAGCACCCGCTGGACCAGCGGCAGGTCGTGGCCGTTGATCTGCCAGTTGGCGGTGAAGCTGAGGACGTAGACCGCGCTCGACGCCGCCAGCTTCAGCGGCACGCGGGGCCGCAGCGCGGCCAGGACGACGAGGGCGCCGAGCAGGACCACCAGAGCCGGTACCAGCCGGCGGGCCCGGCGGCCGGCGAAGGACCACAGGTCGATGCGGCCCCGGCGGTCGGCCTCGTCGAGCAGCACGGTGGTGATGAGGAACCCGCTGAGCACGAAGAACAGGTGCACGCCGAGCGGGCCGCCCTGGCACAGCCAGGTCTGGGCCCCCGGCCACAACGAGTTGCCGGAGTGGACGAGCACGACCAGCGCGACCGCCACGCCGCGGATGCCGTCGAGCCCCGCCCACCGGGTCGGCCGCGCCGGAGCGGAGGGCGGCCCCGTCCGCTGCTGGCTGACTGCCATCCCGGCCCTCCCCAGTGGGCTGCCGGCCTCCCCGGACCGGAGGCACCAGCCTAGCCCAGGGGTCGATTAGCCTCGCAGCCGTGAGTCACCGTTGGATCCGCCGAGTGGGCCTGATCGTGCTGATCGGCGCCGCGGTGCAGGCGGTGCTGCGCCTGATGCGGTCCCAGCCGCCGGCCGAGCCGCCGGCGGGCGGCCCCCCGCCCACGCCCCCCACCGCTGCGCCCCGGCCCCTGCCCGACACCGGCGCCGCCCCACCGCCCGAGGACGGCATCGACAAGCTCGCCGGCCGTGAGGACGCGGGCGGCGAGGCGAGCGCCGCCGAACCCGGGCCGACCCCACCGGCCAAGAAGGCCGCCGCGGCCAAGAAGGCCCCGGCCAAGAAGGCCACCGCGGCCAAGAAGTCGGCCGCCAAGAAGGCCCCGGCCAAGAAGGCCGCCGACGCCGCCAGCAAGGATGCCGCCAAGAAGGCGTCGGCCAAGAAGTCCGCGGCCAAGAAGTCGTCGGGCTCGTCGGGCGGCTGAGCCGCCGCCGCGGCGCCGTCAGCCGACGGCCCGCACCGCCACGATGCCGTCGCCCTTGGCGATGGCCTCCTGCACGTCGAGCGGCACCGAGCGGTCGGTGGCGATGACCTGGAGCGCCGCCGCCCCCCGCTCGGACCGGCCGAGGTGCATGTCGTCGATGTTCACGCCGTTGTCGCTGAGCACGCCGGCCACGTGGGCGATCATCCCCGGCCGGTCGTCGTTGCGCACCACCAGCATGTGGTTGGCCGGCGGCACGTCGACCGTGTGCCCGTCGAGCATGACGATGCGGGGCTCGCCCCGCAGGCTGACCAGCGTGCCGCCGATGCCGTGGTCGCCGCCCCGGATGGAGATGAGGTTGACGTAGTCGTGGGCGGTGGCCGTCGAGGTGTCCCGCACCTCGACGCCCCGCTCGGCGGCGATGCGCGGGGCGTTCACGTAGGACACCGGCTCGTCGTTGACCGCCCCGAACACGCCCTTCAGCACCGACAGGGTGAGGATGCGGGTGTCGGAGTCGGCGATCTGGCCGGCGTACTCGATCTCCAGTACCCGGGGCAGGCCCTCGGACAGGGCGGTGAAGATGGCGCCCAGCCGCTCGGCGAGGGGCAGGAAGTGGCGCACGGTCTCGGAGGCCTCGGCCGCGCTCACGTTGACCGCGAAGGGCACGAACTCGCCGGCCAGGGCCAGCGCCACCTGCTCGGCGATGGTGTCGCCCGCCTTGTCCTGGGCCTCGCGGGTGCTGGCGCCCAGGTGGGGGGTGACCACGACCTGGGGCAGGCCGAACAGCGGCGACTCGGTGGTGGGCTCGGCGGCGAACACGTCGAGGGCGGCCCCGGCCACGTGGCCGACCTTGATGGCCTCGGCCAGGGCCTCCTCGTCGACCACCCCGCCCCGGGAGACGTTGATGATGCGGATGCCGGGCTTGGCCCGGGCCAGCAGGTCCTTGCCGATCATCCCGATGGTCTCGGGCGTCTTGATGACGTGCAGGGTCAGGAAGTCGCTGACCTCGACCAGCCGCTCGAGCGGCATCATGTCCACCCCGAGCTGGCGGGCCCGCTCGGCGTCCACGAACGGGTCGGTGGCCACCAGCCGCATGCCGAAGGCGTGGGCCCGCTGGGCCACCAGCTTGCCGACCCGGCCGAGCCCGACGACGCCGAGCGTCTTGTCCGACAGCTCCACGCCCTCCCACCGGCCCCGCTCCCAGCGACCCTGGACGAGCGCGGCGTGCGCCTGGGGGATGTTGCGGGCCTGGGCCAGCAGCATGCCCATCGTGTGCTCGGCCGTGGTGAGGATGTTGGAGGTGGGGGCGTTGACGACCATCACGCCCCGGTCGGTGGCGGTGGCGACGTCGACGTTGTCGAGTCCGATGCCGGCCCGGCCCACCACGACGAGGTCGGCGCCGGCCTCCAGCACCTCCTTGGTGACCTGGGTGGCGGACCGGATGATCAGGGCGGACGCGCCCGGGACGACGCCGACCAGCTCGTCGGGGCTGAGGTCGAGCCGGACGTCGACGACGTGGCCGGCGTCACGCAGGCGCTGGAGCCCGCCGTCGGCGATCTTTTCGGTCACGAGGATGCGCGCCATCGCGTGCCAGTGTGGCCGGGCCGCACGAAGCGTCGCCAAACGGTTCCGCCGCCCCTGATCGGGGCTCACGGCCGCCGCACCCCCGGCGTTGGAGAGGCATGCAGGACGCACCCCGCTACTACACCGTGACCCCGTCCCCGATCGGCGACCTGGTCGTCGTGGGCGACGGCGAGGCCGTCACCGGCATCCACTTCGGGGCCCGGGTGGCACCCCGGCCGGCGTGGCGCCGAGACCCGGCGCCGGTGGCCGCCGCGGTCGACCAGCTGGCCGCCTACTTCGCCGGCGCCCGCCGGGACTTCGACCTGTGGCTGGCGCCCGAGGGCACCGCCTTCCAGCGCCGGGTGTGGGCCGCGCTGGCCGCCATCCCCTACGGCCAGACCACCACCTACGGCAAGCTGGCCGCCGAGATCGGCCACCCGGGGAGCGCCCGGGCGGTGGGCGCCGCCAACGGCGCCAACCCGATCGCCATCGTGGTCCCGTGCCACCGGGTGATCGGCGCCGACGGCACCCTCACCGGCTACGCCGGCGGGCTGGCCGCCAAGCGCACGCTGCTGGCGCTGGAGGGCGCGCTCTAGCCCAGGTTCTCCACCTCGACCGGGTCGATCCCCTCGGCCTGCGGCGTCGTGAACCCGAACACCTGGGCGTAGAAGGACAGCTCGGCGTCGAGGGCCCGGCGGATGTTGGCCGCCTGGCGGAAGCCGTGCTGCTCGCCCTCGAAGGTCACGTAGGCCACCGGCACCTTCCGGGCCCGGAGGGCGTCCACGATCATCTCGGCCTGGTTGGGCGGGACCACCTCGTCCTCCAGGCCCTGGAGCACGATGAGGGGCCGGTCGAACCCCTCGGTGTGGTGGATCGGGGAACGCTCGACGTAGATGTCGCGGCGCTCGGGGTAGGGGCCGATCAGCCCGTCGAGGTAGCGGCTCTCGAACTTGTGGGTCTCGGTGGCCAGCGCCTCCAGGTCGGCCACGCCGTAGTGGCTGGCCCCGGCAGCGAAGGTGTCCCGGAAGGCCAGCACGGCCAGGGTCGTGTATCCCCCCGCCGAGCCGCCGCGGATGCACAGGCGGTCGGGATCGACCCGCCCGGCGGCGGCCAGGTGGCGGGCGGCGGCCTCGCAGTCGTCGAGGTCCACGACGCCCCACGCCCCCTTCAGCTGCTCCCGGTAGGCCCGGCCGTAGCCGGTCGAGCCGCCGTAGTTGACATCGACCACGCCGAACCCCCGGCTGGTCCAGTACTGGGTCTCCAGCTGCAACAGCGGCTGGGCGGCGGCGGTGGGCCCGCCGTGGATGACCACCAGCAGCGGCGGCGCCTCGGCCGGCGGCGGGGCGGCCTCGGGGTTGGTCGGCGGGTAGTAGAGGGCGTGGGCGGTACGGCCGCCGGTGGTCGGGAAGTCGATCGGCTCGGGGGCCGAGAACCACCCGGGCTCGACGCCGAGGTCGCGGGCCGGCCGGACCACCTCGGGCTCGCCCGCCAGCCCGGCGCCGGCCCCGGGGGCCAGGCGGAGCCGCACCACGGCCAGCTCGCTGGTGGCGGACGCGCCCACCAGCACGACCCGGTCGCCCTCGGCCTGGATCGAGCGGATCATCGTGTAGCCGAGGTCGACGTCGGTGGTGGTGCCGTCGGGCTCGAGGATCGCCAGGTGGTCGAGGCCGTCGCGCTTGTAGGCGTAGACGACCCGGCCGCCGGCGGCGAAGGCGTAGCGGGACTGGCCGAAGACCCACTGGGGCAGGCCGACCTCGAACGCGCCGGTGACCTGGGGCTCGACCTCGCCGCCGGACCAGCGGTAGAGGTTCCACCAGTCGGTGCGGTCGGAGACGAACCACAGGGAGCCGTCGGGTGCCCACCGGGGCTGGAACACCGACTCGCCGTCCCCGTGGCCGCCCGGGCCCAGGTGGGGCCGGCCGGCGACGACCTCGGGGTGGGCCAGGGCCGGGCCGACCCCGCCGTCGTGCAGGTCGGCCACGCACAGCTCGGTGCCGTCCCAGGGCATGTCGGGGTGCGACCACTGGAGCCAGCACAGCCGGGCGCCGTCGGGCGAGATGCGGGGGTCGGAGACGAAGTCGGGACCGGTGACCAGCGGGCGGGGTGGCAGCTCGCCGGTGGTGTCGAGCACGACGATCTCGTTGACGACGTCGGCCGGGCCGCCGCCCGGCGGGTGGTGCTCGCGCACGACGACCAGCCAGCGGCCGGTGGGGTCGAGGTCGCCGTCGGCCCAGCGGTCGCCCCGGGGCGCCTCGGGCTCGGGGGTCACCGGCTCGGGCGGGACGTCGCCGGCGATCCGGTAGAGGCGCTGGTCGTCCCAGTGGGCGAACCACACCGTGTCGCCCCGCGCCCACCAGGCGCCGCCGCCGTACTCGTGGACGGCGGTGCGGGCGTTGAACCCGGCCGGGAGCAGGTCGACCGGCGGCCCGTCACCGGTGCGCCGGACGAGCTGGGTGCGGCCGGCCTCCTCGGGACGGCCCTCCGACCAGGTGACGGTGTCGCCCTCGACGGAGACGACGCTGAGCCCGGCGGCGGCCCGGACGACCAGCTCGGAGGTGATCGGGGTCGGCCACGATCCGTACGCTGCCATGGGCGCCGACAGTAGCGGCGGTATGGGAGACTGCCGGCCGGGGTCGCGGGCAGGCTGGGCGAGGACAAGGAAACGTCGCGGTGGAGTGTCGATTCTGTCGAACGATCAATGCCCCCGACGCCGAGCGCTGCCTCGGCTGCGGGCGGGCGCTGACCCCCGACCGCCGCGGCGATGCCCGCCGCCAGCCACCGCCGCCGAGCGGCCGCCCGCCGCGGGGTGGACCGCCCCCCGGGCCGCCGCCTCCCGGGCGGGGCGGGCCCGTGCCGCCCTACCGCGGCGGGCCGCCGCCGGCGCCCGAACTGCCCCGCCGGCGCCGCGGCCGGCGCGAGGACCCCGAGGCCGAGCCGGGCGCGTTCGGCGCCCCGCCGCCCCCGGGCCGGGGCGGCCCCACCCCCCGCCCGGAGGACTTCCGCGGCGGCTACGACCCGACCAGTGGGCGCGGTGAGTACGGCGGCCCCGGGTACGGCTACGACGACCCGACCCGCCCCGGCCAGCGCGGCTACGACGACCCGGCCCGCCCCGGCCAGCGCGGCTACGACGACCCCCGCCAGGGCCAGCGCGGCTACGACGACCCGACCCGCCCCGGCCAACCCGGCTACGACGACCCGGCCCGCCCCGGCCAGCGCGGCTACGACGAGCGGGGCTACGGCGCCGCCGGGTACGGGGCCGGGGCCGGCACCCGGCCGGGGGACCCCTTCGGGACCCGCCCCGGCGCTCCCGGGGGCCGGCCGCCCGGCGGTCCGGGGGCCGAGGGCCCCTACGGCGGGCCGCCCCCCGGTCCCGGCGGGGACGAGGGGGCGCCGCCCCGGCGCTCACGCGCCCTGCTGGTCGTGCTCGGGCTGCTGGTCGTCCTCGGCGTGGGGGCCGGGGCCTTCGTGGTGCTCAACCAGGGCGGCAGCGACGGCGACAAGGTCGTGCTCGAGCCGGTCTCCCTGGTCCAGGAGGACGACTTCGCCGGCAACCTCGACGTCGGCGACGCCACCGCCGCGGCCGTCTCGGCCGCGGCCACCCAGGCGGGCAAGCCCGTGAAGGGCGTCGCCGTCCCCGACCCGCGGACCGACCAGGCCGGTGCGGTCCTCGCCGCCCACGTCGTGCCGGGCACCGCCGCCGGCGTCTACGGCGGCAGCCGCGACACCAAGGTGTGTGACGCCGCCAAGCTGACCGCCTTCCTCAAGGACCCGAAGAACAAGGACAAGGCCGCCGCCTGGGCCGGCGTGCTCGAGGTCAAGGTCGCCGACATCCCCAAGTACGTCGGCGGGCTCACCGCCGTCCGGCTGCGCTACGACACCCGGGTCACCAACCACGGCTTCAAGGGCGGCAAGGCCACCAGCTTCCAGTCCCTGCTCCAGGCGGGCACCGCCGTGATGGTCGACGTCAAGGGTGTCCCCCGGGTGAAGTGCAACTGCGGCAACCCGCTGGCCGAGCCGACCCCGCTCGGCGACACGTCCGAGGGTGACGCCGCCGACGTGAAGGGCCAGGCCCAGAACCCCGACGACGCCTGGAAGGGCCTCGACCCCGCCGGCGCGGTGGCGGTGAAGGCCGGGACGCCGGCGCTGTCCTTCAACATCGTGAACTTCGACGAGGGCGGGCTGCTCCAGCGGCCGGTCGGCTCCGACGGGGCCAGCAAGCCCGACGTGGGGGCGGGCGACGTCCAGGTCAAGCTCGAGTGGCCGTCCGAGGCGGACCTCGACCTCCACGTGATCGAGCCCAACGGCACCGAGATCAACTACCTCAAGCCCGGCCCGACCGCGACCGGCGGGCGGCTCGACGCCGACTCCAACCGCGACTGCAAGGACCGGCGGGGCGTCGAGAACGTGTTCTGGCCGCTCGGCAAGGCGCCCAAGGGCCACTACAAGGTGACCGTCGAGGGCTTCAGGCTCATCCACGACGACTCGTCGCCGTGCGGGCCGGGCGACTACACGGTGACCATCACCGTGGCCGGCAAGCCCCGGGTGGAGAAGGGCGCGGTCGGCCAGAGCGAGAAGAAGACCTACGAGTTCGACGTGAAGTGACCCCGGCGAGCCGGGTCGCGGTCAGCGGGCCTCTGCCAGCAGGTCGGCGATGCGCTGGCAGCCCTCGCCCAGGTCGTCGTCGCCGAGGGCGAACGACAGCCGGGCGTACCCGGGGGCGTCGAACGCCTCGCCGGGCACGGCGGCCACCTTGACCGCCTCGAGCAGCAGACCGCACAGCTCGACGGTCGACCGGGGGCGGGTGCCCCGGATCTCCCGGCCCAGGTAGGCCGACAGGTTGGGGAAGGCGTAGAAGGCGCCCTGGGGCTCGAGCACGTGCACATCGGGGATGCCGGCCAGCAGCCGGTGCATGGTGCGGCCCCGGCGGTCGAAGGCGGCCCGCATCTGGGCCACGGCCTCGAGGTCGCCGCTCACCGCGGCCAGCGCCGCCGCCTGGGACACGTTGGCGACGTTGGAGGTGGCGTGGGACTGGAGGTTGGCGGCGGCCTTGACCAGGTCGGCCGGGCCGATCATCCACCCCACCCGCCAGCCGGTCATGGCGTAGGTCTTGGCCACGCCGTTGAGCACGACCACCCGGTCGCCCAGCTCGGGGACCTGGGTGGCGATCGAGCTGAACTCGTGGTCGCCGTAGGTGAGGTGCTCGTAGATCTCGTCGGTGACGACCCACACGCCCCGCTCGGCGGCCCACCGGCCGATCGCCTCGACCTCCTCGCGGGGGTAGACGGCGCCGGTCGGGTTGGACGGCGACACGAACAGCAGCGCCTTGGTGCGCTCGGTGAGGGCCGCCTCGAGCTGGTCGACCGTGACCCGGAAGCCGGTGCCCTCGTCGGTGGGCAGCACGACCGGTACGCCACCGGCCAGGCGGATGGGCTCGGGATAGGTGGTCCAGTAGGGCGCCGGGAGCAGGACCTCGTCGCCCGGGTCGAGCAGCGTGGTGAAGGTGTTGTAGACGGCGTGCTTGCCGCCGTTGGTGATCAGGACCTGGGCGGCGGTCACGTCGTAGCCGGAGTCGCGCTTGGTCTTGGCCGCCACCGCCTCGCGCAGCTCGGGCAGGCCGCCGGCCGGCGTGTACTTGTGGTAGCGGGGGTTGCGGCAGGCGGCGACGGCGGCCTCGACGATGTGATCGGGCGTCGGGAAGTCGGGCTCGCCGGCGCCGAAGCCGATGACCGGCTCGCCGGCGGCCCGCAGCGCCTTGGCCTTGGCGTCGACGGCGAGGGTGGCCGACTCGGTGATGGCGGCGACTCGGGCGGAGATGCGACGGGAGGGGGGCAACGGGCTGGCTCCTTGTCTCGACGCCCGCGATAGTGGCACCGATGACCGGCGCGACCCCAGCGATAACCATCCCCGACGACCTGCTGCCGACCGACGGGCGGTTCGGCTCCGGTCCGTCCAAGGTCCGGGCGGAGGCCCTGGCCGCGCTGGCCGACACCGGCCGCAGCTACCTGGGCACCAGCCACCGGCAGGCCACCGTCCGGTTCATGGTGGCCTCGCTGCGCAACGGGATCGCCGAGCTGCTGTCGCTGCCCGACGGCTACGAGGTGGCGCTGGGCAACGGCGGCACCACCGCCTTCTGGGACGCCGCCAGCTTCGGGCTGATCGACGCCCGCAGCCAGCACCTGAGCTTCGGCGAGTTCTCGTCCAAGTTCGCCTCCGTGACCCGGGCCGCCCCCCACCTCGACGACCCCGACGTCATCGAGGCCGCGCCGGGCGGGGTGCCCGAGGCCAAGGCCATGCCCGACGTCGACGCCTACTGCCTGACCCACAACGAGACCTCGACCGGCGTCGCCGCCCCCCTGCGGCGGCCCGAGGGCGCCGAGGGCCTGGTGCTGGTGGACGGCACCTCGGCGGCCGGCGGGCTGCGGTTCGACCCCACCGCCCTCGACGCCTACTACTTCGCGCCCCAGAAGTGCCTGGCCTCGGACGGCGGGCTGTGGCTGGCGGCCCTGTCCCCCGCCGCCGTCGAGCGCATCGAGCGCATCGCCGCCTCCGACCGCTGGGTGCCGGCGTTCCTCGACCTGGGGATCGCCCTCGACAACAGCCGCAAGGACCAGACCTACAACACCCCGGCGCTGGCCACGATCCACCTGGCGGTGCAGCAGATCGAGTGGATCAACCACAACGGCGGCCTGCCGTTCGCCGCCGGCCGCTGCGACGAGTCGGCGGGGATCGTCTACGGCTGGGCCGAGGCCAGCGAGTTCGCGACCCCGTTCGTGACGGAGGAGGCCATCCGCAGCCACGTGGTGGCGACGATCGACCTCGACGACCGGGTGGACGCGACGACGGTGAGCGCGGTCCTCCGCCAGAACTTCGTCCTGGACACGGACAGCTACCGCAAGCTGGGCCGCAACCAACTCCGCATCGCGCTCTACCCGGCCATCGACCCCCCGGACGTCGAGGCCCTGACCCACTGCATCGACTACGTGGTCGAGCGGCTCTAGCCGCACCCGGTCGGCGGGCCACCCGGGGGGGCCGACCACGACGTCAGCCGGGGCGGCCACCGGCAAGCCCTCGGGGTCGGGCGAGGCGGACCAGCCCGCCGGACGACGGTGCGGACGACGACGTTATGAAGGTCGATGAGTACACCGACACTGACGAGAGCGGCAACAAGACCACCTACCGGTTCGAGCCGCTGTCGTTCCAGAAGGTGGGCGACCAGACCTTCGCCGCACGGCTCGTGGCCGAGTCACCGCTCGGCCCGTTCGTGCTGAACATCCCGCTGGCCCGGGTCGACGATGCCGCACGATGGTCGACCGCCTCTAGCCCCCCTGCGGGCCGGCGGCGATGCGGGTGCGGAGGTCCTTCACCCAGTCGCCCTGGGGCCAGGCGCCCTCGACGAGCCAGGTCGCGCCCGCGGCCGCGAAGTCGGCCGGGGGGATGCCCGGGGCCCGGTTGACCACCACGTCCCAGCCCTCGGGGCGGGGGGCGTCGCCGATGTAGGCCGCCACCTCGTCGGGGGTCATCTGGTGGTCGAGGGATATCGGGACCACGCCGTCCCACCGGCGGGCGCGGGCCATGGGGCGCGGGTGGGGGGCGACCGCCGCCACCCAGATCGGCGGGCGGGGCGCCTGGACCGGGCGGGGCAGCAACTCCGCGTGCACGTGGTACGCCTCGCCGTCGTGGTCGAGGGGGCCCCGGAGCAGGCCGTCGACCACCTCCAACCCCTCGTCCAGCAGCGCCGCCCGCTCGCGGTCGCCCGACGCCTCGCCGAAGGCGGTGAAGTCGGCGTCGGCCGGCTCGCCCAGCCCCACGCCCAGCACCGCCCGCCCCCCGCTCAGGTGGTCGAGCGTGATCACCTCCCGGGCCAGGGTCCACGGCCGCCGCCGGGCCAGCGGCGTGACCAGCGGGCCCAGCAGGACCCGCTCGGTCTCCCGGGCCATCGCGCCCAGCAGCACCCAGGGGTCGTGCACGTCGAGCCGCAGGTCGCGGATGAGCACCATGTGGTCCCACAGGAACACGCCGTCCCACCCGGCCCGCTCGGCGTCCACGGCCATGTCGACCAGCGTGGCGGGGTCGGTGAACGGCGGGAGGCTGACGGCGGTCCGCATGCGGGGACCGTACGCCCCAGGTGTGACCGGGGCATGCTGGGCGGATGCGCTTCTCCGTGTGGCCGACCGCCAACCAGCCCTGGGCCGACCTGCTCGACACCGCCCGCCACGCCGAGGCCACCGGCTGGGACGGCCTCTGGATCGCCGACCACTTCATGGGCAACGCCCCGGGCACCCCGGCCGAGCTCCCCACCCTGGAGGCCGGCTCCCTGGTGGCCGCGCTGGCCGCCGCCGTCGACCGGGTCCGCATCGGCACCCTGGTCTACGGCAACACCTACCGCCACCCCGCGGTCGTCGCCAACATGGCCGCCACCGTCGACCACATCAGCGGCGGCCGCTTCACCCTCGGCCTCGGAACCGGCTGGCAGATCAACGAGCACGAGCAGTACGGCATCGACCTGCCACCCGCCGGCGAGCTGGTCGACCGGTTCTCCGAGGCCATCCAGATCGTGTCCGGACTGCTGCGCCAGCCGACCACCACCTTCGCCGGGCGGCACTACACGGTGACCGACGCCCTGTGCGAGCCCAAGCCGGTCCAGGAGCGGCTGCCGATCCTGGTCGGCGCCCGGCAGAACCGCATGCTGGGCGTCGTCGCCCGCCACGCCGACGTGTGGAACACCTGGGCCGCACCCGACCACCTCGCCGAGCGCTCCGGCGCCCTCACCCGAGCCTGCGAGCGGGCCGGCCGCGACCCCGACGAGATCGACCGCACGGCCCAGGCGCTGCTGTTCATCACCGACGACGACGCCGCCGCCGACAGGCTGGCCGAGCGGAGCCCCCGCCCGGTCATGGCCGGGCCGCCCGAGCGGCTGCGCGACGTCGTCGCCGCCTACGCCGAGGCCGGCCTCGACGAGCTCATCGTCCCCGACGCCACCCTGGGCTCGGGCCAGCAGAAGCGTGACCTGCTCGACACGTTCATCGGCGAGGTCGCCCCGGCGTTTCGCTGAAGCTGCCGCTGGTGCCAGGGCGCTAGCGTCGCTGACGTTCGAGTCAGCGGCTACGAGGGAGATACCTGATGCCCAGCATGTCCGAGGTCCAGGCCCAGCTCACGGGCCCGGGCGGCATGTTCGAGCTCACCGTCGAGGACGTCGGCGGACGGCCGATGGAGGTCTACGCCCAGCGCATGCGGTCGCTGCGAGAGGTCCAGGACGCCGCCGCCCAGCGCGGCGATGAGGCCACGTTCCTCGTCTACGGCGGCCGCCGCTACGGCTTCGCCGAGTTCGTCGCCGCCGCCAACGGCGTGGGCCGGGCCCTGGCCGAGCGGTTCGGCATCGGCCACGGCGACCGGGTGGCCGTGCTCAGCCAGAACAACCCCGAATGGTGCCTCACGTTCTGGGCGACCGTCGCCCGGGGGGCGATCCTGGTCGGGCTCAACGGCTGGTGGAAGGCCGACGAGATCCTCTACGGGCTGGTCGACTCCGGCTCGACGATTCTGGTGGCCGACCGCAAGCGGTTCGAGCGCATCGCCGACCGGCTGGACGAGGCCCCCGAACTGGCCCACGTCTTCCTGGTCGACGCCGACCCGGCCGACTTCCCGGACACGCCGGGCGCCGCCGTCCTCCACCGCTACGACGATCTGACCAGCGACCCCGGCCCCGATCCCGCCTCGCCCACCGACGCCATCGACGAGGACGACGCGGCGGTGATCTTCTACACCTCGGGCACCACCGGCAAGCCCAAGGGCGCCATCTCGACCCACCGGTCGATGATCGCCAACCTCCAGAACACGATGTACAACGCGGTGGCCGGGGCGATGGCGTCGGCCGACGGCACCTCGGTCCTCGGGCGTAACACCGGGCCCACCGTGTCGCTGCTCACCTCGCCGTTGTTCCACGTGTCGGGCTGCCACTCGGGGCTGGTCGTGGGCATGCTGGCCGGGATCAAGATCGTCATCCCCGAGGGCCGCTTCGACCCCGAGCACGCCCTCGGCCTCATCCAGGACCACAGGGTCACCGTGTGGGCGACGGTGCCGACGATGGTGTGGCGGGTGTGCGAGTACCCGGGCCGCCACGACTACGACACCTCCAGCGTGACGTCGGTGGCGTTCGGCGGCTCGCCGTCGGCCGAGGAGCTCCAGCGCAAGGTGCTCGACACCTTCCCCAACGTGTCCTCGACCGCCAACGCCTACGGCCTGACCGAGACGTCGTCGGTGGCCACGGTGATCAGCGGCGAGGACGCCAAGCGCAAGCCGTGGTCGGTCGGGCCGCCGGTGCCGACCGTCGAGCTGCGGATCATCGACGCCCTCGGCCAGCCGGTCGGCCCCGGCGAGACCGGCGAGGTGTGCGTGCGGGGGCCGATCCTCATGAAGGGCTACTGGAACAAGCCCGAGGCCACCGCCGAGGCCATCGACCCCGAGGGCTGGCTGCACACCGGCGACATCGGCCACCTCGACGAGGAGGGCTACCTGGCCATCACCGACCGGAAGAAGGACATGATCATCCGGGGTGGCGAGAACGTGTACTGCGTGGAGATCGAGAACCGGCTGGTGGACCACCCCGCCATCGCCGACGCCGCCGTGATCGGCGTGCCCCACCCCTCCCTGGGCGAGGAGGTCAAGGCCGTCGTCCAGCTGGAGCCGGGCGAGTCGCTCACCGAGGACGACGTGCGGGCCTGGGTGCGGGCCGAGCTGGCCGACTTCAAGGTGCCGACCTACGTCGACGTGCGCCACGACCCGCTGCCCCGCAACGCCTCCGGCAAGCTGCTGAAGAACGTGCTGCGGGGCGAGGGCGAGGTCAGCTTCGTGGAGACGATGTGACGGTCGACGACGTCGAGCGGCTGGCCGACCTGGCGGCCCGGCCGCTGGTCCCGCTGCCGGCCCAGCCCGACGGGGTGCCGTGGCCGACCGCCGAGTGGCCCCGGGGGACGGCGCCGCCGGCGCTGGCGCCCCTGCTCGACGACCTGGTGGGCGACACCGACCGCTACGGGACGACGTACGCGGTGGCGGTGGTCCACCGGGGGCGGCTGCTGGCCGAGCGCTACGGCGGCGAGCTGGAGCACTGGGACCGGCCGTTCGAGCCGGTCGTGGCCTCGACCCGGCTGCTGTCGTGGTCGATGGCCAAGTCGATGCTGCACGCCGTGGTCGGGATGCTCGTGGCCGAGGGGCGGCTCGACCTCGACGCCCCGGCGGCGGTGCCGGCGTGGGCCGACCCGGGCGACCCCCGCCACGCCATCACGCTGGAGCACATGCTCGACATGCGGGACGGGCTGGACTGGGCCGAGGTGTACGAGGTCGGCGGGCGGTCGGACGTGGTCGACATGCTGTTCGGTTCGGGGCAGCAGGACATGGCGGCCTTCGCCGCCGACCGGCCCCCCGCCGCCCCGCCCGACACCGTGTTCAACTACTCGTCGGGGACGTCCAACATCGTGTCGGGCCTGGTGGCGGCGGTCGTCGGCGCCGGCGACCCGTATCGCCGGTTCCTGTCCGAGCGGCTGTTCGACCCGCTGGGCATGCGCTCGGCCGAGCCCCGCTTCGACGGCGCCGGCACGTTCATCGGGTCGTCGTACGTCTACGCCACGGCCCAGGACTACCTGCGCTTCGGCCTCCTCTACCTGCGCGACGGCGTGTGGGAGGGCCGGCGGCTGCTCCCGGAGGGCTGGGTCGACCACGGCCGCCGCATCCGCTCCTACGACCCCCCGGAGGACCGCTGGTACGGCGCCCACTGGTGGAGCGTCGGCGACGACCTGGGCACGTTCTGGGCCAGCGGCTACGAGGGCCAGTCGATCATGATCTGCCCGCCGCTCGACCTGCTGACGGTCCGCCTGGGCAAGTCCACGGGCGACGACCACACCGCCACCCTCGCCGCCTGGCGAGCGGCGATGGTCGAGGCGTTCCGTGCGCATTAGCATGCATGCATGCGCACGACCATCGAGCTGACCGAGGCCCAACACCAGGCGCTCACCTCGCTCGCCGCCCGCCGCAACCTGCGAGGGTTCTCGACTCTCGTGCAGGAGGCGGTCGACGGCTACCTGCAGGCGCACTCGGCCGATGCGCTGGCGGCCGTGCTCGCTCTCGAAGGCACGCTCACCGACGAAGAGGCCGACGACATGCGCACCGCCATCGATGCGGCCTGGTCGGGGCCGTGGCGCAGCCCCGCGTGACCGATCCCGTCATCGTCGACACAGACCTGATCATCGACTTCCTGCGAGGTAAGGGACCCGGCGTCGCCCTCGTGCGCGAGCTGCTCGAGGGCGGGCGCCTGCGGTTGACCGCCGTCACGGCGTTCGAGCTGCGCGTCGGTGCCGACTTCACCGCCCGCGAGGCGTCGATCGCACCGCTGTTCCTCGGCCGGACCCTCCCCCTCGACGCCGAGGCGGCCCTGCAGGCGGGGGCGATCTGGTCGGAGCTGCGAGCGGGCGGCGTCGGCATCGGCCTGGCCGACACGCTCCAGGCCGGGGTCGCGCTGCGGTTCGGGCTGCCGCTGGCCACGCGGAACGTGCGGCACTTCTCCCGCATCCCCGGGCTCACCTTGGCCGGCGTCAGCGCGCCCTAGCCTGCTCGCATGGCGTACCACCGCATGGAGCCCGACGAGATCGCGGCGTTTCTGCGGGCGCCGGTGCGGACTGCCTCCGTGGCGACCACCCGGGTCGACGGGCGGCCGCATGTGGCGCCCGTGTGGTTCGACGTCGAGGACGACGGGACCATCGTGTTCAACACCGGGGCCGACACCGTGAAGGGCCGGGCCATCCGGCGGACGGGGAAGGTCGCCCTGTGCGTGCAGGACGACCGCCCGCCCTTCTCCTTCGTCGTCATCGAGGGCGACGCCGCCTGGAGCGACGAGCCCGGCGACCTGCGGGCCGTCGCCGCCCGCATCGGCGGGCGCTACATGGGCGCCGACCGGGCCGAGGAGTACGGGGCGCGCAACGGGGTGCCGGGCGAGCTCGTCGTCCGGGTCACCCCCACGCGCATCGTGGCCGAGGCCGACCTGGCCGACGACTAGCCGCCCGAGATGTCCTGGACCCGCTGCTTGCCGGCCGAGATCCAGGGCATCATCCCCCGCAGCTCGGATCCGACCTGCTCGATCGGGTGCCGCTGGCCGGCCTCCCGCAGCGCCTGGAACCGGGCCCGGCCCGACTCGGACTCGGCGATCCACTCGTCGGCGAACTTGCCGGTGCGGATCTCGTCGAGGATGGCCCGCATCTCGGCCCGCACCGCGTCGTTGATGACCCGCGGCCCGCGGGTGAGGTCGCCGTACTCGGCGGTGTCGCTGATCGAGTAGCGCATGCCGGCGATGCCCTGCTCGTACATGAGGTCGACGATCAGCTTCAGCTCGTGCAGGCACTCGAAGTACGCCGACTCGGGCTGGTAGCCGGCCTCGACCAGCGTCTCGAACCCCGACTGCACCAGCGCGGTGAGCCCGCCGCACAGCACGACCTGCTCGCCGAACAGGTCGGTCTCGGTCTCCTCCTCGAACGTCGTCTCCAGCACACCCGCCCGGCTGCCGCCGATGGCGTCGGCGTAGGCCAGCGCCAGCCCGTGGGCCGACCCCGAGGCGTCCTGGGCCACGGCGATGAGGCACGGCACCCCGCCGCCCTCGGTGTAGGTGCGCCGTACCAGGTGGCCCGGCCCCTTGGGCGCGACCAGGGCCACGTCGACGCCGGCCGGCGCCACCACCTGCTCGAACCGCACGCTGAACCCGTGGGCCACGAACAGCGCGTCGCCGGGCTGGAGGTTCGGCGCGATGTGCGAGGCGAAGATCGCCTTGTGCTCGGTGTCGGGCCCCAGCAGCATGATCAGGTCGGCCTCGGCGGTGGCGTCGGCGATCGACCGCACCGGCAACCCGGCGGCCTCGGCCTTGGCCACCGATCCCGACCCCTCCCGCAGCCCGACCCGCACGTCGATGCCCGAGTCCTTCAGGTTGAGCGCGTGGGCGTGGCCCTGCGACCCGTAGCCGATCACGGCCACCTTGCGGCCGGCGATGAGCGACCGGTCGGCGTCCTTCTCGTAGTACACGTTGGCCATCTCGTGGCTTCCTTCCTGGATTCGGGTGGGTTATGCCGTGCGCCGGATCGAGCGCAGCGACGGGGGCGTGTGCTCCAGCTTGGGCAGCGCCACCCGCCCGGTGCGCTGCAGCTCGACGATGCCGAACGGCCGCAGCAGGCCCTCGACGTCGTCGAGCCGGTCGGGCTCGCCGTCGAGGCTCACGGTGAGCTCGTCGTGGCCGACGTCGACCACCCGGCCCTCGAACAGGTTCACGAGCTCGATGACCTGGCTGCGGGCGGTGAGGTCGGCCCGCACGGTCACCAGCATCAGCTCGCGCTCCACCGAGTCGCGGGGGTCGAGCTCGGAGATCTTCACGACGTTGACCAGCTTGTAGAGCTGCTTGGTGATCTGCTCCAGCGGCGCCGACTCGACGTCGACCACGATCGTGATGCGGCTGAACCGCTCGTCCTCGGTGGGCGCCACCGCCAGCGAGAAGATGTTGAACCCCCGCCGGGCGAACAGCCCGGACACCCGGGCCAGCACGCCCGCCTTGTTCTCGACCAGCACCACCAGCGTGTGGTGCCGGGCATCGGTTCCCGGAAGCTGCGCCATGGCTCAGTGGCCCCCTTCGCCCTGGGAGGGATCGGTCACGATCTGGTCGTTGGTCAGGCCCGACGGCACCATCGGGTACACCTTCTCCCGGGAGTCGGTGCGGAAGTCGATGACGACCGGCCGGTCGTCGATCTCGTTGGCCTTCTGGATGGCGGCGTCGACCTCCTCGGGCGACTCGACCCGCATGCCGACGCAGCCCATGGCCTCGGCCCACAGCTTGTAGTCGGGCAGGTCGGGCGACAGGTACACCTCGGAGTAGCGCTCGTCGTAGAACATCTCCTGCCACTGGCGGACCATGCCGAGGTAGGCGTTGTTCAGGATCGCGATCTTGACCGGGATGCGCTCGCTGGTGGCGGTGACCAGCTCCTGGGCGGTCATCTGGAAGCAGCCGTCGCCGTCGACCGCCCACACCATGCGGTCGGGCCGGCCGACCTTGGCGCCGATGGCGGCCGGCACCGAGAAGCCCATCGTGCCGAGGCCGCCCGAGTTGACCCAGGTGTAGGGGTGGTTGAACCGCCAGTACTGCGAGGTCCACATCTGGTGCTGGCCCACGCCCGAGGCGACGATCGTGTCGTCGGGCGTGTTGTCCCGCAGCCGCTCCAGCACGAACTGCGGCTTGAGGGCGTCGCCGGGCTCGGAGTCGGCGTAGGTGAGCGGGAAGCGCTCCTGCCAGCCCGAGATCGTCTGCTTCCAGGCCGACCGGTCGGGGAACTGCGCCCCGGCGCCCAGCAGGGCCTTCACCGCCACCACCAGCTCCTCGATGACGAGGCGGCAGTCGCCGACGATGGGCACGTCGGGCCGGCGCACCTTGCCCAGCTCGGCCGGGTCGATGTCGACGTGGATGACCTTGGCGCCCGGGGCGAACCCGTCGACCCGGCCGGTCACCCGGTCGTCGAACCGGCTGCCGAGGGCGATCAGCAGGTCGCTCTGCTGCATCGAGGTGACCGAGGTGTAGTTGCCGTGCATGCCCGGCATGCCGAGCGCCAGCGGGTGGTCGTCGGGGAAGGCGCCCCGGGCCATGAGCGTGGTCACCACGTGGACGTCGCACAGCTCGGCCAGCTCGCGCAGCGCCTCGGCCGCCCGGGCCTTCAGGATGCCGCCGCCGGCGTAGATGATCGGCTGGCGGGCCGACAGGATCAGCTCGGCCGCTTGGCGGATCATGCGGGGATGGCCCTTGGTGGTGGGCTTGTAGCCGGGCAGGCTGGCCGCCACCTCGTCGTCGCTCGGCCAGTACCACTCCATCTGCGAGCGGGGGTTCTTGGGGTCGACGATGTCCTTCGGCAGGTCGAGCAGCACCGGCCCCGGCCGCCCGGTGGTGGCCAGGTGGAACGCCTGGCGGACCATGAGCGGGATGTCCTGGGCGTCGGTGATGAGCTCGTTGTGCTTGGTCACCGAGCGGGTGATGCCGACGGTGTCGCACTCCTGGAAGGCGTCGGTGCCGATGGCGGCGAACGGGACCTGGCCGGTGATGCACACCATGGGCACCGAGTCCATGTAGGCGTCGCACAGCGGCGTGACCACGTTGGTGGCGGCCGGGCCCGACGTCACCATGCACACGCCGGGGCGCCCGGTGGCGTGGGCGAACCCCTCCGCCATGTGGCCGGCGCCCTGCTCGTGGCGCACGAGGATGTGCCGGATGGGGCTGTCGATGATCGGGTCGTAGACCGGCAGGATGGCCCCGCCGGGCAGGCCGAACATCACCTCGACGCCCTCCATCTCGAGGGCTCGGATCAATGCTCGTCCGCCGTCGATGGTCATGGCGGTGTGCTCCTTGGGTGCGGGTGGAAAGGCGGCCGAAAACTGCAACGACCTCCCGGAGGGGAGGTCGGCGGGCGCACGCGGGGAAAGGTCCGGCGTGCGCTAGGCGAGGACTACGAGCGTGTTGTGGCGTCGCATCGGCCGTCCAGCATCGCGCGCTTCCCTGACACCGGGCAAGACGATTGGCCGCGACGGGTCTCAGGCGGCCCCGACCACCCCCGCCCGCATGGCGCCGGCCGAGATGCCCGCGGTGCCGGCGACGATGCGGGCCGCGGCCCGGGTGAGCGGGACGAGGTTGTCCACGTCGACCTTGTCGAGCGTGTCCATGGCGTCGAACAGGTAATGGGGCGCGGCCAGGAAGTTGACGATCGGGACGCCCTCGGTGTGGTAGTAGCCGCCGTCGGTCGTGGGCTGGGGGCCGAGCGCGTCGGGGGCGAGCAGCAGGCTGCGGTCGAGGCCCTCGGCCCGCAGGGCGGCGACCACCCCGTCCTCCAGGGCCGGGTTGCGGCTGGTGAACCACCAGCGGGGCACCGGCCGGCCGGACGGGCCGTCGTCGCCGACCTCGAGGGCGGCGTGCTCGAGGTGGACCTCGAGCACGACCCGGCCCAGCTCGTCCCGGTGCGCCCCGATGTAGCCGTGCAGCCCGGCGCCGCCGGCCATGTGGCCCCCCTGGAGGACGAAGACGAGCCGGTGGGGGCGGTCCTCGGGGGGCTGGGCCGCCCAGGTGGCGGCCTGGGCCAGGACCAGGGCGATGCCGGAGCCGTCCTCGACGGCGGAGTTCCAGGGGCCGTCGTGGTGGGAGCCGATCATCACGACCTCGTCGTCGGCCCCGGCCAGCTCGCCGACGACGTTGTGGGACGTGACCGTGCGGCAGTCGCACTCGACGGTGAGGTGGGCCCGGGCCGGGCCGGCGGCCAGCAGGTCGCGCAGGCGGCCGCCGGCGCTCTCGTTGATCCACACGGCCGGCAGGGGGCGGTCGACGGCGTCGTAGGGGACGTAGTAGTGGTGCGAGTCCCCGGGATAGCCCCGCAGCACGCCGACGAAGGCGGCACCGCCCGCGGCCGAGACCCGGTCGGTGACGGCCATGATCTCGGGGCCGAAGGGCAGGATGTGGGGCTCGCCCAGCGTGCCGCCGGGGTCGACGATCCGGGCGGCGACGGCCTCGGGGTCGGCGGGGGCGCTGCCGGCCCGGGCCAGCAGGTCGCCGGGCAGCCGGGTGAGCGTGACGTCCCGCAGGGCGGCCCGGCCCGCGACCGCGGCGGGATCGGCGTCGTCCCAGGCCACGAGGTCGAGGTCGAGCCCACCGGGCGGCGTGGGCCGGGCGTAGGGCAGCGGGAAGCAGTCGACGGCGTGCCGGCCCCCGTCGGCGGCGGTGACGACGAGCGACCAGGCGGTCGGCTCCCACCGCCGCACCTCGATCGGCTCGGCCCGCACCCGCTCGAGCCCGAACGCCCGGAACCGCTCGGCGATCCACCCCTCGGCCCAGGCATCGGCCGGATACCCGGGGCGGCGGATCCCCTGGGCCACGACCTCCCGGATCCACCCCATGATCGTGCCGGTGCCGGGCACGGCGGCGAGATCGACCCCCATGGGGGCGAGGGTATCCCGGGGTCGTCCGTGGCCCCTGGCGCCGGCGCCAGTCCCACCGGGCAACGACGCAAGTCTCCCAACAAGCGAGTCGGGCCCCCTACGCCTCCGTGATCGCCCCACGCTCCGCCCCCGCCGCCAGCCGGGCGTACTTGGCCAGCACGCCCGACGTGTAGCGGGGAGCCGGCAGCTTCCACTCCGCGCGCCGGGCCGCCAGGGTGGCGTCGTCGACCAGCAGGTCGATCGTCTTGGACTCCACGTCGATGACGATCCGGTCGCCGTCGGCCACCAGGGAGATGGGGCCGCCGTCGACCGCCTCCGGGGCGACGTGGCCCACGCAGAAGCCGTGGGTGCCGCCCGAGAACCGGCCGTCCGTGACCAGGGCGCAGTCGCCGCCCCGGCCGGCGCCCTTCATGGCGCCCGTGACCGCCAGCATCTCCCGCATGCCCGGGCCGCCCTTGGGCCCCTCGTAGCGGATCACCACCACCGTGCCCGGCTCGATCGAGCCGGCCAGGATGGCCTCCATCGCCCCGTCCTCGCCGTCGAACACCCGCGCCGTCCCCTCGAACCGGTCGAAGGTGATGCCCGCCACCTTGACCACCCCGCCCTTGGGGGCCAGCGAGCCGGTCAGCACGGCGATGCCACCGATGGCGTGGATCGGCGAGTCCAGCCGGCGGATCACGTCGCCGTCGGGCGCGGGCGGGTCGAGGTCGGCCAGGTTCTCGGCCATCGTCTTCCCGGTCACGGTCAGGCAGTCGCCGTGGAGCAGCCCCGCCTCGAGCAGGTGGCGCAGCACCACCGGCACGCCGCCCACCCGGTCGACGTCGACCATGTGGTACTTGCCCGCCGGCTTGGTGTCGGCGATGTGGGGCACCCGGGCCGCCACCCGGTTGAAGTCGTCGAGCGCCAGGTCGACCCGGGCCTCGGCGGCGATGGCCAGCAGGTGGAGCACGGCGTTGGTCGAGCCGCCCAGCGCCATGACCACGGCGATGGCGTTCTCGAACGCCTCCTTGGTCATGATCTGGCGGGGCCGGATGCCGGCCCGCAGCAGGTGCATGACCGCCTGCCCGGCGGCGTAGGCGCCGTCGTCCCGCCGGCGGTCGACCGCGGGGGCCGACGCCGAGCCGGGCAGCGACATGCCGATGGCCTCGGCCACCGACGCCATCGTGTTGGCGGTGAACATCCCGGCGCACGACCCCTCGGTGGGGCAGGCGTTGCGCTCGATGGCGGCCAGCCCGGCGTCGTCCAGCGTGCCGGCGGCGTGGGCGCCCACGGCCTCGAACACAGAGACCACGTCGAGCGCCTGGCCGTCGTGGTGGCCGGGCAGGATCGACCCGCCGTACACGAACACGCTCGGCACGTTGAGCCGGGCGGCGGCCATGAGCATGCCCGGCAGCGACTTGTCGCAGCCGGCGAAGGTGACCATGGCGTCGAACCGCTCGGCGTGCATGACGACCTCGACCGAGTCGGCGATGACCTCCCGCGACACCAGCGACGCCCGCATGCCCTCGTGGCCCATCGAGATGCCGTCGCTCACCGCCACGGTGGTGAACTCGATCGGGTAGCCGCCCTCGGCCCGCACGCCCTCCTTCGACCGCTTGGCCAGCCGGTCGAGGGGCATGTTGCACGGCGTGACCTCGTTCCACGACGAGCACACGCCCACCTGGGCCTTGCCCCAGTCGTCGTCGGTCATCCCGATCGCCCGCAGCATCGCCCGGGCGGGGGCCCGCTCGTAGCCCTCGGTCACCTCGCGGCTCCGGGGCTTGATGTCGACGCTGGTCTCGCTGCTGGCAGGCTCGGGCATGGCCGGCAAGCGTACGCCCACCCGCTTCCGTGGACGTAAGTGGTTAGGAGCCAACCAATTTCGTCCACGGAACCGGCATGACCGGGAGATCGCCCGCCTGGCCGTGCCCGCCTTCGCGGCGCTCATCGTCGAGCCGCTCTACATCCTGTGCGACACCGCGGTCGTCGGCCACCTGGGCACACCCCAGCTCGGCGGCCTGGCGGTGGCGTCCAGCATCCTGCTCACGCTGTACGCCGTCTTCATCTTCCTGGCCTACGGGACGACGGCGGCCGTCAGCCGGCTGCTGGGGGCGGGCGACCAGCGGGAGGCCGCCCACCAGGCGGTCCAGTCGCTGTGGCTGGCCGGGATGATCGGCGTGGCCGTGACCGCGGTCGGGCTGGTGGCGGCCGAGCCGCTGGTCCGGCTGCTCGGCGCCGAGGGGGCGGTGGCCGCCAACGCCCTGGTCTTCCTGCGCATCAGCCTGTTCGGCGTGCCGGCCATGCTGACCGTGCTGGCCGGCACCGGCTACCTGCGGGGCCTCCAGGACACCCGCACGCCGCTGGTGGTGGCGGCGGCCACCGCGGCCGGCAACCTCGCCCTCGAGCTGGTGCTGATCTACGGGCTCGACCAGGGCATCGGCGCCTCGGCGCTGACGACCGTGCTGGCCCAGACGGCGGCCGCCCTCGTCTACCTGCGGCTGATCGGCCGGGACGCCCGGGGCCGGGGCGTCCCGCTCGCCCCCCACCCGGCCAGCCTCGGGGCGCTGGCCCGCGTGGGCCGCGACCTGCTGATCCGCACGGCCGCCCTGCGGGCGGCCCTGGTCGTCGCCGCCGCCGTCGCCACCCGGATCGGCCCGGTCGACATCGCCGCCCACCAGGTGGCGTTCGAGATCTGGAGCTTCCTCGCCTTCGCCCTCGACGCCGTGGCCATCGCGGGGCAGGCCCTCGTCGGCCGGGCGCTGGGCGCGGGCGACGCCCCGGAGGCCCGGGGCGCCAGCCGGCGGATGATCGAGTGGGGCATCGCCCTCGGCGTGGGCGTCGGGGTGGTGGTGCTGGCCACCCGGACCCTGCTCCCGCACATCTTCACCGGAGACCCGGCGGTCGTGGACCTGGCGGCGTTCCTGCTGGTGTGGGTGGCGGCCCTCCAGCCGGTGAACGCCGTGGCGTTCGTGCTCGACGGCGTCCTCATCGGCGCCGGCGACATGGCCTTCCTGGCCCGGGCCATGGTGCTGTCCACCGCCGTCTACCTGCCCGCGGCGCTGGCGGTGGCCGTCCTCGGCCTCGGGATCGGCTGGCTGTGGGCGGCGATCGCCCTGTTCATGGCGACCCGGGCCGCGACCCTGGTGGTGCGGTTCGCCGGCGACAGTTGGGTGGTTCTCGGGAGAGAGAGTTAGAAGTCGGTCCCGCAGTACGGGGCGCGCCCGGGCCGGAACAGGGCGTCGGCCCGGGCCAGGGCGCCGGCGGCGCGCTCGTCGGCCAGGCCGCCCCGGCCGAGGGCGGACCAGGTCACGCCGCCGAGCAGCAGCGCCCCGAGGTCCGCGGCGCGGACCGCCACGTCGGCCGGCCGATCGGTGCGGTCGCAGGTGGCCTCGCCCCCCGCCGCGGCCTCCAGCGAGAAGTGGCCCCCCGCCGCCGGCCGCCGGTCGTCGACCACCTCCACGACCAGCCCGCCCTCGGCGGCGTAGCGGCGGCCGGCCAGGCAGGCGGCCACGTCGAGCGGCCGCAGCCACAGGTGGTCGCGCTCGGCGGTGACCAGCACGGCCCGGGGGTCGGCCAGCCGCCAGCGCAGCCCGAGGTCGGTCGGCGCCGCGTGCCAGGTGACGGTGGCGACCAGGTCGACCTCGGCCGCGAACCGCAGCAGCGCCGCCTCCACCTCGTCTCCCGTCGCGGCCAGCGACTCGATGCGCAGCTCGTGGTGGGTGCCGCCGGCCCCGAAGTCCTGGGCGATGCGGTAGACGAGGAACCCGTCGGGCGCCCCGCCCCGGTCGTGGTGGACGGCGACGAAGCGGGCGCTGGCGCCGCCCCGCCGGGCCGGAGGGTCGAGCGCGTCCTCGACCCACATGCCCGGCGTGCGGCGGACCTCGCCGGGCCGGCGGCGCCAGTGGCGCTCCCAGACGGCCGGCAGCACCTCGGCCGCCTCGGCCTGGGCCATCACCCGCACCTCGCCGCCGCCCTCGGGCGCCACCAGCGGCGCCACCTCGGCGGCCCGGGAGGCGTCGAGCACCAGCGACTGGTAGCGGGCGGCCACGCCGTAGCCGAAGCGGCGGTAGATGCCGCCCTCGCTGGCCGTCAGCCCCGCCGCCGGCTCACCCCGGGCCTCGGCGTCGTCGTGCAGGGCGGCGAGCAGGGCGGACAGGATCCCCCGCCGCCGGTGGCTGGGCAGCACGGCCGCCTCGCTGACCCCGCACAGGGCCACCTCGGCGCCGGGCGTCGCCAGCCGCAGGGTGATGCCCGCCGCGGTGCCCACCAGCCGGTCGCCGTCGGTCACCACCCAGGTGCGCTCGGGCTGGAGCACCGCCCGCACCGCGGCCCGGTACTCGTCGGGGCCGACGGGCCCGACGCCGAACGCGACCGCGCTGAGATCGACGACCTCGTCGATCTCGTGCGGTTCGGCGAGCCGGGGGGCCCAGGTCAGGACGCGGCCCTCTCGCGCAGCAACGCGGTGACGGCCTTGCCGTCCGCCTGGCCCTTGGTCGCCTTCATCACCTGGCCCACGAAGAACCCGGTCAGCTTGCCGCGGGCCTTGTCGTCGCCCTCGACGAAGCGCGCCCACTCGTCGGGGTGGGCGGCGATGACCCCCTCGACCGCCGAGCCCAGGGCGTCGGCCCCCATGGCCTCGAACCCCTTGGCCTTGGCGATGGCCGCCGGGTCGTCGCCGCTGGTCACCATCTCGGCCAGCACGGCCTTGGCCTGGGTGGCGGTCAGCTCGCCGTCGGTCTCCATCCGCACCAGCGCCGCCAGCCGGCCGGGCTCCAGCCGGTCGGCGCCCTCGATGGCGAGGTTGTGCTCGACGTGGGTGAGCACCCGGGCCGGGTCGCCCCCGGCCTCCATGGCCGCCACCGCCAGGTCGTCGAGCCCGCGCTCGACGGCGATGGCCACCGCGCCGCCCGTGTCGGCCAGGGACGCCGCCGACGCCAGCCGGGCCCGGCGGGCCGCCGGCAGGACCGGCAGGGCCCCGTCGACCCGGGCGATCCACTCGTCGCCGGGGTCGAGCGGCACGAGGTCGGGCTCGGGGAAGTAGCGGTAGTCCTCCGCCTCCTCCTTGGTGCGCAGCGTGTGGGTGCGGCCGTCGTCCTCGTTCCAGTGGCGGGTCTCCTGGCGCACCGCCTCGCCGGCCCCGATGAGCTCGATCTGCCGGCGGGCCTCGTAGTCGATGGCCCGGCCGAGCGACCGCAGCGAGTTGAGGTTCTTGATCTCGCAGCGGGTGCCGAACGGCTCGCCCGGCCGGCGGACCGACACGTTGGCGTCGACCCGCAGCGACCCCTCCTCCATCTTGGCGTCGGAGGCCCCGGTGGCGAGGAGGAGGGCGCGCAGCTCGGACACGTAGGCCCGGGCGTCGTCGGCCGAGCGCAGGTCGGGCCGCGACACGACCTCGAGCAGCGGCACGCCGGCCCGGTTGTAGTCGACCAGGCTGTAGCCGGCGTCGGTGATGCGCCCGCCCCCACCCACGTGGGTGGACTTGCCGGTGTCCTCCTCGAGGTGGGCCCGCTCGATGCCGATCCGGGTGCCCGACGGCAGCTCGAGCCCGCCGTCGACGTTGATCGGCAGGTCGTACTGGCTGATCTGGTAGTCCTTCGGCATGTCCGGGTAGAAGTAGTTCTTCCGGGCGAACACCGAGCGCCGCACCGAGCAGCCGAGCGCCCGGCCCAGCCGCATGGCCAGCTCGACCGCCTGCTCGTTGAGCACCGGCAGCGAGCCGGGCAGGCCGAGGCACACCGGGCACACGTGGGTGTTGGGCTCGTCGCCGAAGCGGTTGGGGCAGCCGCAGAACAGCTTGGTCGCGGTGGCCAGCTCGGTGTGGACCTCGAGCCCGACGACGGTCTCCCACATGGTGGACATGGAGGTCAGGCTAGACGCCCGCGGTGCCGCCTCCAGCAGGGGTTGGGACCGTTCAGGCCGTGCGCAGCGCGGCCAGAGGGTGGTCGGCGCCCACCGCCACGTCGGGCCCGACGGGCCGGAGCACGTAGCCGACGCCCCGCACGGTGTGGACGATGCGGCCGCCGGCCGCCTCCAGCTTGCGACGCAGGGCCGACACGTGCACCTCGACCAGGTTCACGTCGTGGTGGTCGAAGCCCCACACCATCGTGAGCAGCTGCGACTTGGACAGCACGTGGCCCCGGTTGCGGGCGAACGCCACCAGCAGCGAGAACTCCAGCGCGGTGAGGTCGACGATGTGGCCGTTGCGCTCGACCACGTGGGCCGGCTCGTCGACCACCAGGTCGCCGAGGCGCAGCGTGCCGACCCGCTCGCCCGAGCGCCGCAGGATGGCGGTGGCCTTCCAGCGCAGCTCGGCCAGCGGGAAGGGCACGACCAGCACGTCGTCGGCCCCGGCCTCGAGGCCGGCCAGCCTGTCCTCCAGCCGGGTCGAGCGGGTGAGGACCACGAGGGGCACGTCGCTGGCCTGGCGCAGGCGGCTGACCACGACCTGGCGCTCGGCCAGGCGGATGTCGCCCACGTCCATGACCACCAGCGCCGGCCGCTCGTCGACGAGCAGCGGCTCGATCGGGCCGCGCCGCCGCCGCACGACACCGAAGCCTGCTGTCCCCAGCACCTGGCTGACCGCGTCGGCCATGAAGTCGTCTTCGGTGACGACCAGAACCAGTCCGCGCACGTTATGCATCAGAGCAACTCCGCCCTAAGGGCCGCCGGCGCGCGGCGACCAATCCTGTCCCGTACAAGGCCACCCACGAGTGACCCTTCGCCCTTCCCGTCGACGATCTGGCTCGACGAGTCGTGACCACCCCAGCGGGAGGGGATCACGGCGAGCAGCATAGCGGACGCGCCACTCGCGAACGAGGCACGCGCCGAAAGCGTTCAGGCGAACACTTCAGTCACACCTCAGTGGCTCTTCAGCGGACCTTCAGGGATGGCCCCGAGACTGGCCTCGATCCCGCGGACAGGCGGGTCGGGCGGACAACAAGGGGTCATCGTGGGGCTTTCCCTACAGGACCGGGCAGGGCGGCCTGGGCGCGCGCCTCGATTGGTGGCGCAACCAGGCAAAGTGAGCAGGATCGATCTGGGCAGACGGCGCCGCGCCGTCGGCGCCAGCCTGGCGGCGCGCCTCGTGCCCATCGACCTGGCGGCCCTTCTCGTGGGCTGGACACTCGGCTGGATCGTGGCGGCCTGGGCGACGGCCGGACCGGTCCCGCCCAAGGCGCTCCAGCTCGACGACATCCTCGTCGGCGTCGTCGCCAGCGTCGCCTCCTTCGCCTTCTTCGGTCTGTATCGGGCCCCCTCCCATGGCACCCGGTCAGCCGCTGCGGGCACGGCAGCGCAGGCGGTGGCCGTCGCTGCGGTCGTCGTGACCGGCTGGCAGGCCGTCGTGGGCGACGCGGCCCCCGGCCTGTCGGTCGGCGCGGCCGGCGGCGGCTTCCTCGCCGTCATCACGGCCCGCTACTGCTTCGACGTCTGGCTCATCGGCTGCCGGCGCCAGGGCCGCTACCTCACCCCCGTCGTGGTCGCCGGCAACGCCACCGACACGGCGACGCTGGCCGACTTCCTCCAGCTCAACCCCGAGGCCGGCTTCCGCGCCGCCGCCTGGGTCGGCGGCAGCGACGACGACCACCCGGCCGCCCGGGCCGCCAGCGGCGGAAGCCGCCAGGTCCCGTGGCTCGGCGGCTACGACCAGACCGTCTCCGCCGTGCGCCGCACCGACGCCAGCGGCGTGCTGGTGGCGGTCAACCACATCCCGAGCGGCGCCCTCCAGGCCCTGCTCCACGACGTGTCGGCCATCGGCCTGCCCGTCCACCTCTCCAGCGGCCTCACCGGCTACGCCCACTCCCGGCTGCGCACGATGCCGGTGGCGCACGAGCCGTTCCTGGTGCTCGAGCCGCTCGTCCACAGCGCCCCCCAGCGGGCGGTCAAGCGGGTGATCGACCTGGTGGTGGCCACGCTGGCCCTGGTCGTCACCGCCCCCGTGCTGGCGGCGGCCGCCATCGCCATCAAGCTGGGCGACGGCGGGCCGGTGCTGTTCCGCCAGGTGCGGGTCGGCCGCGACGGCTCGCTCTTCACCTGCCTCAAGCTGCGCACGATGGCGGTCGACGCCGAGTCCCGCCTGGCCGAGCTGCGGCGCCACAACGAGCGGGGCGGTCCGCTCTTCAAGCTGGAGGACGACCCCCGGGTCACGCGGGTGGGCGGCATCCTGCGGTCCACCGGCATCGACGAGCTGCCCCAGCTCGTCAACGTGCTGCGCGGCGACATGAGCGTCGTCGGCCCCCGGCCCGCGCTGCCGGCCGAGGCCGAGACGTTCGACGACGAGCTCCAGAGCCGTCACGTCGTGCGCCCCGGGGTCACCGGACTGTGGCAGACCGAGGCCAACCACAAGGCCGAGTTCGACGAGTACCGGCGCCTCGACCTGTTCTACGTCAAGAACTGGTCGGTCGCCCTCGACCTGTCGATCCTCATCAACACCATCCCCACCCTCTCTCGCCGGGCCCTCACGGCCCTGCGCCGATCGGCACCGACCGCCCCGGTGCCGGTCAGCTCGCCCCCGCCCGCGTCCCGGACCGACCCGGACCGGCTCGCAACCGACCCGGGGCTGTTGGCCTTCGGACGTGCCCGCAGCGCGGTGCGGCCCGTCCGGACCGACGGCTCGGAGGGACGCAGGCGGGGGCGTAGTCCGCGCAAGCCGCACGTGCTGGTCATCGTGCAGAACCTGCCGGTGCCCCTCGACCGCCGGGTGTGGATGGAGGCCAAGGCCCTGGTGGCCAACGGCTTCAACGTGTCGGTCATCTGCCCCCGGGGCGAGAAGGACGGCGTGCGCGACAGCCGCTTCGAGGAGCTCGAGGGCGTGCGCATCCACCGCTACCTGCCGCCCCGCCAGGCCACCGGCACGCTCAGCTACGTCTGGGAGTTCGCCTACTGCTGGCTGCGCACCGCCGGGCTGTCGGCCCGCATCTACGCCCGCCGGCGCTTCGACGTCATCCAGGCCTGCAACCCGCCGGACACCTACTTCGCCCTGGCCCGGCTGTACCGGCCCTTCGGCGTGCGCTTCGTGTTCGACCACCACGACCTGTGCCCCGAGCTGTTCGAGTCCCGGGACCTGTCCAAGCCGCCGTCCAAGCCGCTCATGGCCGCCCTCCGGCTGCTGGAGCGGGGCACCTACGCCACGGCCGACCACGTCATCACCACCAACGAGTCGTACCGCGACACGGCTCGGGTGCGGACGGGCAAGCCGCTCGGCGACTTCACCATCGTGCGCAGCTCGCCCGACCCCGACCTGATGGCCAAGGGCGACGACGTGCCCGACCTGCGCCACGGGCGCGACCACCTGTGCGTCTACCTCGGCATCATGGGCCACCAGGACGGCGTGGACATGGTGCTGCGGGCCGCCGACGTGATCGTCAACGACCTGGGCCGGCGCGACGTGCACTTCGCCCTGCTCGGCTTCGGCGACACGCTGGAGAGCCTGAAGGCCCTGGCCACCGAGTTGGGCCTCGACGACTACGTCACCTTCACCGGCCGCGTCGGCCCCACCGACATCGGCCACTACCTGTCGACCGCCTCGGTCGGGCTGTGCCCCGACCCCAAGACGCCGTTCAACGACCGGTCGACCATGAACAAGGTCCTCGAGTACATGGCGCACGAGCTGCCCGTGGTCTCGTTCGACCTGGCCGAGACCCTGCAGGCCGCAGGGCCGGCCACCCAGCCCGTCACGTGGCTGGGCAACCCCGAGGCCGACGCCAAGGCGTTCGGCCTCGCCATCGTCGAGATGATCGACGATCCCGAGCGGGGTGAGGCCATGGGGCGCCTTGGCCGAGCCCGCATCGAAAACGGCATGGGCTGGCCGTCTCAGGCGGCCGGCTATGTCGCTGCCTACGATCGCCTGGTGGGGCGGACCCGCCGGGCGGCCGCAGGCACGGACGTTCACGTCCGGACCCGTCCCTCAACCCGGAGCCGCGATCTCCAAGGGGTGTAAGTCACATGGATCTACTGACCGCGCTCAGGATCCTCCTACGTCGATGGCCGGTCGTTCTGGTCGGGTTGCTGATCACCGGGATCGGCTACCACCAGGTCGGCCAGATGATCGAGCCGACCTACGAGGCCAAGACCACCGTCATGTTCC
>DATFRN010000112.1:0-3139 GCA_035263165.1 Acidimicrobiales bacterium | reverse complement strand
CCAGGCGCGCGGCCCCCCGAACGCGCCCGGCTCGACGAGCGCGGCGGACTCGCCGAGGCCGTGGGCTTCGCGCCGCGCGGGACCCCACCGCCGCTCGACGGTGAACGCGAGCAGCGACGCACGCCGCGCCCCGTCCCCGGCGGATGCGCGTGACGTGGCGGCGCTCGCCGTCGCTAGCGCTGCTTGCGCTCGCCGTAGCGGCGCTTGAAGCGGTCGATGCGGCCGCCCGTGTCCACGAGCTTCTGCTTGCCCGTGTAGAAGGGGTGGCACTCGCTGCACAGCTCGACGTGCAGGTCAGACTTGGTGGAGCGCGTGGTGAACGTGTTGCCGCACGAGCAGCGCACGGTCGCCTCGACGTACTCGGGATGGATTCCAGCCTTCATCGCGCTCTCCTGGGGAACGAAAGGGCCTTGCAGTCTACGGAGGACGTCAGCCCGCTGCCAACCTGTTCTTGGCCACCTCGGTCAGGAACTCCTCGTTGGTCCGGAACGTCTTCATCCGGTCGATCAACAGCTCCAGCGCCGCCGCATTCCCCCCGTCGCTCGAGGACATGCCGGACAGCACCCGGCGCAGCGCCCATACGAGGTTGAGCTGGTTGCGGGGGAACAGCAGCTCCTCGTGGCGGGTCGAGCTGGCGTCGACGTCGATGGCCGGGTAGACCCGCCGCTCGGCCAGCCGCCGGTCGAGCCGCAGCTCCATGTTGCCGGTGCCCTTGAACTCCTCGAAGATCACCTCGTCCATCTTGGAGCCGGTCTCGATGAGCGCCGTGGCCAGGATCGTGAGCGACCCGCCCTCCTCGATGTTGCGGGCGGCGCCGAAGAACTTCTTGGGCGGGTAGAGGGCCCCCGAGTCGACGCCGCCGGACATGATCCGGCCGGTGGCCGGGGCGGCCAGGTTGTAGGCCCGGGCCAGGCGGGTGATGCCGTCGAGGATGATGCAGACGTCCTGGCCGTCCTCGACCAGGCGCTTGGCCCGCTCGATGGTCAGCTCGGCCACCTGGGTGTGCTCCTCGCTGGGCCGGTCGAAGGTCGAGGCCACGACCTCGCTGGTCTCGCCCCGGAGCCAGCGGCGCATGTCGGTCACCTCTTCGGGCCGCTCGTCCACGAGCAGCACCATGAGCTTGACCTCGGGGTTGTTGGTCTCGACCGACCGGGCGATCTGCTTGACGATGGCGGTCTTGCCGGCCTTCGGGGGCGAGACGATGAGGCCCCGCTGGCCCTTGCCGATCGGCGACAGCAGGTCGACGATGCGGGCCGTCATGTTGGCGGCGTCGCCGGGGGTCTCGAGCGACAGCCGCTCGTCGGGGAACAGCGGGGTCAGGTCCTCGAACCGGCGCCGGCGGCGGGCCTGCTCGGGGTCGACGCCGTTGACCTTGTCGATGCGCAGCAGGGCGGGGTTCTTCTCGTTGCGCATGGCGGGCCGGCTGGCGCCCGCGATGTGGTCGCCCTTGCGCAGGCCGAACTGGCGGGCCTGCTTGACCGAGACGTAGATGTCGTCCTTGGAGGGCAGGTAGCCCCGCACCCGCAGGAAGCCGTAGCCCTCGTCCCGCAGGTCGAGCAGGCCCTCGACGTCGACCGGCTCGCCGGAGAACTCCTCGACGTGGGTGCTCTCGTCCTTGCCCCGCCGGCCGCGGCGCCGCCGGCGGCGGTTGCCCGGCTCGTTGACGTCGACCGCCTCGCCGGACTGGCCGTCCTCGCCGCCGTCCTGCTGGCCGCCCTGGTCGCCCTTGGCCTGGTCGGCCTTCGCCTGGTCGCCCTTCGCCTGGTCGCCCTTGCCCTGGCCGCCCTTGCCCTGACCACCGCCCGGCTTGTCGGGCCTCTCGGAGCGCGCCTGGCCGCCGCCGGGCTTGCCGGGCTGGGCGTCGCCGTTGCCGGCCGATCCCTTGCCGCCGCTGCCGCCGGCCGGCTCGTCGATCACGTCGGTGGTGCCGCCGAACTCGAGCTCCCACTCGGCCGGGGGCTCCTGCGCCTCGGGCGCCGGGGGCTCGGCCGTGGCGCTGGGGGCGTCGCCGCCCTCGTCGCCGCCGGCCGCGTCAACCGCCGCGGTGTCGCCGTTGTCGTCCACGGGAGCCTCCTTGTCGCCCCCGTTCGCGTCCGACCCGCCCGACTCGACGCCGGTCAGCTCGAGGATGAGCTGGACGATGTCGGCCTTGCGGGCGCGCGACGGCGGCTTGGCGCCGAGAGCTTGGGCGATGGTCGTGAGCTCCTCGCGGTCCTTGCGCTCGAGGGCGGACCGTTCGAGGGTGCTGGGCTCCACGCTCATCGGTGGCTGTACCTCACTGCTTGAAGGGGGAGACCTGGTACCGGGGCGTGCACCGGAGAGCTCGACGAGCTCGGGAGAGGAACCGCTCCGCAGTCCAAGAGGAATCGGGGGCCGCTCTGTGCCATCCGCTCTGATGCAGCGGTACCCCCCGGCAGAACGTCACCACTTTAGCGCGATGCCGACGCAGTCGAAACACCGCGGCGGGCGCGATCGGCCCCGCTCTCCGCGTGGGGCGGCGTAAGTCGCTGGGCTACGACACGATCCAGAACGTGACCACCCAGGACGAGCAGGCCGCGGTGTTCGCCAACGCCGCCGCCCATCTGGTCCCCGGCGGCTGCTTCGTCGTCGAGGTGGTGGTCCCCCAGCTCCGCCGGGTCCCGCCCGGCCGAAGCCCGCGTCCCAGGTCGGGTCAGCGCGAGAGCAGGCGGCCCAGCATCTCGTGGCCCGGCACCGGGACGGCGTCGGCCGTGGCCGGCTCGCTGTAGGTGCCGCCCGGTCCGTCCCGCTCGCTGTCGACCAGCAGGTAGGGCACCGGGTCGGACGTGTGGGTGCGCAGCGCCACCGGGGTCGGGTGGTCGGGCAGCAGCAGCAGGCGCCACGGCCCCAGCTCGTCGAGGCCCTCGACCAGCCCGGTGAGGATGCGGCTGTCCCACGCCTCCAGCGCCTTGACCTTCTCCCCCAGGTCGCCCGCGTGGCCGGCCTCGTCGGTCGCCTCGACGTGCAGCAGGAACACGTCGGCGCCCTCGGCCAGCGTGCGCAGCGCGGCGTCCCGCTTGCCCTCGTAGTCGGTGTCGAACCAGCCCGTCGCCCCCGGCACCTCGACGATCTCCATGCCGGTGAGCACGCCGAGGCCCCGGATCAGGTCGACGGCCGTGAC
>DATFRN010000111.1:0-23443 GCA_035263165.1 Acidimicrobiales bacterium | reverse complement strand
CGGCGAGCTGCACACCCCCTTCACGCACCAGGAGGTCCTGGTGCGCCGGGCCCTGGGCCTGGGCGACGGGGTCACCGTCAACCCATCCGGCGGCCCGCTGGCCGCCAACCCGCTGATCGCCGCCGGGCTGATCCGTATCGGCGAGGCCGCCTCGCGCATCTCGCGGGGCGAGGCGCAGCGGGCGGTGGCCCACGCCACCAGCGGGCCCTGCCTGCAGCAGAACCTGGTGTGCGTGCTGGAAGGGGCTGACTGATGGGCAAGGAGCGGGTCGCGGTGGTGGGGATCGGACAGACCCACCACCAGGCCACCCGGGGCGACGTGTCCATGGCCGGCCTGGTGCGGGAGGCCGCGCTCGAGGCCCTCGAGGACGCGGGCATGACCTGGGCCGACATCGACGCCGTGGTCATCGGCAAGGCGCCCGACTTCTTCGAGGGCGTGATGATGCCCGAGCTCTACCTCGCCGACGCGCTCGGGGCGGTGGGCAAGCCGCTGCTGCGGGTCCACACCGCGGGCTCGGTGGGCGGCTCCACCACGTTGGTGGCCGCCAGCCTGGTCCAGGCCCGCATCCACCGCCGGGTGCTGACCGTGGCCTTCGAGAAGCAGTCCGAGAGCGAGGCCATGTGGGCGCTGACGCTGCCCATCCCGTTCTCGCCGCCGCTGGTGGCCGGGGCGGGCGGCTACTTCGCACCCCACATCCGGGCCTACATGCGGCGCTCGGGCGCGCCCGACCACATCGGCGTGCTGGTGGCGCTCAAGGACCGGCTCAACGCGCTCAAGAACCCGAAGGCCCACCTCCACGAGGAGGGCATAACGTTCGAGTCGGTCAAGGACTCGATCATGTTGTGGGACCCGATCCGCTACTCGGAGACGTGCCCGTCCTCGGACGGGGCCTGCGCCATGGTCCTCACGGACGAGGCGGGGGGCGACGCCGCCACCGACCCGGCGTGGATGCTGGGCGGGGCCATGCGCTCCGAGCCCACGATGGCGCCCGGTCGGGACCAGGTGAACCCGCTGGGCGGCCGGGCCTGCGCCGCCGACGTCTACGCCCAGGCCGGCATCACCGATCCCCGCCGGGACATCGACGTGGCCGAGGTGTACGTCCCGTTCTCGTGGTACGAGCCCATGTGGCTGGAGAACCTGGGCTTCGCCGAGGAGGGCAAGGGCTGGACGCTGGTCGAGGACGGCGCCACCGCCATGGACGGCGACATCCCGTGGAACCCGTCGGGCGGCGTGCTGTCGTCCAACCCGATCGGCGCCTCGGGCATGATCCGCTTCGCCGAGGCGGCGATGCAGGTCCGCGGCCAGGCGGGGGAGCACCAGATCGACGGGGCCCGCGTGGCGCTCGGGCACGCCTACGGTGGCGGCTCGCAGTTCTTCGCCATGTGGGCGGTCGGCGCGGAGAAGCCCACATCGTGAGCGAAAGGACGACTGGATGACCGGACGGCTCGACGGCAAGGTCGCCATCATCTCGGGCGGTGCCCGGGGCCAGGGTGCGGCCGAGGCCAGGCTGTTCGCGGCCGAGGGCGCCAAGGTCGTGCTGGGCGACGTGCTGGACGAGGAGGGGCAGGCCGTCGCGGCCGAGATCGGCGACGCCGCGCTCTACGTCCACCTCGACGTCACCGACGAGTCCCAGTGGGAGGCGGCCGTCAAGGCCACCGAGCAGGCCTTCGGGCCGGTCAGCGTGCTGATCAACAACGCCGGGATCCTGCACTTCCAGTCGCTGCACAAGACCACGCTGGAGGACTTCGAGCGGGTCATGCGGGTCAACGTGACCGGCGTCTTCCTGGGCATGAAGGCGGTGACCGCCTCGATGGTGGAGGCGGGTGGCGGGGCGATCGTCAACGTGTCGTCGACCGCGGGGCTCCAGGGCCTGCCGTTCCTGGGGGCGTACGTGGCCAGCAAGTGGGCGGTGCGGGGCCTGAGCAAGACCGCGGCCATCGACCTGGGGCACAAAGGGATCCGGGTGAACTCGGTCCATCCGGGCGGCATCGACACGCCCATGGTGGCCGGCACCGACCCCGGCGCACCCTTCTACCAGCGCCTGCCCGTGGCGCGCATGGGCTCCCCCGACGAGGTGGCGGCCGCCGTGCTGTTCCTCGCCTCGGACGAGGCCAGCTACATCGCCGGCGCCGAGCTGGCGGTGGACGGCGGCGCCACCTGCGGCGACCTGGCCCTCATGACCTGAGGCGGGCCCGGTCCCGCCTAGCGTGCGCCCGGTGGAGGGCGTGACCCACTGGGACGGGCCGGGGCTCGACGCCTGGCGGGCGTGGACGCCCGAGCAGGCCGCGGCAGGTCGTCGCCGATCCCGGCAGCACACGTCGTCCGCCCGCCGGCCACGACGACCACCGGATCCCGCGCGAACGCCGACAGCCACACCGCGAGCCCCACGACGCTGCTCGCCGCCAGCACCACGCCCAGCCGCCGCCACCGCCGGGCCCGGCGATCCTCGCCCGGGATGAGCGCCGCCCCGCCCAGCAGGCGGCCGACGGCGACCACGGCGGCGACCCCGACAGCGAGGCCGGTCACGAGCAGGAGAACGAGTGCGAGCAGCAGCATCGTCGGCAGTATGACCGCCGCAGGGCGCCCGCCTCCGTCGGCGCCGCAGACGGCGCCGGCCTCGTAGGGTGCCCGGCGTGGCGCACTGGGACGGGCCGGGCCTCGACGCGTGGCGGCCGTGGACGCCGGCCGCGGCGGCCGAGCGGCTGGCCGGCGCCGGCGTGGGATGGTGCGTGGTCGGCGGGTGGGCGGTCGAGCTGTTCGTCGGCCGGCCCGTCCGGCCCCACCACGACCTGGAGATCGCCGTGTTGCGCCCGGACTTCCCGGCGGTGCGCGCCGCGCTCGCCGGGCACCGGTTCCACGTGGTGGGCGGCGGCGAGGTCCGGGCGCTGCCCGAGGGTGAGGAGCCGCCCGCCGACCGGCACCAGAACTGGGTGCTCGACGTCGGGGCCCGGGCCTGGCGCATGGACGTGATGCTCGAGCCGGGCGACGCCACCACCTGGGTGTTCCGCCGCGACCCGGCGATCGCCGCCCCGCGGGCGGCCATGGTCGACCGCACCCCCGCCGGCATCCCGTTCCTGCGGCCCGAGGGCACGCTGCTGTTCAAGGCCAAGGCCCCGGGCCCCAAGGACGAGATCGACCTCGCCGCCTGCCTGCCGCGGATGGCCCCGGCGGCCCGCAGCTGGCTGGCGGATGCACTGCGCCGGGCCCATCCGGGCCACCCGTGGATCGAGGTGGTTACGGCAGGATGAGGTGGCTGTCGCCGAACTCGTGCCAGCGGTAGCCGAGCTCGACGGCGGCGGCGTAGGAGCGGTCGACCAGCTCGGGGCCGCCGACCGCCTCCAGCATCGCCAGGTGGGACGACTCGGGCTCGTGCCAGCCGGTGAGCAGCCCGTCCACCACCCGCACACCCCGCTCCGGCGTGACGACCAGCTCGGTCCACCCCCGGCCGGGGTGGGAGCGGCCGGCCTCGTCGGCGCTCGACTCCAGCGCCCGCACCACCGTCGTGCCGACGGCCACCACCCTTCGCCCCGCGGCGTGGGCGGCGTTGACCAGCGAGGCGGTCGCCGCCGGCACGTCGAAGCGCTCGGCGTAGGGCGGCTCGCCCGCCTCCTGCGACGACACGCCGCAGTGGAGCACGATCGGGGCCAGCACCACGCCCCGGGTCACCAGCTCGGTCACCAGCGCCTCGGTGAACGGCCGGGCCGCGCTGGGCATCTCGACCGACCCGGGCACCCGCGAGAACACCGACTGGTAGGCGGCCACCGGCCAGGCGTCCTCGGCGTGGGCGTAGCGGATCGGCTGGCCGTGGGCCTCGAGGTAGCCGAGGAGGGGTGCGGAGACGTCGAGCCGGGCCAGCCACAGGCGGGGGACCCCGGTGCCGGCGGGATAGGGGTCGAGCAGCGTCGCCCGCCCGCCGCCGGCCAGGGCCAGCTCGGCCGGGGGGCGGCCGGTCAGGCGCCGGGTGCCGGGCCCGGCGGGGAGCCGGGGCTCCACCACCCAGAACCCGCCCGGCTGCTCGGTCGACAGGTGGAGCCGCAGCTCCTCGCCGCCCGGGCCGCGGGCGTCGAGCGCGGCCGGGATGACCGCCGAGGTGTTCACGACCACCACGTCGCCCGCCACCAGGGCGTCGCCCAGGTCGCGGAAGCGGCGATGGGCGATCGTGCCCGCGTCCCAGTGGGTGACCATGAGCCGGACGTCGGACCGGTCGTCCGAGCCCAGCCGCCCGCCCGCCCGGGCCAGCTCGACCGGGGTCCCGGCCTCGGCGCCGTCGGGGATGCGGAACGGCCGCAGGCTGGTGCCCAGCGGGTGGGCCACCGGGGGCGGGGTGACAGGGGTGGCCACCCCGCCGCCGGCCCGGCCGGCCTGGGTCCGCTCGAGGACCCTCATCGGGCGGCCTCCGCCACCAGCAGGTCCTCGACCCGGTAGCGGCCGCTCGGCCGCCGCTCGTCGATCAGCCGCACCAGCCCCGGCGCCCGGGTCTCGGGCCAGGGGCGGTCGGAGATGTCCTCGCCGGGGAAGGCGTCCTGGTGCATCTGCGTGCGCATGTCGCCGGGGTCGACCCAGTAGACCCGCACGCCCGGCTCCTCGGCCGCCAGCACCCGGCTGAGCTGCTCCAGCGCCGCCTTGGAGGCGCCGTAGCCGCCCCAGCCCTCGTAGCCCTCCACCGCGGCGTCCGAGGTCACGTTGACGACGGCCCCGTGCTGGGACCGCAGGTGCGGGAGGGCGGCCTGGACGACCCGCAGCGGGGCCACGACGTTGGTGGCCAGCAGCCGCTCCAGCTCGCCCGTCCGCAGCCAGGCCACGTGGGGGAGGGGGCTCGGCCCGAGGGTGCCGGCGTTGTTGACCACGAGCTCGAAGCGGCCCAGCCCGGCCGCCGCGTTGACCAGGGCGGCCACGTGGACCGGGTCGGCGATGTCGCCGGCCAGGGCCACGACCGTGCCCGGCCCGGCGGCGTCGACCGCGGCCCGGGCCGCCTCCAGGGCGACCGGGTCCCGGCCGTCGATCGTCAGGTTCCAGCCGTCGGCCGCGAGCCGCTCGGCGAGCGCCCGCCCGAATCCCCTGCTGCCACCGGTGATGAGAGCTGTCCTGCGCACCTCGTGCTCCCTTCGTCTGCCTTGCTGGCAACGTAGGGAGCGGTGGGGGCGGTGCCATCGGCCCCGGGACGGGTTTGGCCTCGGTCGGAAGTCCTAGGACCGGCGACCCAGCCGGGCGGCGACAGCCGGCCGACCAGGGCGACCGCCAGGCAGATCGTGGCCACGACGGCGGCCCCGCCGACGCCCCGGGCCCGGGAGTACTCGGGCCCGACCAGCCCGCCGTCGTCCACCGCGGCCAGCAGCGGCGGCAGGCCGACCGCCACGACGGCCAGGGCCAGGGCGCCCACCGCGCCCAGCGCCCGGGCCGGCACCCGGAACGACGTCGGCCCGGCGCCGGCGTCGACGCGGGCCGCCCCGGGGCGCACGGCCACCACCACCAGCGCGGTGGCGGCGGTGATGAGGCAGGTGGCGATCTCGTCGCTCGGCCGGTGCAGCTCGGCCGACAGCATGCCCAGCGCGGCCACGCTGGCCGCCGCCGCCCCGACCACGGCCACGACCCCCCGCCGGGCCGGCGGGGCCACCAGCACCGCCACCAGGGCGGCGGCGCTGGCTCCGGCGATGTGGCCGCTGGGGAAGGTGTTGGGCACCAGGTAGATCTGGTTGCCGAGGTCGAGCAGCGGCGGCCGCCCCAGCACCGTGTGCTTGAGCAGCTCGGCCAGGGCCACCGGCACCCCGACGATGGTCACGGCGGCCAGGGTGCGGGCCCGGGGGCCGGTCAGGGCCGTGTAGGCCAGCACCGCCACCAGGGACACCAGCACCGTGCAGGTCACGGCGAAGGCGACCCGGTCGGCGGTGGGGTTGGGCATCCACCAGCGGTGCACCGGCCGGCCGTCCATGGCCGCGTTCTCCAGGGTCTGCCCGGTCGCCGTGCGCACGGCCAGCACGTAGATGGCGGCGACGGCCAGGCAGCACCCGGCCGCGGCGACCAGGCGGCGGCCGGTGGCGCCCGCGGTCACCGGCGGGGGTCGGCCAGCCCGACCCGCACGGCGAACAGCGCGGCCTGCGTCCGGTCGGCCAGGCGCAGCTTGGCCAGCAGGCTCGACACGTGGGTCTTCACGGTCTTCTCCGAGACGAACAGCTCCTCGGCGAGCGCCCGGTTGGACAGGCCCCGGCCCAGCCCGGCCAGCACCTCCCGCTCCCGGGCGGTCAGCCGGTCGAGGTCGGGGTGGTCCGGGGCGGGGGCGGCGGCGTCACCGGCCACCCGGGCCATGACCTGGGCGGCGGCCTCGGGCGACAGCATCGGCTCGCCCCGCTGCACGGCCCGGATGGCGTCGGTGAGCACCCCGGGGCCGGCGTCCTTCAGCAGGTAACCGTCGGCGCCGGCCTGGATGGCCGGGATGACCTGCTCGGCGCCGCTGTAGCTGGTGAGCACGAGGATCCCGACCGGCGGCCCCTCGGCCCGCAGCCGGCGGATGGCGGCGATGCCGTCGGTGCCCGGCATGACCAGGTCGGTGAGCAGCACGTCGGGCCGGGTCTCGGCCACCAGCCGCACGGCCTCGTCGCCGTCGGCCGCCTCGCCCACCACGGCGAAGCCCTGGGCCTCCAGGAACGACCGCAGGCCCTGGCGGACCACCGGGTGGTCGTCGCTCACGACCACGCGGATGGGGGCGTCGCCCTCGCCCTCGCCGTCGCGCCCGGGGCCGGTCACGCCGGCAGCCTCAGCTCGACGGTCGTGCCCTGGCCGGGCGCGGACGTGACCACCAGGGCGCCGCCCAGCGAGGCGGCCCGCTCGTGCATGGAGGTCAGCCCCAGCCGCCGGGAGCGCACGGCCCGGGCCTCGGGGTCGAAACCGCGCCCGTCGTCCCGGACCCGCAGCACGACCGGCGCCGGCCCGGCCTCGACGGTCACCCGGGAGGCGCCGGCGTGGCGCAGCGCGTTGCTCACGGCCTCCTGGGCGATGCGCAGCACCTGGTGCTCGACGTCGGGGTCGAGCTCGGGCAGGTCGCCCACCTCGACGTCCACCGGCACGTCGTGGGCCCGCCCGGCCAGGCTCAGCTGCGCGCGCAGCGTGGCGGCCAGGCCGTCCCGGGCCAGGTCGGCCGGGCGCAGCCCGTCGACCGCCCGCCGCAGCTCGGTCGACAGCCGGGCGGCCACGTCCCGCACGGTGGCCAGCGAGGTGGCGGCGGCCGCCGGGTCGCGGTCGAGCTCGCGGGCCGCGGTGTCGGCGGCCAGCTGGAGGCTGAACAGCGACTGGCTCATGGCGTCGTGCAGCTCGCGGGCCAGCCGCCCCCGCTCCTGGGCCAGCGCCAGGTCGCGGCTGTCCTCGAACAGGCGGGCCTGGTCGATGGCGATGGCGGCGTGGCTGGCCAGCAGCACGACAGCGGACTCGTCGCCGGGGCCGAAGCCGGTCGCGCCCCGCTTGTCGGTCAGGTAGAAGGCGCCGATGATGTCGCCCGACGACACGATGGGCACGCCGAGGAACGACCGCATGCGGGGGTGGGCGGACGGCCACCAGCCCCGGAAGCGGGGGTCGGCGGTGATGTCGTCGGTGCGGTAGGGGGAGGGGTCGGCCAGCATGGCGTCGAGCAGCCCGTGGGTGCGGGGCAGCGGTCCCAGCTGGGCCACCAGGTCGTCGCTCATGCCGACGGTGACGAACCGGGCGAACTCGTCGCCCTCGGGCTCGGGGATGCCGATGGCCGCGTACGAGGCGCCCACCAGCTCGCGGGCGCTGGCCGCCAGCTGGTGCAGCACCCGGTCGAGCGACGAGCCGAGCGTGACCGCCCGCAGGGCGGCCGACAGCGCGGACAGCACGGCGCCGGTCGCCTCGACGCCGCCCGGCGCCTGCTCACCCACCGTGCTCATCCCGCGAACCTATCCGGCTGCGGGCGTCAGTCCCCTTCCGGGGTGTACCGGGCCGAGGCGGTCGCCTTGGCCGGCGCCTCGTCGAGGCGGTCGGGCCAGTAGGGCGGCGGGTAGACGAGCCGCTCGTCGCCGGTCGGCGCCTCGGGGTAGAAGGCGGCGAACCACTTGCGGAACTTCATGAACGGCCCGTCGTTGTCCGCCAGCGCCGGCCGCACCAGGTGGGCCTTGTGCTCCCAGATGGGCTTGTCCTCCAGCACCTGGCGGTCGACCTCGGTCACGAAGGCCCGCCCGACGTTGCGGGTCGTCTCCTCGTCGCCCATGGTCTTGAACCGGAAGTTGAACCGCACGATGCAGCGGTCGTTCTCGATGGGCGTCGTGACCGCGTAGTTGAGCGTGTCGACGATGCCGCTGAAGTTCACCAGCGACATGCCGGGGCCCCAGGCGTGGGTCTCGATGCGGCCCTCGACCACGCCCCGGGGGGTGCGGAACTTCTGCGAGGAGCGCATGACCGCCTCGGGGAACCCGGTCGTGTACTCCTCCAGCACCGGCACGGTGGCGGTGTTGTGGACGTAGCGGAAGTGGGCGGAGTCGACGGCGTTCTCGGCCATCTCCTGGACCGACGCCTCGATCTCGTAGGACGTGCGCATCAGGGTCGACCAGTCGGGGTGGCCGTTGAGCTCGGGCACCTCGGGGATCTCCCACTGCGGGGGCTCCCCGTCCGGGTGGAACCACGACAGCACCACGCCGTTGCGCTCGATCGTCGGGTAGGTGCGCAGGCGGGCCCTGCGGTTGACCCGGTCGCTGTAGGGGATGCCGACGTTGTGGCCGTCGGCGTCGTAGCGCCAGGCGTGGAACGGGCAGACCAGCTCGCACCCCTCCACGTGGCCGCCGTGGCCCAGGTGGGCGCCGAGATGGGGGCAGAACGCGTCCTGGACGTGGACCTCGCCGGCCTCGTCGCGCCAGCCGACGAGGTGGGTTTCCCAGTAGTACAGCGGCTTGGCCGCGCCGGCCGGGAAGTCCTCGGGATAGCCGACGCAGAACCACCCGAAGGGCAGGGGGAACGGATAGCGGTTCTTCATACTGCTCCTCGTCTCGGCCCGAGACTAGAACATGTTTCAATTCCCGGTCGAGAAAGGGCCATCTCTCTGCGGCATCGTGTGCGCGCGGTCTGACATAGTTGTGAGCCATGGGTACAACCACTTCGCCGTCAACCGCCAGCGGCGGAACCCCTGATTTCACGATCGTGCTCAGGGGCTACGAGCGCACACAGGTCGACATGTTCATCGAGCGTCTGCACTCCCGCATCGAGGAGCTGACCGACGCGACCAGCCGGGCCAAGACCGGCACCACCGACGCCCGCGACCGCATCACGGAGCTCGAGCGCAAGGTCGCCGAGCAGTCGAAGCAGCTGGAGGAGCGGGCCCAGCCGACCCTGTCGGGCCTGGGCACCCGCGTCGAGCAGCTGTTCCGGCTGGCCGAGGACCAGGCCAACGAGCACCGCAGCGAATCCAAGCGCGAGGCCGAGAAGCTGATCGCAGCCGCCCACCTCGAGTCCAAGGAGGTGGTGGAGAAGGCCCGGGCGGTGGCCACCGCGGTCAAGACCGCGGCCGAGCGCGAGGCGAAGGCCAGCCGCGACTCGGCCGAGCGCGAGGCCGGCGAGCTGGTCGCCAGCACCCGCCGCGACGTCGACGCCCAGCGGGCCGAGGCCGAGCGCGAGACCACCCAGCTGCGCACCACCACCGACCACGAGGTGGCCGAGCACCGGGCCACGGCCGACCGCGAGATCGCCACGCTGCGGGCCACGGCCGAGCGCGAGATCATCGAGCTGCGCAACGTCGCCTCCCGCGAGGCCGAGGAGAAGCGGGCCGCCGCCTCCAAGCTGCTCACCAAGGCCAAGGAGAAGCGCGAGGCCGAGCTCCAGGCCCTCGAGCTCGAGCTGGCCGAGCGGCGCGAGCGGGCCGAGCGCGAGGAGAGCGAGCGCCACGACGCCGCCATGGCCGCCACCCAGAAGCTGGTGGGCGAGGCCGAGCAGCGGGCCAAGGCCGCCGACACGCGGGCCAAGGAGATCGACACGGCCGCCGACGAGCGGCGCCGCACCAGCGAGGCCCAGTCCAAGGACACGCTCGACAAGGCCAAGTCCCTGGCCGAGCGCACGGTGGGCGACGCCCGCTCCGAGGCCGACCAGCTGGTGTTCGAGGCCAAGACGCACGCCGAGGTCACCCGGCAGACGGCCGAGCGCGAGGTGGCCGAGCTCACCCGCCAGCGCGACGCGGTCACGGGCCAGCTCACCCAGCTGCGCGAGATGCTGTCCGGCCTGGCCGGGCTCGGCACCCTGCCCGGCGAGGAGCAGAAGAAGGTCGAGGAGGCGGCCGACAAGGTCGACGAGGTCCAGGAGTCGGTGGACGACGTCGTCGACCAGGCGGTCGACGTGGCCGAGGCGGCCGAGGCCGAGTCCGAGGCCAACGGCTCGTCGTCGCCGTCCGCGCGCGCCAACCGATGAAGCTGGGGCTGATCGTCGGGTACTGGCCCTCCTCGGGGCCGCCGCCCGACGCCGCCGACCAGATCGCCGCGGCCGAGGCGCTGGGCTACGACTCGATCTGGACGTCGGAGGCCTACGGGTCCGACTGCTTCACGCCGCTGGCGTGGTGGGGCGCCCGCACCGAGCGGGTCAAGCTGGGCACGGCGATCACCCAGATCTCGGCCCGCACCCCGGCGTCGACGGCGATGACCGCCATCACCCTCGACCACCTGTCGGGCGGGCGGATGATCCTCGGGCTCGGGGTGTCGGGGCCCCAGGTCGTCGAGGGTTGGTACGGGCAGGACTACGCCCGCCCGCTGGCCCGCACCCGGGAGTACGTCGACATCGTCCGGCGGATCATCGCCCGCGACGAGCCGGTCAGCTACACGGGCGAGCACTACTCGATGCCGCTGCCGGGCGGCACCGGGCTGGGCAAGCCGCTGAAGTCGATCGTCCGGCCGCTGCGACCCGAGATCCCCATCTACCTCGGGGCCGAGGGGCCGAAGAACGTGGCGCTGGCGGCCGAGATCGGCGACGGCTGGCTGCCGATGTTCTTCTCGCCCCGGTCGGACGGGTTCTACCGGCAGGCCCTGGCCGAGGGGTTCGCCCGCCCCGGCGCCCGCCACACGGCCGAGGACTTCGAGGTGGCGTGCGTGGTCCCGGTGATCCCGGGCGACGACGTGGAGGCCTGCGCCGACCTGCTGCGCCCGAACCTGGCCCTGTACATCGGCGGCATGGGCGCCCGCGACCGCAACTTCCACAAGGACGTGTTCGAGCGCCTGGGCTACGGGGCGGAGTGCGAGAAGATCCAGGAGGCCTACCTCGACGGCCGCAAGGCCGACGCCACCGCCGCGGTGCCGACGGCGATGGTCGAGGACGTGTACCTCGTGGGCCCGCCGGCCAAGATCCGGGACGATCTCGAGCGGTGGCGGGAGACCTGCATCAGCACGCTTCTGGTCGCCGGGCCGCCGGTGCTGTTGGAGCAGATCGCTGAGCTCGTGAACGGCTAGCCGCCGCCCGGGTGAGGGACGGCGACGACGTCCAGGCCGCCGATCCCGACGAAGTCGTCGGGATCGGCGGTGTAGAGCGGCACGCCGTTGGCGACGGCCACGGCGGCGATCAACGCGTCGTAGGCGCGGGCCGAGGTCTTGCGACCGCGTTGACGCAGGCTGGCCGCCACCTGGCCGAGGGCGCGGGCGTCGGCGTCGTCGAAGGGGATCGGCTCGAAGTCGGCCTCGGCCTGTCGACGTCGGCGCGCAACGCGTCGGGGTCGACGGGGGGCAGCCGGCGCCAGCGGGCGAGGACCGTGGCGGGGTCGAGCCCAGGCCGGCGCACGGGCAGGAGCTGGGCCACCGGCTCGCCCGAGCGCGTCACCACGAGCGACTCACGGCTGCGGCCATGGCGCCGGTGTATCACGCGTGAGACGTGATCAGTCCTCGAACGCCTCCGGGGGCGGGCAGGCGCACATCAGGTTCCGGTCGCCGTAGCCGCCGTCGATGCGGCTGACGGGCGGCCAGTACTTGGCCCGGCGCAGGGCCGGCACCGGGTACGCCGCCTCCTCGCGCGTGTACGGCCGCGACCACGTCGCCACCAGCAGGTCCTCCGCCGTGTGCGGGGCGTGGCGGAGGGGGCTGTCCTCCAGCGGCCAGTCGCCGGCCGCCACCCGGTCGACCTCCGCCCGGATGGCGATCATCGCCTCGCAGAAGCGGTCCAGCTCCGCCAGGGACTCCGACTCCGTCGGCTCGATCATCAGCGTGCCGGCCACCGGGAAGCTCATCGTCGGGGCGTGGAAGCCGTAGTCGACCAGCCGCTTGGCCACGTCGTCGACCGTCACGCCCGTGTCCCGGGTGATGCCCCGGATGTCCACGATGCACTCGTGGGCCACACGGCCGTGCTCGCCGCTGTAGAGGACCGGGAAGTACGCGGCCAGCCGGGTGGCCACATAGTTCGCCGCCAGGATGGCCACCGCCGTCGCCCGGGCCAGGCCGTCGGGCCCCATGAGCTTGGCGTACGTGTAGCTGATGGGCAGGATCCCGGCCGACCCCCACGGCGCCGACGAGACCGGCCCCGGCCCCGTCTCCGGCCCGGCGTCCGGGGCGGCCGGGTGGTTGGGCAGGAACGGCGCCAGGTGGGCCCGGGCCGCCACCGGCCCGACGCCCGGCCCGCCGCCCCCGTGGGGGATGCAGAACGTCTTGTGCAGGTTCAGATGGCTGACGTCGCCGCCGAACCACCCCGGCCGGGCCACGCCGACCAGCGCGTTGAGGTTGGCCCCGTCCACGTACACCTGCCCGCCGTGCTCGTGCACGGCGTCGCAGATCTCGCCGATGCCGGCCTCGAACACGCCGTGGGTCGACGGGTAGGTCACCATCAGCGCCGCCAGCCGCTCGCCGTGCTCGGCCGCCTTGGCCCGGAAGTCGGCCAGGTCGACGTTGCCGTCGTCGTCGCAGGCCACGACCACCACCCGCATCCCGGCCATCACGGCCGAGGCGGCGTTGGTGCCGTGCGCCGAGGCGGGGATGAGGCACACGTCCCGGTGGGCCTCGCCCCGGCTGCGGTGGTAGCCCCGGATGGCCAGCAGCCCGGCCAGCTCGCCCTGCGACCCGGCGTTGGGCTGGAGCGACACGGCGTCGTAGCCGGTGATCGAGGCCAGCGTCGCCTCCAGGTCGGCGATCAGCTCCCGGTAGCCCTCGACCTGATCGGCGGGGGCGAAGGGGTGGATGCCGGCGAACTCGGGCCACGTCACCGGCTCCATCTCGGTGGTGGCGTTGAGCTTCATCGTGCACGACCCGAGCGGGATCATCGCCCGGTCGAGCGCCACGTCCTTGTCGGCCAGCCGCCGCAGGTAGCGCAGCATCTCGGTCTCCGACCGGTGCTCGTGGAACACCGGGTGGGTGAGGAACTCGCTGGTCCGGCGCTCGCCCGCGGGGATGCCGGAGACCGCCGCAGCGCCGGCGCCGTCGTCCGGCGACGGGATGCGGTCGAGGCCGAAGGTGGTGGCCAGCCCGTCCAGCACGGCGGCGCCGGTGGCGGTCTCGTCGAAGCTCAGCCCGATCGTGTCGCCGTCGACCCGCCGCAGGTTGAGCCCGGCGCCGACCGCCCGGGCCACCAGGTCGGCGGCCTGCCCCGGCACCCGCACGGTGAGCGTGTCGAACCAGGTCTCGTTGGCCAGGTCGTAGCCCGCGCCCCGCAGTGCGGCAGCCACCGCCGACGCCGTGGCCTGCACCCGGCGGGCGATGGCGGTCAGCCCCTCGGGCCCGTGGTAGACGGCGTACATCGACGCCATGACGGCCAGCAGCACCTGGGCGGTGCAGATGTTGGACGTCGCCTTCTCCCGCCGGATGTGCTGCTCCCGGGTCTGGAGCGCCAGCCGGTGGGCGGGCCGCCCGGCGGCGTCGACCGACACGCCCACCAGCCGCCCCGGCAGCGACCGGCGCAGGGCGTCGCGGGTGGCCAGGAACCCGGCGTGGGGCCCGCCGAACCCGAGCGGCACGCCGAAGCGCTGCGACGAGCCCACGGCCACGTCCGCCCCCAGCTCGCCCGGCGGCACCAGCAGCGTGCACGCCAGCAGGTCGGTGGCCACCACGGCCAGGCCGCCGGCGTCGTGGACCGCGGCGATGGTCGGCCGCAGGTCCCGCAGCGCCCCCGACGTGCTCGGGTGCTGGAGCAGGGCGCCGAAGCAGGCGGCGGGGTCGAGGTCGCCGGCCAGGGGGTCGCCCACCACGATCTCGATGCCGAGCGGCTCGGCCCGGGTGGCGACCACCGCGATCGTCTGCGGGTGGCACTCGGCGTCGACGAAGAACGCCCCGCCCTCGTGCCGGCTCGACCGGCGGGCCAGCGTCATGGCCTCGGCCGCGGCGGTGCCCTCGTCGAGCAGCGAGGCGTTGGCGATCTCCAGCCCGGTGAGGTCGCACACCATGGTCTGGAAGTTGAGCAGCGCCTCCAGCCGGCCCTGGCTGATCTCGGGCTGGTAGGGCGTGTAGGCCGTATACCAGGCCGGGCTCTCCAGCACGTTGCGCAGGATCACGCCCGGCGTGTGGGTTCCGTAGTAGCCGGTGCCGATGAGCGGCGTGACCACCCGGTTGCGGGCGGCCAGGGCCCGCAGGCGGGCCAGCGCCTCGGGCTCGCCGACGGCGTCCTCCAGCTCGAGCGGCTTGCCGTCCCGGATCGACGGCGGCACGGCCTGCTCGAGCAGCTCGTCCAGCGAGCCCAGCCCGAGGGCGCCCAGCATGGCGGCGACGTCGGCCTCCGTGGGCCCGATGTGGCGGTCGGCGAACCGCTCGGGCCCGGCATCATTCCCAGCGAACTGATCGGCGGTGGTCAACGTGGGTTCCCAGCGAACTGATCGGCGGTGGTCAACGTGGGCGCTCCGGAGGGGTGGCGGGTGGGCGGGGCCGGTAGGCCCCGCGGTCTCTTCCCCCTCTGTCGCCGCCGCAGCGGCTCCAGAGCTGCCTCGCCCCAGTGGTCCTTGGTGCCTGAGAGGTTCCGGGGTGGTTGCCCCTTCGGCGCCCGACCCCGGCGCACCGGGGCCGGAACTCTCCCACGGAGGTCGTCAGCGGTCCCAGGCTAGTGGCGCCGGCCGCCGGACCCGAACCACCGGGCCGGGGCCGTCCCTCTAGCGTGGGCCGGATGGCCACCGCCGCCCCGCCCGTGCTGTCGACCCGGGCCCTCAACCGGGCGCTGCTGGCCCGCCAGATGCTGCTGGAACGGTCCCGGCGGCCGATGGCGGGGGCCGTCGCCCACCTGGTCGGCCTCCAGGCCCAGACGCCCCGCTCGCCCTACCTGGCGCTGTGGAGCCGCCTGGCCGGCTTCGACCCCGAGGCGCTGAGTCGGCTCATGGCGCGGCGGAAGGTGGCCCGCATCGTGCTGATGCGGAGCACGATCCACCTGGTCACCGCCGACGACGCGCTGTTCCTCCGGCCGCTGATGGCGCCCTTCCTGGTTCGCGGCCTGGCCACCAGCACCTGGCGGCTCGGGCTGGACGGGCTGGACCTCGACGAGGTGGCCGCCGCCGGGCGGGCGCTGGTCGAGGCGGAGCCGCTCGGGTTCTCCGCCCTCGGCGCCCGGCTGGCCGAGCGCTGGCCCGGCCGCGATCCGGCCACCCTGGCCCAGGTGGCGCGGGCCCACGTGCCGCTGGTCCAGGTGCCGCCCCGCGGCCTGTGGGGCCGGTCGGGGGCGGTGACGGTGACCAGCGCCGAGCACTGGCTGGGGCGGCCGCTCGACGCCGGCGCCCGGCTCGACGACCTCGTGCTGCGCTACCTGGCCGCCTTCGGCCCGGCCTCGGTGCTCGACATCCAGGCGTGGTGTGGGCTGACCGGCCTCGGCGAGGTGGTCGACCGGCTCGGCGACCGGCTGCGCCGGTTCCGCAACGAGGACGGCCGCGCCCTCCACGACCTGCCCCGCGCCCCGAGGCCCGACCCCGACGTGCCGGCGCCGGTGCGATTCCTGCCCGACTTCGACAACCTGACCCTGTCCCACGCCGACCGCACCCGGGTCATCGACGACGAGGTGCGGCGGGCGTTCATGACCCGCAACGGCGTGCTCCCGGGGTCGGTGCTGGTCGACGGCCGGGTGGAGGCGGCCTGGCACCGGGACGGCGGGGCGCTGGAGGTCCGCCCGATGCGACCCCTGTCGGGGCCCGAGCGGGACGCGGTCGAGGCGGAGGGCGTCGCCCTGCTGGGTCTGCTCGACCCCGGCGGCGAGGGAGCCGAGGTACGTGTGCGGGCGCCGGCCTGAGAGCTACTCGTCGCCGCCGGTGGGCTTCAGGTAGCCCAGCCGCCAGGTGGCGACGGCCAGCGTGATCACGGCGATGATCGCCAGCCGCACGACCGCGCCCCAGCCGTTGGGCGTGCCCTCCCGCAGCAGCCGCCAGCCGCCGTGGTCGTTGGCCAGCCCGGCGTAGACCTGGCCCGACTCCCACATGGGCGAGATCTGGGCGATGCCGGCCAGGACCCCGCCCAGCAGCCGCTCGCCGAGGAACACGACCGCCAGCGCCCACACCGCCGAGCGCCGGGTGATCACGCCGAGCATGACGAACAGGCCCAGGTACGCCGCCGAGCCGGCGATGGCGGCCACGGCCATCGCGCCGGCGGCCTCGGGCACGCCCGCCACCACCGTGGCCAGCACCATGGCCGGCACCAGCGTGACCAGGGCGACCAGCCAGCCGCCCAGCCAGCGGCCGGCGACGATGGTGCCGAAGCGCACCGGCGACAGCCAGGTGAAGTTGAACGTGCCCGCCCGCAGGTCGGCGCCCATCACGGCGTCGCCCACGATCAGGCAGGTGAGCGGCAGGACCAGGCCGAACAGGCCGTCCCGGGCGACGAAGGCGAACGCACGTTCGATCGTGGTGTCGGCCAGGGTGGCCAGCCAGCCGAACAGCAGCGCGCCCAGGCAGGGGAGCAGCACGCCCCACCAGCGCCGGGCCGGCAGGCAGGCCCGCAGCGTGTAGCCGACGATGGCGACGAACGGCGGCGGCAGCTTGCGCCCGGGGCCGGCCGCCGCCGCGGCGGGGGCGTCCGCCGGGCCGCCGGCGAGCGACGCGGCGGTGGCGGGGGGCGCGGGCACGGCCGCCGGCATGGCCGGGGCCGGCGTCGGCGGGCCGGGCGGGGGCGGGCGGAGCTCCCGGCCCGGGTCGGGGGCGGCGGTCATCGCAGCAGCTCCCGGAAGACGCTCTCCAGCGAGTCGTCGAGCGGGCGGACCTCCTGGAGGCGGGCGCCCACCTCCCGGGCGATCGCCGGCAGCACCGCGGCCAGCTCGCCGGCCCGCGACGACGAGATCGTCACGCTCGACCCCTCGACGGTCACGCCCCGCACCACGTCCACGCCGATCAGCCGGGCCGCCAGCGCCCGGGCCGACGGCGTGCGCACGAGCACCGACCGGGGCCGGTCGGCCAGGGCGTCGCGGATGCCCCGGTGGTCGCCGGCGGCGGCCAGCCGGCCCCGCACGACCACGATCTGGCGGGTGGCCAGCCGCTCGACCTCGTGCAGCACGTGCGAGCTGACGATGACCGTGCGCCCCTGGGCGCCGAGCGCCTGGAACAGCTCGATGAGCGCCACCCGCTGCACCGGGTCGGCGCCGTTCAAGGGCTCGTCGAGCACCAGCACCCGGGGGGCGGTCACCAGCGCGGCGGCCACCTTGGCCCGCTGGCGCATGCCCTTGGAGAACCGGCCCACCTTGCGGTCGGCCACCTCGGTCAGGCCCACGGTGGCCAGGCACTGGTCGGGCAGCGACCGGTCCTCGACCCGGTGCAGGGCCGCCGTGTAGCGCACCAGCTGGCGGGCGCTGAGGGCGGGCGGCACGGCCTCGTCCTCGGGCACGAGGGCGATGGCCCGCTGGACGTCCCGGTCCCGGTGGGGGTCGCGGCCGAGCACCTCCATGCCACCCTCGTTGAGCGGCAGCACGCCGACCATGGCCCGCATCAGCGTGGTCTTGCCGGCGCCGTTGGGCCCGAGCAGGCCGGTCACGCCGGCGCCGAACGAGCACGACACCTCGGACAGCGCCACCTTCTGGCCGAACCAGACCGACGCCGTCTGCACGACCACGGTGGCGTCGTCGACGAACGCCGGGTCGTGGGCCGGCGGCGGGGGAGGGGGAGGCGGGGGCGGCGGGGGAGGGGCGGTCGCCGCGGTCACAGGTCGACCTCCCGGTAGCGCCGCAGCAGCAGGGCGATCGCCCCCAGCACGACGAGCAGGTAGCCGGCCACGGCGACGGCGCCGCCGCCGTCCACGCCGGACAGGCCCTGGTCGTGGCTGAGGCGGCCGAGGAACACCAGGTCGCGCACGGCCAGGGGGAGCGACAGCAGGTTGAGCACCGCCAGCGGCGTGCCGTGGAAGTCGGCGGCCGCCTCGAAGATCGACGCCACCGTGGACGTGATGAGGAACAGCCCGAGGATGGCCACGCCGCCGACGATGCGCCGGTCGGTCAGCGACGACAGCGCCACGCCGATCGCCGCGTAGTACACGGCCAGGATCAGCACCGACACCGGCACCTGCCACAGCGGCCCGGCGTGGTCGGTCAGGTAGTTGAGCGCCCCGTCCCGGCTCACGAACATCTGGCCCACGTACAGCACGACCTGGGGCAGGAAGCCGAACCCGAACACGATCGTCGTGATCGCCGCCACCTTGGCCAGCACGTAGTCGGGCCCGGTGAGCGGCCGGGAGAAGATGAGCGGCAGCACCCGCTGGGCCCGGTCGGGGCACATCACGTCGGGCGCCACGAGCGCCACGAACAGCAGCAGCGTGGTCGAGACGCCGACGTACTCCCGGTAGGTGATGAACTCGAAGTCCCGGAAGTCGAGCGGGTTGTCCTTGAGGGCGAAGGCGACGCCCACGTTGACCACCGCCGGCACGGTGGCGATGGCCAGCAGCGACCAGGGCAGGACCTTCTGGCGCCACGAGCGGCGCAGGCCCAGCGCCCGGCGCACCGACAGGCGCCACAGGGCGATCGTCGCCTCCTGGCGCCCGCCCCGGGGGCCGACGTAGGGCCGGTAGCCGCGGTCGTAGACGGCGCCGGCCAGGCCGGACTGGGCGCTCACCGGTCGGCCTCCTGGATGATCGCGCTCACCGGTAGGCCTCCTGGATGAACACGTCGTCGAGCGAGCGGTGCTGGGTCGACAGCGCGTAGAGCCGCAGGCCGGCGTCGGCCACCGCGTCGCGCACGCTGTCGAACGCCTCGTCGCCGTGACGGCTGGTGTCGACGTCGAGGTGGTGGGCGTCGACCGCCGTCGAGGCCAGGCCCTTGGCCGCCAGCGCCTGGGCGAGCACGGCCACGGCGTCGTCCCGGCCGCCGACCTCGACCCGCATGACCCCGATGGTCTGGAGCAGCGCCTCGATCGGCCCGGCCCGCACGAGGCGGCCCCGGTCGATCATCACCACGTGCTCGCACACCCGCTGGACGTCGTCGAGCAGGTGGGTGGCGAGGATGACCGAGATGCCGAACCCGGCCAGCCGGCCCACCAGCTCGAGCATCTCCTCCCGGCCCATCGGGTCGAGGCCGGCCGTCGGCTCGTCCAGCAGGACCAGCGCGGGGTCGGCCACCAGCGCCTGGGCCAGCTTGGTCCGCTGGCGCATGCCGGTGGAGAACCCGCCGATCGGGCGGAACCGGGCCTCGTCCAGGCCCACCAGGTCGAGGACGTCCGAGGCCCGCTGGCGGGCGGCCCGGGTGGGCAGGCCGGCCAGCTCGCCGAAGGTCGACACGACGTCGGACGCCGACTGGTCGAGCGGCAGGCAGTCGTGCTCGGGCATGTAGCCCAGCCGGCTGCGCACGCCGACCGGGTCGGTCGCGACGTCGCGACCGGCCACCTGGATGTGGCCGGCGGTCGGCCGCAGCAGACCGAGCATGAGCCGGAACAGCGTCGTCTTGCCCGCACCGTTGGCGCCGACGAGGCCGACGGACCCGGCCGGGATGTCGACCGTGAAGTCGGACAGCGCGGTGATGTGGCCGCCGGCGTAGGTCAGGCCGAGGCCCGCGGCGCGCATCACCGGGGGGGCGGGTGCGGCGAACACGCCCGCAGTCTCGCGCGGGCCGCCGGCCGGCCGGATGCAGCTGTGACGGGTATTATCGTCACAGTGACGGAATTAGCGATGAGCCAGGCTCCAGGGGACCGGCGGTGCACGTGGTGCAACCGGCCCTTCGCGGCCGTGAAGGGCCCCGGGCGGCCCCGCGAGTACTGCCGGCGGAGTTGCCGCCAGCGCCATTACGAGGCCCGCCGGCGGGCCGCCGACGTCGGCCTGGGCGAGGCCGAGCTGATCGTGGCCCGCACCGAGCTGGACGCGCTCAACGACCGGCTCTACGAGCTGGAGGCCGCCGTCGAGGACGTCGACCGGGACCTGGCGGCCGCCGGGCCGACGCCGGACGCGGGGACGGTGCGGGAGGCGCTGCAGTGGTTGCTGACCGCCGCACGGCCCCTGGTGGGGCGCCCACCGTTTACTTGACAGAACGGGGATTCTGGGCGGTCGGAGGCCGCCCAGAATCCCCAACGGGCCGAGGAGGCCGCCCAGCCCGATCAGGCGCCCTGGATGTCGCGCAGGCCGGAAGTCGGCCATCGTCGACGTCCACTGCCGTCGCTCACGCGCCACCTCCTCCAGCTCGGTCTGCTCCACTCTGCACCGCGCCGGTGAAGTGGTGGCGGGTCAGCCGGTGGGGGTCATCCCCGGTAGCCGGGCTGGCGTGGAGCAGGGCGTCGCCCAAGCGGGGCACATCGTGGAGCAGCCGATGACGGCCCTCCTCGAGGACGTCGTGCGCCGCCGCCAGCGAGAGGTCGCCGTCGAGGACCACGTCCGCGTCGACGTGGAGCTGGTGACCGAGCCAGCGGGCCCGGATCCGCTCCATGTCCCGGATCCCGGGCGTAGCGGTGAGGGAGCTGGTCACGTGGTCCACCAGGTGCGGGTCGACACCGTCCATCAGCCGCCGCCAGATGTCACGGGCCGCGGTCCGCAGGACGTTGACGATGGCCACGCTGATCGCCAGTCCCACGATCGGGTCGGCCAGGCGCCAGCCCGCCAGCGACCCCAGCGCCGCTCCGACCACCGCCAGGCTCGTGTAGCCGTCGGCGCGGGCGTGCAGCCCGTCGGCCACCAGCGCCGCCGAGCCGATGCGCCGCCCCACCCGCGTCCGGTACCCGGCGACCAGCTCGTTGCCGGCGAAGCCGATGACACCCGCCACCGCCACCCAACCGGCCTGGTCGATCGGGAGCGGGTCGACGAGACGCCCGACCGCCTCCCATGCAGCCACCCCCGCTGACAACGCCATCACCACGATCACGCACAGGCCGGCCAGGTCCTCGCCCCGACCGTAGCCGTACGTGTACCGGCGGCTCGGCGCCCGGCGCGCCACGACGAACGCGATCCCCAGCGGCACCGCGGTGAGCGCGTCCGAGACGTTGTGGACGGTGTCGGCCAGCAACGCCACCGACCCGGACACGGCGACCACGACGGCCTGTAGGGCCGCGGTGGCGCCCAGCACCCCCACGCTGATCGCCAGTGCCCGCATGCCCTCCCGGTCGGCCGCCAGATGATCCTCGACCGCACCGGCATGGTCGTGGCTGTGCCCGGCGACCAGGTGCGCGACCCGGTGCCGCCATACCGCCCACCGGCGGCCGCCGACCGGGGACGTCCCGGTCATGCCGTCCAGGCCTTGGCCCGGTGGTGGGCGGGGTCGCCGTCGAGGTGCTCGGCGTGCCGCAGCGCCTCCCGGGCGACCGCCTCGATGTGGTCGTCGTGGGCGGCGTAGAAGATCCGGTTCCCGTCGCGTCGCCGGGTGACGACGCCGGCGAGGCGGAGCTTGGCCAGGTGGTGGGACACGGCCGCCGGCTGCATCGCCAGGTGCTCGGCCAGGGCGTTCACCGAGTGCTCGCCATGCAGGAGGTTCCAGACGATCCGCAGGCGGGTCTCGTCGGCCAACAGCTTCAACGTCGCCACCGCCGCCTCGATCTCCTCGGGCGCCGGCTCTCCAACTACCTGCGTGGACACTTGAACAGTGTGGCCGACCCAGGTCGATGAGCGCCACCCGACACGGCCGCCCGGCGCCTCGAGACAGCATTCGGCGTGAGCAGTCGTTTGCTGTCAGTTTCGTGTCGCTGCACAGCCGCCCAGAATCCCCACTCATGTGTCCTCTTCGAACGCGTTGACGAGAGCGCAGGTCGCCAGGTAGAGGCCGACGAGGATCACGATGTCGACGAGGCCCTTGTGGCCGAATGCCTGCTCGGCTCGCGCGTAGGTGTCCGCGGTGATCCGGTGGCGGCCGACGAGTTGCCGGGTGAGCTCGTGGGCGACCGCTTCCTGGTCGTTGTGGAAGTCGGGTGGTTTGCCGGCGACGAGAGCTTCGACGACGCCGTCGGAGAGGCCGGCCTGTTTGCCGACGGCCGTGTGGGCGTAGAGCTCGTAGTCCGAGCCCCAGGCCGCTCCGACCGTGAGGATCACGACCTCGTGGACCCGGGGCGACAGGGATGTGCTGGTCCTGTCGGCGCGGAACACCTCGACCTGCGCGGCGCCGAGAGCGGGGCTGAAGAGCACCGGGTTCAGCGGGCCGCGGAGGCTGCCGTCCGGCGCGGTGACCTCGAAGCCGGACTGGTCTGCCCATGGCACGAAGCTCTCGACCAGGCGGTCGTACAGCGCTCGCTGCGCATCGTTCAGGTGCTCGGGAACGAGCTGGGGCAGCCTGCTGCTCACCGGTGCGCCGCCTGTGGCTCGTCGCGCGTGCCATCACCCTGCGCCGCGTCGGAGGGGGGCCCGCCGAGCGTCTCGGTGAGCCAGTCGAGGACGACGCCGTTGAGCAGCGTGGACGCACCGGGATGGGAGTGCGAGCCCGCTGATTCCGCCGAGGTGAAGGTGCGCAGGGTCGCGATGCCGCCCAGCTCGGCGGCGAGCTTCTCCGCCTGCCCGGGGTTCAGGTGATCGTCCGCTGCCGCGCACACGAGGGTGGGGCAGGTGACCCGCTGGGCGACGCCCTCCAGCGTGTACGGGCGGGCCGCGACGAAGAAGTCGTAGGGGGTGGGCACGCGGAAGCACCACAGCCCGTGCTCGATGTACCAGCGCAGCCCGCTCTGCTGCGCCATCGCCGCGTGGATGGCCGCGTTGAACGCGTCCGCGTTTCCGTCCTCGAGGAGGGCGGTGAGCTCGGGCGTGAGGAGGTTGGCCACGGACTGGTTGGCGTCGAAGAGGCCATCGATGGTCACGACCGCGCCGATCCGCGGTTCGAAGGCCGCGGCGCGCGGGGCCAGGTAGCCGCCGAATGACACCCCGATCAGTCCCAGTCGTGACGCATCGATCTCGGGCATGGCTTCGCAGTGGTCGACGACCGGTGTCACGACCTGCTCCCAGTCGTGACGGAAGCCGATCCCCTGGGTCCGGACCACGGTCGGCTGGCCCGGGCCCTCGAAGGTCACGACGTTGAAGCCGCGCTCGAGCGCCGCGATGCCGCAGAGATGCAGCATCTCCTCCTGGCTACCGTCGAAGCCGTTGAACATCAGCACCGTGGGGCGCGGTGTGGCGTCCCGCCCCGCGCGGTAGAGGATCGCCTCGACGGTGAAGCCGTC
>DATFRN010000110.1:0-3550 GCA_035263165.1 Acidimicrobiales bacterium | reverse complement strand
GGACCTGTTCGAGCACGCGGTCGACGCCTTCGGGCCGCGGGAGTACCTCGTCGCCAACGGCGCCCGCCGCACCTACGCCGAGATGGACGCCCGCGCCAACCGGCTGGCCCACCACCTGGCCGACCAGGGCATCGGCCCCGGCGACCACGTCGGGATCTACGGCCTCAACTCGGTCGAGTGGGTCGAGAGCCTGTGGGCGATCTTCAAGCTGCGGGCGGTGTGGATCAACATCAACTACCGCTATGTGGCCGACGAGCTGGCCTACCTGTTCGGCAACGCCGACCTGAAGGCGCTCATCCACGACGCCGCCTTCGCCGACCGGGTGGCGGGCGTGCGCGACCACCTGCCGATGCTCGGGCACACGCTGGTCATCGGCGGCGACTACGAGGACGCCCTGGCCGGGGGGTCGCCCGAGCGGGACTTCGCCCCCCGCTCGCCCGACGACCGCTACATCCTCTACACCGGCGGCACGACCGGCATGCCCAAGGGCGTCGTGTGGCGCCACGAGGACGTGCTGTTCGCCCTGGGCGGCGGGATCGACGTGCTCAGCGGCGTCCGGGCGACCAGCCCCGGCGACCTGGTCGAGCGGGGCCGGCGGAACGGCTCGGGGCTGACGTTCCTGCCCATCGCCCCGCTCATGCACGGCGCCACCCAGTGGGCCGTCATGGGCCAGAGCTTCCAGGGCAACAAGGTCATCCTGATGAGCCAGTTCGAGGCCCACGAGGTGTGGCGGCTGATCGAGGCCGAGAAGGCCAACGCCATGATGGTCACCGGCGACGCCATGGCCCGGCCGCTGATCGAGGCGCTCGACGAGGAGCCCAGCAAGAGCCGGGACCTCTCGTCGCTCATCTCGCTGTCGTCGACCGCCGCGGTGTTCTCGCCGTCGCTCAAGGACCAGTACCTCGACCGGTTCCCGAACCTGGTGCTGACCGATGCCATCGGCTCGTCGGAGGGCGGCGCCAACGGCGTGGTGATCGTGCAGAAGGGCCACACCGCCATGAAGGGCGGCCCCACCGTGAAGCCGGTCGGGGGCACGGTCGTGCTCGACGACGACATGGCCCCGGTGGCCCCCGGCTCGGGCGTGGTCGGGCGGGTGGCCCGCACCGGCGACATCCCCATCGGCTACTACAACGACCCCGAGAAGACGGCGGCCACCTTCGTCGAGATCGGCGGCACCCGCTACGTCATCCCCGGCGACATGGCCACGGTCGAGGCCGACGGCATGGTCACCCTGCTGGGCCGGGGCAGCCAGTCGATCAACTCGGGCGGCGAGAAGATCTTCCCCGAGGAGGTCGAGGCGGCGGTCAAGTCGCACCCCGCCGTCTACGACGCCGTGGTGGTGGGCGTGCCCGACGACCGCTGGGGCCAGCGGGTGGCGGTGGTCGTGCAGGCCCGTACGGGCATGACCCCCGACCTGGCGTCGGTCCAGGAGCACTGCCGCAGCCGCATCGCCGGCTACAAGGTGCCCCGCGAGCTGCACCTGGTCGAGCTGATGCAACGCTCCCCCAGCGGCAAGGCCGACTACCCCTGGGCCAGCCGCATCGCCACCGGGCAGACCTGACGCACCGGGGCCGCGCCACCACCGGCGGCAGGTACCGACACCGGCCCCGAGCAAGCGGCGGACGCCGACGCCGAGGCTGCGCAGGCGGCGGAGGCCCGGGCCCGGGCTGTGGCGAGCAAGCGCAGGCGACGGCCGGGGCCGCCGGCGAACCAGCGCAGCCGGACGCTGCAGCCGGGGCGAGCCACCACCGGCGGCGTGGACCGACACCCGGCCCGCGCAGGAGGCGGGCGGCGGCGACGCCGGGCCGGAGCCGCCGCGTGAGGAGAAAGCCGGGGCCGCGGTGGAGCCGACGCCGGCGACGTCGGGGCCGAGCAGGCGCGGGCGGCGGCCGAGACCGGGGCCCGGGGCGGGAGCGAGCACCCATCGCGGCCGACGCCGAGGCCGGAGCCGGCGGCCCACTCGGGGGCCGAGCCGCCAACGGCGGCGCAGGAGACGTGCGGGCCCGGTCATTCCCGCAGCGCTCCTCGCATGTCGAGCTGGGCCTGGGATGCCGCGCGGGTGCCGGCGTGCCAGCCCGCGGCGTCGTTGGCCGACATCCGGGTGGTGCCGATCTTCGGGAAGGCCTCGTCGGCGGCGGCGGCCGCCGCCTCCCGGCGGGCCTCGAGGAGCGGCACCAGGGCCGTGCTGCGGGCCGCCGCCGCGGCCGTGACCGCGTCGGCCGCCTCCTGCAGGCGGGCCCCGATGCGGCGGGCGAAGGCGACCAGGAACGACTGCCGGAACGACCGCGTGCGGCCCGCCCCGCCGGGGCCGGACGGCGCCTCGGCCACCATCGCCCGGGTCGCCTGCACCAGCAGGGAGGTGTAGAGCAGCTCGACGGCGTCGAGGTCGCCCTCCTCGCCGAACACCGTGGCGAAGCCCCAGTACTTGGACCACACGGCCCGGCACCGGTTGGCCTCGGCCACCACCGTGAGCAGGAGGAACCGCGCGCCGCCGTAGGGGTCGTCGATGCCGACCCGGCGGCCGCCCACCCCGGGCCCGGCCCCGCTGCGGCCCGCGGCGCCGGCGGCCACCATGGCGTGGTCGATGGCGTGGCGGGTCATGAGCTGCTGCGCCTTGGCCGTGAGCGCCTCGGCCTCGTCGGGGAACGACGTCGACTCGGCCTTGGCCAGCAGCGACGTCACCTTGTGCAGCACCCGGGGATCGGCGCCGGCCCCGTCCGACCGGGGGCGGGCCCGGCCCGCCGGCTGGTCGCCGGGGCCCGGCCCCAGCTTGGGCAGCCGGGGCAGCAGGCGCAGGACCGCCAGGGTCTCGATCGCCACCGCCACGGCCGCGGGCCGCGAGCGGGCGCCGCCGACGGCCCACGCCCCCGTCCCCGCGGGCGACGAGGCCACGGCCCCGGCCCCGGCCCCGGAGGCCGGGCCCGAGTCGTCGTCGGGCACCACCGCGCCGATGGCGTCGAGCTGCTGGCGCCACCGGGGTGGGAGCTCGTCGCGCCGGTAGCGCAGCGCCTCGTGCGCCACCGCCTGCACCGCCACCCCGGCGTGCGCCCGCCCGCGCTGGCGCTCGACCGCCCGGTGGAGGTCGACCGGCTGCCATCCCAGCCGCCACGCCCCGGTCACCGCCTCGACCAGCGCCCGCGCCAGGGCGCGGTCGACCACCCGGTGCCCGTCGTCGTCACCCTCCTCCGTCGCCGCCGCCGGCCGGCGGCCGGGCCCGGCGCCCGCCGCCAGCGCCTCGACCAACCGTGTCGCGGGCCGCCCCACGCCGGCGCTGCACGACGCCACCGCGGCGTCGATGGCCGCCGCCACCTGGTGCGAGCGCAGGCGGCGACCGCCGCCCCGGCCGCCGGCCGACGACGATGACGAGGGCGGGGACTCGGGCGGCGCGTCGCCGGGCGCCGGCGCCCCGGTGCCCGACCGGCTGGTGCGCGTGTGCGAGTGCGATTGGACCTGCGGCTGACCATGAACCCCATCCTTCGACCCCATCCTTCCTCCTGATGCCTGCCCCGTGGCGACGCTCGAGACTACACGAACAAGTGTACGTGTCAGG
>DATFRN010000109.1:0-6244 GCA_035263165.1 Acidimicrobiales bacterium | reverse complement strand
CCGCTCCGCTTCCGCATTGGACAACCCCCCGACACCGCCTCGCTGCGGCGCGACGTGATCGAACGACCCGCCGGCACCCCATACCTCGAACGCTTCCACCTCGTCATCAGCCCCCAGGTCAACATCCGCTTCCACCACTTCTGCGCCGACGACCCCGCCGACCTCCACGACCACCCGTGGGACTCCACCAGCCTGCTCCTCTACGGCCGGGTCAGAGAGCACACCGCCCACCGCGCCGACCGATGGGAGCCCGGCGACATCGTTACTCGCCCCGCCGAACAAGCCCACCGCCTCGAGCTGCTCGACGGCGAAGCCTGGACCTACTTCGTCACCGGACCGCTGCTGCGCCGCTGGGGGTTCCACGTCGGGGCGCGCTGGATCCCCTGGCAGGACTACCCCGGCGCGGGCACCTACGGCACCGGTGCGGTCGGCGCTCTCACCGATCGGAGCGGAGCGTGGGCTGGGGAGGACTGACCACCACCCAGAACGGCTACGGCTGGCACTGGCAGAAGCTCCGTCTCCGCATCCTCGCCCGCGACCACTGGACCTGCCACTGGTGCGGCGGCCCGGCGCGCAGCGTCGACCACGTCACGCCGAAGGCCGACGGCGGCAGCGACCACCCGACCAACCTCGTCGCCGCCTGCACTCCGTGCAACAGCCGCCGCTCGATGGAGTGGGTGCTGGCGCGACGCCGACGGGCGGGCGCGGGGCGCGGTAGGGGCGCGGGGCGGGGGCGCGGGGCCGCTCGGGAGCTGAGCGAACGGCCGTACGAGAGGAAACATGCAAGTTATCTCGCCGAACGGCCGTTCGCTGCGCGAGCACGCCGCGCCGCGCCGAACGGCCGTTCGGCGTTCTTTAAGCCGGCGACTGGTCAGCTGGCGTCCTCAGCCAACTTGCGAGAGACTTGGCCCGATGCGGCCCGATCGGCGCCGATGGTGCACGATCCGCTCGGGCTCGGCCCGGTCCGGCCCGATGGGCGGCGATGCAGGCCGACGCTGTTGAGCTGACCGTCGGTCCGGGGGCGCTGTCGCGGCCGGGGGCCAAGCCGCGACTGGACGGGTTGCGGCGGGCGTCGTGGGAGCGTTGGCGCGGGGTCGATGAGGCGCGTCGGGCGATGCGGTTCATCCAGGCGTTGCGGATGCCCGAGACCGGCGAGCTGGCGGTGCTGGCGCCGTTCCAGCGCCGGATCGTGCGGGCGACCTACGCCAACTTGTTGACGGTGGGGTCGCTGCCGTCGGGCAACGCCAAGACGACGCTGATGGGCCTGGTCGGTCTGGAGCGGATCTGCCGGGGTGATCCGTACACGCCGGTGGTGGTGTTGGCGACCAAGCACGGGCAGGCCCGGGAGGTGGTCGAGGCGGCGAAGGCGATCGCCGAGAACGACGCGCGGCTCGTGGCGCGGATGGCGTGGTACGAGGATGACGGGGCGTTGCTGTACCGGCCGACGGGGGCGTCGATGGTGGCGCACTCGGCCAGGCTCAAGTCGATCGAGGGGTTGCGCTACCGCCTCGCGTTGATCGACGAGATCGGGTTCGCCCTCGACGAGCTCGTGACCTCGATCATCGCCCGTCTCGGCAAGGGCACCTTGGCCAACCGGATCCTGGGGATGGGGACACCGGGGTTCGAGCCCAACGTGCTGCACCGGATCCGCGAGCTCGACCGTGACGGCGGTCTGCCGTCGGGCGCTGCGTACCTGGAGTGGTCGGCGCCTGATGGTTGCGACCTCGACGACCGTCAGGCGTGGCTGGACGCGAACCCGGCGGTGACGGCCGGGTTCCTGTCTGAGGCGACCTACGAGCTGCAGCTCGCGCTGATGCCTGAGCGCCAGTTCCGCGTCTACCACTTGGGCCAGTGGGTGGGGACGGCGTCGGGATGGCTGCCCCAGGGGGCGTGGGACGCCTGCCCGTACGTGCCGGCGCCGCCGGATGGCACGCCGGTCGTGCTGGGCGTCGAGGGCACGTATCGCCGGACGTTGGCGGTGGTCGGGGCGGCGGTCGACGGGTCGGTGTTCGCCGTGTGGGTGGCCGAGGCGGCGCTCGACGATGAGCTGCGCACCGTGTTGGCTGCGGCCTGTGAGCGTTGGCAGGTTGAGGCGGTCGTGCACTCGCGGCGGATCCGGGTGCGGCTGTTCGCTGAGCTCGCCCGCGACGGGATGCCGTTGGAGCCGTGGACCGGGGCGGCGGACCTCGAGGCCGGCTCGGCGAACGAGCTGTGGCGTGACGTCTCGGATCGTCGCCTGGCGCATGATCACGATCCGGTGCTCGCCGAGCACATGGCGAACCTGGGGGCGCGGTGGATGGCTGACGGGTCGCTGCGGCTGATCCGGCGTGACGACGACAAGCCCGCCGACGCGGCGTTGGCGGCCCGCATGGCGTGGTGGCGAGCCCGGGAGTTGGCTGACGTCGGGACTGGCACCCCGACCATCTACTGAGACGATTGCTGATGCAACTAACCTCGCGCCCGATGCGGGTCCGTGACCGGCTGCGCCGTGTGGCACAGACGCTGCGTCCCGACGTTCCCGGACTCCATCCACCGCGGGGATCGTCGATGTGGGCGACGTGGTCGCCGTCCTCGTTGGCGCCGTGGCTGTCGGCGTGGTGGCGGGGGGGTCAGAGCTTCGCTGCGCCGGACTCGGTCGGATCCGCGTCGCGCTGCCTGGAGTTGGTGTCCCAGGAGATCTCGACGATGCCGCTGCGCTTCCGCGGCAACTTCGAGCCGGCGTGGGTGGCGAACCCGGACCCGGTGTGGTTCCCCAACGGGATCGGTGACGCCCTGTTCGCCGCGGTGTGGTCGATCTACAGCTGGGGTGACGCCTTCTTGTGGGCGACGGCGCGCTACGAGGACTCCGGCTACCCACGCAACTGGACCGTGCTCGACCCCGCGCAGGTCGTCGTCGAGGGGGACCCGGCCGGGGGCCGCATGTACCGGGTCGGCGACTTCCCGCTGTACAGCGAGGACGTGCTGCAGATCTCCCGCGACCCCAGGGGTGCGCTACGGGGCACGTCCGCCTTGTCGGCCTATTCGTCGAACCTGTCGGCGGCGGCGGCGGCGGAGAACTTTGCCGCCGACTTCTTCGTCGCCGGCGGGGTGCCGTGGGCGGTGCTGCAACCCGCGCACCGCCTCAACGCCGAGCAGGCGGCCGAGCTCCAGGCCCAATGGGTCGCCCGGGCGACGGCGCGGGGAGCGGCGCCGGCGGTGATCCCACCCGACGTCACGTTCCACCAGTTCTCGTTCTCCCCCAAGGATCTGCTGCTGTTGGAGTCGCGGGAGTGGGACGCCAAGCAGATCGCCGCCGCCTTCGGGGTGCCGGCGTTCATGTTGAACCTGCCCCAGGCCGACGGGCTCAACTACTCGAACCCCGAGATGCTGTTCACCACGTGGCTGCGCAGCGAGCTGTACCCCAAGGCGCGACGGTTCGAGGCGGCGCTGTCGCTGTGGCTGCCCCGGGGCAACTGGGTCGAGTTCGACCCGTCGTTCCTCACCCGCCCGGACCTGGAGAAGATGAGCGCGGTCGTGTTGGCGAGTGTCGCCGCCGGCGTGCTCACCCCCGACGAGGGCCGGGCGATGCTGTGGGATCTGCCGCCGCTGTCTCAGGGTGAGGCGATCGAGATGATCGACGAGCCGCCGGGGGCGAAGAAGTCCGAGCTGACCTCGCAGCCGCCGACGGTTCCCGTGTTGGAGGTGATCCAGTGACCGAGAAGATCCGCCGCAACTTCGCTGTCACCCTGGAGCGTGCGGCGACGGGCGATGACCGGCTGGTCGGCGGCTGCTGCGTCCCGTACAACCGGCCGACCAAGGTGTCCGACGGCGGCCCGCCGTACATGGAGATGTTCGTGCCCGGCGTGTTCGGCCACCAGCTCGGCGCCGCCCATAGCGTCGAGTTGCGCTACCAGCATCAGGATGATCTGCTCTCCCGGATCGGGCACGGGGTGAACCTGGAGGAGCGCGCCGACGGGCTGTGGGGGACGTTCCGGGTGTTCGCCGGCACGCCCGGCGATCAGGCGCTCGCCCTAGTCGACGCCGGACTGCTGACCGGCTTGTCGATCTTCGGGACGGTGAGGCGCAGCGCCCGCGGCAGCGACGGGACCGTGGTGCGGCAGCGGGTCGACCTCGAGCACGTCGGACTCGTCGACACACCCGCCTACGGCGAAGCGAGGGTGGCGTTGCGTCGCTCCCGCGCCGACTTCGATCTCCCCGAGCTGCCCGACGACGAACAGCTCGCCCGGCTGCGTGCCGTAGGCATCACGATCGCGTGACACGCCTGGTGTAATCTCGGCGCTGGAGACGGCACCCCGCGACCGCCGCACCCCGCCCGCTTCGACGGTGACGGCACCCGGCAACAGCGGCACCCCGTGAAGGAACAACCTGATGTGTTTCCACTGGGGAGTATGTGATGGCGAACGCCGTTCTGCAGCGACTGGTCGACGAGCGTGACCAGATCAACCGCGACATCGACCACATCAACGAGGCCGCCGCCGACGAAGAGCGCGACCCGTCGGAGTCCGAACGGGGCCTGATCGCCCGACACCGGCAACGCCTCAACGAGGTCGAGCCGATGATCGTCGAGCAGCTCGACCTCGAGGAACAGCGCCAGGCGGCCCGAGACGCCTCAGGGGTGCTCCAGCGAGCCGGTGGCCGTGCTGTGGCCACCCCGGCGACCGCGGTCGCCCCGGCCACCGAGCCGATCTACCGCACATTCGCCGCCTACGCCCGCGACCAGCTGATCGCCCGCTACGACCAGGTCGCCTCCCAGGCCGGGCACGGCGCCCGCGACGCCGCCGTGGAACGGCTGCAGCGGGCCGCCGCCAACACCTTGTCGTCCGATGTGCCGGGGCTGATCCCACCCCAGCACATCGCCCAGATCATGCAGATCATCAACACCGCCCGGCCGCTCGTGCAGGCGTCCCGGCGGCTGTCGTTGACCTCCGGCAAGATCACCTATCCGCGGATCACGACCCGGCCGACCGTATCGAAGCAGGCGACCGAGAAGACCGAGACCACGTCAACCAAGATGACCGTGATCATGGTCGAGAAGGTCGCCTCGACCTTCCTCGGGGCGGGCGACTTGTCGTGGCAGGCGATCAACTGGTCGACCCCCGACGCGCTCGGCCTGTGGTTCGACCTCGCCGCCGAGGCGTACGCCCAGGCGACCGAGGCCGAGGCGGCGTCGATCTTCGGTGTCGGGTTCGACCCGGCCGGGTCCCCGGTCGCGGTCACCGGGTCCACTCCCGAGGCGTGGACCGCGGCGCTCGCCGCCGCCGCCGGTGTCGTCTACGCCAACACGCGGCGCACCGCCAACGGCATCGCGTGCGATCCGGCGACGTTCTTCGAGATCGCCCCGCTCGCCTCCCAGCAGACCAACACGTTCCTCGCCCCCGGCTCCCTCAACTTGCAGACCCAGTCCGGCACCGTCGCCGGGATGCGACTGTTCTCGTCGTCGGGGCTGCCCGCCGACACCGTGATCGTCGGCGACTTCTCCGCCTTGCTCACCGCCGAGACCGCCGGCGCACCCGTCGAGCTGCGGGCGGTCGAACCGTCGATCGGCGGGATGGAGGTCGGCGTGATCGGCGCCTTCTTGGTCGAGCTGATCGAAGAGGGAGCGTTCTGCAAGGTGACCCCGCCCGCCGCGGGGGGGTGAGCGGCCAGGCGACTAGCGCGCCCAGCGTTCTGGCCGAACAGGGCGGGGCCTACAACCCCGGCGACCACACCGTCGACGAGGTGAAGGGGTACGTGATCGAACATGCCGACGAGCTCGACGCCATCTACGCCGCCGAGCAGGCCGGCAAGGCGCGGTCGACGCTGCTCGACTGGCTCGCTGCGCAGAGGTCGGTGTGATGGCCGACTGGTACGACCTCGAAGCCACGTTGCAGGCCGTCCTGGCGACGTTGCGGCTGACCCAGGGCGACATCGACACCGACCACCTCGCCGAATGCATCCCCGCCGCGGCGCGGGCGATCGACCAGCACGTCGACCGGTTCGCCGACGACCCGATGCCCGGCCCGCCGCCGCCGGCGGCGGTGCAGATCGCGCTGGAGGCGGCAACGATCGCGCTGTACCACCGCGACGAGATCGGGGCCACGATCGGCGCCGGCGTCTCCACCCTGCGACCGAGCGAGGCCGGCGAGTTCGACCCGCTCGAGGACGTGCTCGAAGAGCTCACCCCGTACAAGCAGCAGTGGGCGCTGGCGTGAGTGACCCGGCTGCTGTCCGCGCGACCCTCGCCCAGGCGTTGCAGATCGTGCTG
>DATFRN010000108.1:0-2369 GCA_035263165.1 Acidimicrobiales bacterium | reverse complement strand
CGTGGGGGGCGGCGCCGATGGCGGCGGCCGCGTCGCCCAGCTCCTGGGTGGTGACGGCGGCGACGTTGCCGGGGACGTCCTCGTGGACCAGCCGGTCGGCGGCCCGGGCCGCGCCGAGGCCGACCACCGCGGGCAGCGGCTCGTAGTCGACGGCGATGCGGTCGGCCGCGTCCTCGGCCACGTAGCGGTCGACTGCCACGACCATGGCCACGGCCTCGCCCACGTGGTTCACCTCGCCCCGGGCCAGCGCGTACTGCGTCCGGGGGTGGGACAGGTCGGGGTGGGGGATCAGCAGCGGCAGCGGGTCGGCGAGGCGGCCGGGCAGGTCCTCCCAGGTGTAGACGCCGACGAGGCCGTCGACGTCGAGCGCCGCGCCGGCGTCGATGCCGGCGATGCGGGCGTGGGCGTAGGGGCTGCGGACGAAGGCGGCGGCCAGGGCGTCGTGGCCGGCGTCGTCGAGGAAGCGGCCGGCGCCCCGCACCAGGCGCTCGTCCTCCCGGCGCTCGACCCGCTCGCCGAACCACTGCGTGGTCACGGCGCCTCCCCGGCCAGCTCGGCCGCCCGCCGCACCGAGCGCACGATGTTGACGTAGCCGGTGCAGCGGCACAGGTTGCCGCCCAGCGCGGCGGCGATCTCGTCGTCGCTGGGGTCGGGCCGGCGGGCCAGCAGGTCGGTGGCCAGCAGCAGGAACCCGGGGGTGCAGAAGCCGCACTGGAGCCCGTGGCACTCCCGGAACGCCCGCTGCACCGGGCCCAGCTCGCCGCCGGGCCCGGCCAGGCCCTCGACGGTGGTGACCTCGGCGCCGTCGACCATGACGGCGAAGGTGAGGCAGGACCGCACCGGCTCGCCGTCGACCAGCACGGTGCAGGCGCCGCACACCCCCTGCTCGCAGCCGACGTGGGTGCCGGTGAGGCGCAGGTCGTGGCGCAGCAGGTCGGACAGCAGCCGCCGGGCCGGGACCCGGGCGGTGCGGGCCGCGCCGTTGACGGTCAGCACGACCTCCTCGGTCGGCTCGGCGGTCACGCCGGGACCCCCGCCGTCTCTCGGGCCCGGGCCAGCGCGGTGGGGAACGCCCGGGCCGTGAGCGTGGCCGCCAGGTGGCGCCGGTAGGCGCCGGTGGCGTGGATGTCGTCGGTGGGGTCGAGGGCGCCGGCCACCAGGTCGTGGACGTCGCCGGCCCCGGCGAGGGCCGGGGTCAGGTCGAGGACGACCGGGGTCGGGGCGCACGACAGGTAGGCGGCCCGGCCGCCGACCGGCTCGCCGCCCTCGTCCACGGTGACGGTGAGGGCGACGCCGGCCAGGGCGTAGTCGCCCTGGCGCCGGGCCAGCTCGGCCACCGCCCCGCCGGTGCCCGCGCCCAGCCGGGGGAAGCGGGCGGCCACCAGCAGCTCGTCGGCGGCCAGGCTGGTCTCGAACGGCCCGACGAACAGGTCGGCGGCCGTCACCCGCCGGGAGGCCAGCCGGCCGTCCCGCCAGGCCACCGCCTCGACCGACCCGCCCAGCAGCGCCAGCACCGCGGGCAGCTCGGCCGCGGGGTCGGCGTGGGCCAGGGAGCCGCACACGGTGCCCCGGTTGCGGATCACCGCGTGGGCGATCCAGCCCGCGGCCTCGGCCAGCAGGGGGTGGACGGCGCCGACGTCGGGGTCGCGCAGCAGGCGGGCGTGGCGCACCCCTGCGCCGACGACCACGTCGCCGCCGTCGATCCCGACGTCGTCCAGGCCCAGGTGGTTGACGTCGACCAGGTGGTCGGGCGCGGCCAGGCGGAAGTTCATCAGCGGGACCAGGCTCTGGCCCCCGGCCAGCACCTTGGCCCCGTCGCCCAGCTCGGCCAGCAGCCGGGCCGCGCCGGCCACGTCGGCCGGCCGGTGGTAGGTGAACGGCGGCGGCTTCACGGCGCCTCCGCCTCCCCGGCCAGCGCCTCGATCGCGGCGGTGAAGCAGGCCAGCGGCGGGCGGACCAGGCCGGCGCCCACCTGCCCGGTCCCGGCCACCCGGCCGGCCATGCCGGTGTTGATGATCGGCGGGATGCCGGTGCGCACCACCGCCAGCGCGTCGATGCCGAAGGGCACGCCCCGGAAGCCGAGCACCGGCAGCGTCCAGGTCGGGTGCTCGGCCACCGTGACCTGGTACATCAGCTCGGTCCAGGTGCGGGCGTCGTCCACCTCGCCGCCCACCAGGCCGACGATGGCGGGCGCGCCGGCCATGGCGAACCCGCCGAGCCCGACGGTTTCGGTGATGGCCGAGTCGCCGATGTCGGGGTTGGCGTCGTCGGGGCCGTAGCCGCCCAGGTAGAGGCCGTCGGGCACCGCGGCCGGGGCGGTGTACCAGCGGTCGCCCGTGCCCGACACCCGGATGCCGAACTCGGTGCCG
>DATFRN010000107.1:0-7535 GCA_035263165.1 Acidimicrobiales bacterium | reverse complement strand
CGCATCCTCATCGCGGCCGAGAACAAGACGCCGGACTCCTGCCTCACGGCCAAGGACGCCGCCGGCTTCGCCCGGTGCTACGACGACATGGCGGCGCACTTCTTCATGACGTCATGACCTGACACCCCGGTCGGCGAGGTCGCGGCTGAGCGCGGCGTAGTGGTCGAGGCAGGTGCGGGCGTCGCCGGCGGTGAGCATGGCCCGGTAGGCGGGGCGCTCGGCGCCGACGGGCCGTCCGGGTGACACACTTCGTCCGTGCCGGATGACCTGGACGAGGTGGCCTCGCGGCTGGCGGAGGTGACGCTGAAGGTCCGCGCGATCGGGCAGAACCCGCTGGTGGCGGCCGGCGAGCGGCGGGACGACTTCCTGGGCCAGGCGATGGGCGTGCTCGGGGTGGTGGTCTCCGTCCCGTCGACCTTGCTGGGGCTGTTCAGGACGCCCGACCCCATGGACACCCGCCGGCTCTACCAGCGGGCCACCGGGGTCGGCCGCGACCGGGCCAACGCCGATGTCAACGTGGTCATCGACCGGCTCGGGCCGCTGGCGGCCACCACGGACGATCAGGGCGGCGACGAGCTGGTGCGGTCCGCCGCGCGGCGGCTCGTCGCCTGGGTCGCCGCCGGGCAGCCCGACGACGACGACATGGCGGGCGTCGAAGCGGCCTTCGCCCGCTGGGCGGATGTCCTCGACGCCAGGGACCACTCCGAGGTCGAGCTCGGCGAGCTGACGGATCGCTGCATCGAGGCCTGGGCCGTGACCTGCGGGCCTGACGCGCCTACCAGGTGACGTCGAGGGGCCGGAGCGTCTCGGCGCCGGGCGACCCCTCGACCACGTAGGCGGTGAGGTGGTTGGCGCCGCCGCGGAACAGCTTGGGCGGCAACAGGCCCTGGGCCATCGGCGGGGCGCCCTGGTCCGTCGGCTGGACCGTGACGACCGCGCCGATCTTGCCGTTGAGGCCCCACGCCAGCGTCGTGCCCGGCGACAGCTTCGTCGTGCCGACGAGCTCCAGCGGCAGCGGCTCGTGCCGGTCGACGTGGCCCAGCCCGGAGGACGGGTCGACCATGGCGACGGACCCGCCGGCGGGACGGCCGACGTCGAGCGTGTCGACCTCGCGGCCGACCAGGTCGCGGTACGGCGTCTGGCGCCACACGGCGCCCTGCCCGGTCCCGTCGACGCCGCGCATGGTGAGCACCTTGGCGAAGCCGCTCTTGGCGTCGAACCTCAGCCGCTGGCCGTCGGGCGAGCGGAGCAGGTTGTTCTTGTCGTCGTCGAACCACTTCACGTCGGGGTCGCGCTCGCCCGCGAGGCGGGCCGGGCGGCCGTCGACGTGCCAGGGCACGTGGACGTGGAGCAGGTCGGCGATGGTCGGGACGATGTCGATCGACATGACGTTGTCGTCGTCGATCACGCCCTCGGCCTGGTGGGGCGCCTTGATCAGCAGCGGCTGCCACAGGATCTGCTCGTACTGGGCCCGGGACACAGCCCGCTCGGGCTGGCCGGTCATGAACGAGTCGCCGTGGTCGGCGGTCACCACGATCACCGCGTCGTCGTAGATGCCGGCCGCCTTGAGCCGGGCGATGAGGTGGCCGATCAGCCGGTCGGCCGCCTGCGCCTGGAGCACGTGGCGCTCGTGGCCGACCGGGATGCCACGGGGGCCCCACTCGCCGGCGAAGGTGCCGGTCGGGGGCGCGCTGGCCTTGTAGACGGTGCCGTCGGCCAGCGTGTCCCACGGGCCGTGGGGCATGAGCACGTGGTAGGCGAACAGGTCGGGGCGGCCGCCGGGCGAGAAGTCCTGGTGGTCGATCCACGACTCGAACTGCTGGTAGCGGTCGACGTCGGTGACCCCGCCCACATCGGTGAGCGCCTCCTCGCCCTGGCCGCGGTTGCCGTCCTTCCACAGGCCGACGGCGTCGCCCAGCAGGCCGCCGAGAGCCCCGCCCTGGGCGGCGGACTGGCACAGCGTCGGCGGGCACAGCCGGGTCACCTGCTCCTTGACGTGCAGGTCGTAGGTGCCGCCGAGCAGCGTGAACAGGTTCTCGGGCTTGCCGCCGGTCACGGCCGACGAGCCGTCCTGCGCCGGGTAGCGGCCGGTGAAGATGGCCGGCACCGCCTCGAGCGTGTAGCCCGACACGGTCGAGGAGTTCCGGTACCAGGTGGCCGAGCCGGCCAGCTCCGCCAGATGGGGGAACGCATCGGCGTCGATGTGGCCCTTGCCGTCGAGCATCGTCGCCGTGGGGAAGGCGTCCATCACGACCATCACGATCGGCGGCGGGTGGCGGTCGCCGGCGGCCGTGAGGTTGCGCTGGACCCCCTTGGCCACGTCGCCGCCGACGCCGGAGTCGCCGCCGAAGACCATCCCGGACGCCGGCGACATGACCAGGAACTGGACCAGGAAGATGACCGAGGCCACCCCGGCGTAGCGGAGGAAGGTGGCCGTGGTCGGGACCCGCCAGCGCAGCGCGCCCAGCGCCACGGCGATGAGGATGCCGGCCAGCTCGAGCTTGGTGGCCGAGCCGGGCCAGCCGGTGATGTCCTGGCCGAGGCGCCAGGCGGCCAGCCCGCCGAGGACGGCGACGACGCCGACGTGCACCCACCGCCGGGCGGTCGGCCCGAACAGCCGGGTGGCGGCGCCGGCCAGCGCCACGACCAGGGCGGGGACGAACGCCACCACCAGGGCGAACAGCAGGATGTCGGTGTGGCTGGCCCGCCGGGCCACGAACGTCTCGGGCGACCGCCCGAAGCTGTCGAGGATGGGGCGGCTGAAGGTGAGCGCGGTGAGCGCGGCCACCTCCATGGCGAGCCACAGCTCGCTCTTCCGCCACGACGGCGGGGCGGCGGTGGCCTCGGACTCGGCGTCGGCGGGTGCCTCGACCTCGTCTACCGCGTCGGCCATGGCTCAGGCGGGCACGGACGGGAGGGGGCGACGGCCCGTGCCAGAGCCAAGGTCGTCGGTCTGCATCAGTTCCTCCCTCCAGGCGACGGCCCAGCGGATCCCCAGCGGACCCGGTCCAGACAACCCGCCGGCTGCCTGGTGTCACCTGGATGTGCGCAGTCTGTCACAGACCCTCACGCACAGACGCAAGGCGATCTATTTCGTCCGCAGGCGTACCCCTCCACGTCGGTCCGGAGATCACGCTGGCGGTCGGAGTAGCGGCCGCGGTCGCGGCCGTCCCGACGCTGGGCGACGACGGGGCCAGCGGGCCCCGTAGCTGGAGGACAAGGGCGTGACACAGAAGACGACAGAGCGGACGATCGACAACGGCCGCCCGTGGCGGGCGTTCGGCGGCATCGTGGCGATGCTGGTCGGGGCCATCTGCTTCGTGGCGAGCGTCCCCGGGCAGGCGAGCGCGCTGCCCGGCGGGCCGCCGGGGAACGACGGCACGGTCAAGATCGACCGGGTCGAGTTCGACGACCACCCGGACAACGAGCCGCACGTCGGCTGCATCTTCCAGGTCGACTTCTACGGCTACGACCTGGGGGCGCTGTTCGCCAGCGTGACGTTCAAGGTGGTGCCGCCCACGGGGCGCGAGGTGATCCTCCAGGACACCGGCATCTTCATCGGCGAGGACGACCACAGCGGCGGCGGTTCCGAGGCCGGGCTCGACCAGAGCAAGACCTACGACCTGACGAGCCTGCTGGCCAAGTTCGAGCCGCAGGCCCAGCAGGGGTGGCACGTGAAGCTCACGGTCCACGCCGACGGGTCCCAGGGCGCCGACACCAAGCACAAGACGTTCTGGGTGAGCGGCTGCGAGTCCCCGCCGACGACCTCGACCACCGTGGCGCCGACCACGACGGAGGCGCCCACGACGACCGAGGCGCCGACGACGACGGAGGCGCCGACGACGTCGACCAGCGAGGGGACGACCACGACCGTGAAGGTCACCCCCAACTCGTCGACGACGGAGTCGCCGACCACGAGCGTCGCCCCGTCGACCTCGACGACGGTGACCGTCCAGCCGTCGGCGGGCGTCGAGCTGCCGAAGACCGGCAGCGACAACGACGCCCTCCTCATCGCCGCCGGCATCGCCCTCGTGGTCGGAGGAGCGTCGCTCCTGGCCAGCAACCGGCTCGTCCGACGGCCGCAGGACTGAGCGCGGACCGCGGGCATCGTGCGACAGCCGCACGGTGCCCGCGGGCTCGCTAGCCCGGCTCGGCGAGGAAGGTCGCGACCTCGTCGGGGGTCATCGGGCGGCCGAGGTCGGTCTCGTGGCGGCGGAGCCTGGCGAAGAACGCCGGTAGCGCCGATTCGTCCAGGGGGCACTCCCTGCCGTCGATCCACGTGCTGCGGGGTGTGCCGAAGAGGTCCCCGCCGTAGACGTGGATGGCACCCAGGTAGCTTCCGCGGCCCGCCTGCACCGAGTGGATCGTCTGCGGGTCGAGCGTCCTCACCTCCCCGGCCGCGACCGTGAAGCGGTCGACCGTCTCCAATCCGCCCTCCGCCCTGGCGAACAGCTCGTTGCGCTCCTGCCCCTGGTAGACCCCGATGACCGCCCACATGCGATGGTCGTGGGGAGCGACCGGGGCGGGCGTCGGGGGCACCACGCCGTGCAGCACCAGGATGTCCTCGCCCCGGTAGAGCGCCTCGTACGTCGAGCGATCGCCGCCGCCCACCTGGCCTCGGAGGTTCGGTTGGTGCAGGAAGGCCCTCACCACCTCGGCGACATCCCGGGTCGGCGTGTCGCCCCGCGCCGCCTCCCGGCAGCCGCCGATGAGCTCACCCACGTCCATGTGCCCTCCTTCCGCCACTACTCCCTGAGGGAGTAACAACTCTATCTAACTCCCTCAGGGAGTAGTGTCAAGGGCCATGGCACGCCGCTCGTCGAGCTCGATGGTCGTCCTCGCGCTGCTCGGCATCGATCGCTGGACGCCCTACGAGCTGGTCCAGCACCTGAAGCGCAGCATGATCCACCACATCTGGCCCCGGGCCGAGAGCAAGGTCTACGAGGAGCCGAAGCGGCTGGTGGCGGCCGGGCACGCCCAGGCCACGGTCGATCGGCAGAACCCGCGCCGCACCCGGTACTCGATCAGCCCCGAGGGGCGCCGCGTGCTCGCCCGCTGGGTGGCGGAGCCGGGCACCGGGGTGCGGTTCGAGTCCGAGGGGGCGCTCAAGGTGCTCTTCGCCGAGAACGGCACGAGGGAGGACCTCCTCGCCACGATCGACGCCATGCGCAGCGACGCGCTCGCCGACGTCGCCCGGGTCGCCGGCACGCTCGAGTTCGTCCTCACCGAGGGACCGCCCTATCCCGGGCGGATCCACCAGAGCGTGCTCGTCATGGACCTCGTCCTCCGGATCACGACCGCGGTCGCGGACTGGGCCGACGCCACCGAGCGGCGGGTGGCCGGCTGGCCGGACCTCACCGCCGACGACGCCATGCGCAGGGCCGCCATCGACCTGGTCCGCGACCTCCGTGAGCGCGCCACCGCCGCCGGCCGCCCCCGGGCGGCAGCCCACTGTCCCTCAGGCGAACAGGTCGTCGACGGCCAGGCCGGCGGGTAGGGGGAGCAGGCCGCGGTCGGCGAAGCTGCGGAAGATGACCTCCCACGTCGGGCGGGCGGCCACCAGGGCGCGCACCTCGGCCACGCCGTCGTCGACCGCGCCCGAGGCCAGCAGGGCGCCGGCCCGGATCATCCGCATGTTCTCCTCGCCGGGGAGCATCCCCAGCGCCCCGTCGATCGTGCCGAGGGCGGCGGCCGGGTCGCCGGCGAACAGCTGGTTCGCCGCCCCGTCGAACGTCGCGTAGGCGTCGGACGCGTCGAGCAGCCGGGCCAGGTCGCCGAGCGGGTCCTCGCTGCGGTCGACGCGCAGGTCCAGCCGCAGACCGCCGCCCGGGTCGTCGGGCGCCTCGCCGGCCACCACCAGCAGCGCAGCCGACATCCGGCCCCGGGCGTCGCCGCCCGCGGCGTCGCCGGCCTCCAGTGCGGCGAGCAGCCGCCGGGCCAGCGGCCCGGACGTCGCCTCGTAGGCGGCCGCCATCGCTCCCCACACGTCGGGCGAGGCGACCATGTTGGCCTGGGCCGACCAGCCGTCGCCGGCGACGTGGCCGGCGTGGTCGAGGCACATCTCGCCGGTCTCGACCGCCGCGGTGCCGTCGGCCCCGACCACCGCCACCTGGCGGAGGGCGGCGCCGGGGTCGGCGGCCCGGGCCCGGGCGAGGGCCTCCCCGGCGGCGGCCCCGGACGCCAGCGCGTCGAGGCAGCGGGGCCCGTAGGCCCGCTCGGCGATCGCCTGCGTGGCCACCACGCCCACGCCGGGCCGGGCCCAGGGCACGACCGAGCCGACCGCGAAGAAGCACGTCTGCACGCCGATGCCCAGCTCCCCGGTGGCGGGGTCGCGGGCGACGATGGAATAGGTCATGGCCACACCTCCGGGGCGGACGTCATCGTGCCACCGCCGCCGGGCCCGAGGCGGCGGACCATGGTGATCGACGTGCCGCCCGCCCGGTTGTCGACCTCGGTCCCGTCGACCGGGCGGAAGCCGAAGCGCTCGTAGAGGCGCCGGGCGTCGTTGTCGCGGCGGACACTGAGGCTGACGGCGGCGAACCTCCCCCCGGCGTCCAGCAGCAGCCGCGCCAGCAGGACCCCGCCGATGCCCTGCCCGGTGAGCGCGGGGTCGACGGCGATGGCCAGCTCGGGGGTGCGCTCGTCGACGTAGCCGTAGGCCGCCTCGTCGCCCACCAGCAGCCGCAGCCACGCCGCGCCCACCGGCTCGCCCTGCCGGGTGGCGATGACGCCGATGTCGCCGGGCCGCCCCCAACCGTCCACGTACCGGGCCAGCTCGGGCATGGACTTGAGGGCGTCGGGACCGTCGACCTCGTCACCGGCGTGCGCCGCCTCCAGCAGCATCCGCCACAGGAACGGCTCGTCGTCCACCCCGGCAGCCCGCAACTCCACCTCGACCACGCCAACGGTCTACCGCCCGCGTGGCAGAGTCGGGCCATGGCAGGGATCGCTGAGCTCAGGGCCGTCGTGCTGGACACGCCGGAGCCCCGGAAGCTGGCCGAGTTCTACCGGGCGCTGGTGGGGGGCGAGATCACCCACGACGACGGCGAGTGGGTGTCGCTGCGCGACGGTGCCACGGTGCTCCTGAGCTTCCAGCTGGCGCCCGACTACCAGCCGCCGGTGTGGCCCAGCGCCGAGCACGGCCAGCAGTTCCACATCGACGTGACCGTGGGCGACATCGACGAGGCCGAGCCGGCGGTGCTGGCGCTGGGCGCCACGAAGCACGAGTCCCAGCCGCCGGAGGGCGAGCCGTGGCGGGTCTACCTCGACCCGACCGGCCACCCCTTCTGCCTCTGCTGGGACTGACCCGGCGCCGGTCAGCGCCCGCCAACTGCACGATCGTCGAGGACGACCGGCCCCATCGACCGCACGTACCCCTAGTGACGGGTCCGGACGGGTGTGGACCCGTCCGGACCAGCGACGCGGAAGGTATGGGCTACCGCCACGCCATCCACGCTTGTCCACGGATGCTGCCTGACCTGCGGTAGTGTTCCACAGGTGACCACCGCTGTCCACCACTGTCGGCTCACAATGGG
>DATFRN010000106.1:0-2068 GCA_035263165.1 Acidimicrobiales bacterium | reverse complement strand
CCGTCGATCGTCCGCATGGGCCGGACCTCGACGCCGGGCTGGTGCATGTCGAGGATCAGCCAGGTGATGCCCCGGTGCTTGGGCGCGTCGGGGTCGGTGCGGACCAGCAGCTCGCAGTGGTCGGCCACGTGCGCCCGGGTGCTCCAGATCTTCTGGCCGTCGACCACGTACTCGTCGCCCCGCCGCACCGCCCGGGTCCGCAGCGACGCCAGGTCCGAGCCGGCCCCCGGCTCGGAGAAGCCCTGGCACCACACGCTCTCGCCCCGCAGGATGGCCGGCAGGTGCTCGGCCCGCTGCTCGTCGCCGCCCTCGGCGATCAGCGTGGGCCCGGCGTGCATGAGCCCGACGAAGTTGACCCCGACGTAGGGGGCGTCGGCCCGGGCGTACTCCTCCAGGTAGACGAGCTGCTGGGTGACCGGCAGCCCCCGGCCGCCGAACGCCGCCGGCCAGGCCACCCCCGCGTAGCCGGCGCCGTGCAGCTTGCGCTGCCAGGCCGTGTCGTAGTCGCGGCGGGCGGCCCAGTCGCCGGGCGGAGGCGGCGGGCCGTGGGCCGGCACCTCGGACGCCAGCCAGGCCCGCAGCTCGGCCCGGAAGGCCTCGTCCTCGGCGCTGTAGGTGAGGTCCATCAGCTCCCGTCCCCCAGCAGGGCCCGCACCGCGGCCAGGTCGACCTTGCCCGACGGAGTGCGGGGCAGGGCGTCGACCAGGCGCAGGTCGGCGGGCAGCTCGTAGCGGGCCAGCACGGCGGCCGCCCCTGCCAGCAGGTCGCCGGCCGTGGTGGGCGGCGCCCCGGGACGCAGCTCCACGGCCGCCACCGGCACCGCGCCCAGGCGGGCGTCGGGGCGGCCGACGACCGCCGCGCCCCGCACCCGCGGGTCGCGCTCGAGGGCGGCCCGCACGTCGTCGGGCCGGACCTTGAACCCGCCCCGGATGATGGCCTGGTCGGCCCGCCCGAGGATCCAGACGAAGCCGTCGGCGTCGATGCGGGCCAGGTCGGTGGTGCGGGTCCAGCCGGCGCCCGTGCCCAGCTGGGGCGCCTTCACCTCCAGCAGGCCCTCCTCCCCGGCGCCGACCGCCTCCCCGGTGGCCGGGTCGACGGCCCGCAGCTCGCAGCCCGGGTGGGCCCGGCCGACGCTCCCCCGCTTGGCCGCCCACCAGCGCTGGTGGTCGGCCAGGTTCCAGCCGGCCACGCCCCCGCCGAACTCGGTGGCCGCGTAGGACACCAGCACCGGCACGCCGTAGCGGTCCCGGAAGGCGTCGGCGTCGGCGGGATCGAGCGGGGCCGTGCCCGAGACCACGGACCGGACGCCGGCCAGGTCGGCCGGGTCGAGGTCGGCGTCGAGGACCATGCGCAGCGCGGCCGGCACCAGGCTGACCGTGCGGGGCCGGTGGCGGCGGACGGCGTCGGCCCACTCGTCGACCCGGAACCGCTCCAGCAGGCAGAGCGGCCGGCCGTCACTCACGCACTGGAGCACCCGGAACAGCCCGCCCAGGTGGACCAGCGGGGCGTTGACGACGGCCACGCCCGAGCGCAGGCGCACGGCGGCGTCGCCGTTGCGCTCGTAGTGCTTGGCCCCGGCCAGCACGTGGGCGAACGTGTCGTAGGTCAGCGGCACCCGCTTGGGCGGCCCCGTGGTGCCGCTGGTCAGCATCTCCACGGCCACGCCGGGGCGGCGGTCAGCGCCGCCGGCCGGCGCCCGCCCGGCGACGTCGAGCGCCCCCGGCCGGTCGCTGGCCAGCCAGCGCACCGCCGGGGCCAGGTCGGCCAGGTCGCCGGGCTCGCCGGCCACCGTCCCGACGCCCAGGCCCGCCAGGTCGGACCGCACCCGCTCGGCCCCGCGGTCGGGGTTGGCGGCCACCACGCACGCCCCCGCCCGCAGCAGGCCGACCAGCAGGCCGACGTGGACCGGGTGGTTGCGCAGCAGCACCGCCACCCGCTCGCCCGGGGCGACGTGGGGGCCGACCGCGTCGGCGGCGGCGGCCAGGTCGCCCCAGGGGTGCCAGCGGCGGTCGAACTCCAGCGCCGGCGCCGCGGGGTCGAGGGCGAGGACCGCGGCGATGCGGCGGCT